>NZ_QTQJ01000020.1:0-151949 GCF_003853795.1 Burkholderia sp. Bp8991 | reverse complement strand
GGTGCCGCGCCGGCAGCGGCCGCCGAAGGTCTACCAGCCACGGGCACGACGCGCGTGCCTGGGCGAACTGATCCAGATCGACGGTAGCGACCACCGCTGGTTCGAGGATCGGGCGCCAGCCTGCACGCTGCTGGTATACGTGGACGATGCGACGAGCCGGTTGATGATGCTGCATTTCACGGCGACCGAGTCGACCTTCAGCTACTTCGAGGCGACGCGCGCGTATCTGGAGCGTCACGGCAAGCCGATGGCGTTGTACAGCGACAAGTACAGCGTGTTTCGCAACGTCAACCCGGGCACGACTGGCAATCGGGTGACGCATTTCGGCCGCGCGATGTACGAGCTGAACATCGACACGTTTTGCGCAAACAGCAGCCCGGCCAAGGGGCGGGTCGAGCGTGCGCACCTGACGCTGCAGGACCGGCTGGTCAAGGAACTGCGGCTGCGCGGGATCAGCACGGTGGCCGAGGCGAACGCCTATGCACCCTCCTTCATGGCGGCCTACAACGCACGTTTCGCGAAGCCACCGAAGAGCAGTTTCGACGCTCATCGGCCACTGCGGGACGACGAGAGCCTTGAGTTGACGCTTACGTGGCGCGAACTGCGGAAAGTGACGAAGTCGCTGACGGTGCAGTACGACCGGGTGATGTACCTGCTGGACGACACCCCAGAGAACCGGAAGCTGATTCACCGCTACATCGACGTGTGGGAGTACCCGGACGGGCGCATCGAGCTCCGGACGGAGGGTCAGGTGTTGCCCTGCAGGCAGTACGATCGGCTCGCCGAGATCGATCAAGCCGCAGTCGTCGAACACAAGCGCCTGAGTCACGTATTGCAGGTCGCTCAGGCGATTCAGGCGCAACGCGATAACAGCCGCATCGGTAAAGCCCCATCCCGAACAAACCGGGGCGATTCGACCAAGACCGATCGAAACAAACCTCAGCCGGGCAAGAAGAAGCAGCGCGAGTTCGTGCAGGCGGACGTCGAGCAAGTGATTGTGGATTTGGCTGAGCACAGGCAGGCGCAACCGCAACCCCGCAAACCTGGCCGTCGGTCTGCAAGGGACAGTGGATCCGACGCAAGCGCCCTGCCCGTTCAGACGCCCGCCTTCGACACGGCGTAACGAATAAACCAGGACAAACAGGCAGCGAAACCAACCCTAACCCCAACCTCAAAACCGGACATTTCTATTTAGCTGGCGCCACGACATCTTGAAATGGCTACGACACTGGTGCATTTGGCGGTGTTGCGTCCCGCGCCGAAGATCAGCCGCTTCAGCGCAACACTAAGGTTCTATCGGCATACTGCGGTCTCGTTAGAGTCATGAAGTCCATCAGCTCGTCTTCATGCCGTCCAGAGTCTTGACGCAGTTTGAGTTACCGATTGCCCCAACGGTTGGAAGCCATGCGCAACAGCGCTGCATTGGCAGCGCGCAAATCGAACAATTCCGCGTCGAAGCCGGACCCGATCCAGTTTCGGTAACGCTCTGCCTTTTCACTGTCCGGATCGTTGGATAGCGTATTCAGGAACGCCTCATAGCCGGATGGACCGCCAACGTCCTCCGGCGGACAAGCACGGGCGCCGCCAATGACTTGGGCTTCTCCCCAAGGTTGGCCCTCGATCGTTTCCATCTTCTCGACGACGACGCTGTGATTCCAGCCGTCCCCGAAGTCGTATCGGTAAACGAAGCGCGAACCTGGCTTCAGGACCGCCTGCAGACGAACCTTTCGGTCATCTGCAGTCGTGCCCGAGTCAGCAAAGTCCACCACATCATCGATCTCGAACATGGCGTAGGTCATGCCATCGATCAGGAAGTCGTGAAGATGCGTGTCTTCCCATCCGAAAGCTGCTTGCAGAATGTGATGCAGCTTGCGCAGCGATTCAGTTCCTTCGACTTCGATCTGACGCCAGACGGGCGGATCGATGTGCTGAAGCGCCACTTTGAGGGTGAAGCGCGGGAACGATTTCGGCATTCGATCTCCTCAGAACGCGAACCTGCACTATTATTGCCTCGCAATGGTCACCTGAAGCAAGCACTGTAGGATCGCCGACGCTGGAAGGGACGCGAAGCATCCGCGCATAGCAACCGCACTGCAGCCCGCCTCACCTCGATCAAATCGCCACTTCCGGCGGCGCCTGACGAAACAGCCGCGTAATCCAGCACAGATATACCAGCCCGAGCACGAACCACGCGATGCCGAGGACCAGTGCCGCCTTCTCGAGACTCACGAGCAGCCAGATATCGGACACCGCGCCGATCACCGGGAACACGAGCCCGCCGAACACCCCGATCCGGCGCTCGCCATGATTGCCCGACAGATACAGGCGAATCACGCACAGATTGACGGCCGTAAAGGCAAGGAACGCGCCGAAGTTGATGAACGACGTCGACGTGGCGACGTCCAGCTTCAGCGCGATCAGGCCGACCACGCCCGCCAGCGCGATGTTGATCGCCGGTGTCTTGAAGCGCGGGTGAATGAATCCGAATACGCGTTTCGGCAGGATTTCGTCGCGACCCATCGCATAGAGCAGCCGGCCGACGCTCGCTTGCGCGGAAATCCCCGACGCGAATTGGGCGAGGATCAGACCCGCGAGGAATACGGTGACGAACACATCGCCGCCGATCATCTTCGCGACCTCGAACGCGGCTGAATCCGTGTCCTTGAATTCGACGCCCGGGTGCGCGAGCTGCATCGTGTATGCCGCTATCACGAAGATCGCCCCACCGATCAGCGCAATCAGCAAGATCGCACGCGGCATGTTCTTTTTCGGCTCGATCGTTTCCTCGGTCAGCGTCGACACCGCGTCGAAGCCGAGGTACGAATACGCAGCGATCGCGGCGCCCGCCATCGTCGCGCCGAACGGCACGTGCGGCTTGAAGAACGGCTCCGCCATCGCGATGCCGCCCGGCCCGGCCGCGGCTGACGCGTAGTGCCAGCACAGCGCCACGAACATCACGACGATCGCGAGCTGCACGATCATCAGCACGATATTGAAGCGCGCAGCCAGTTCGATACCGACGATGTTCAAGCCGCTCGTCAATACGATGAACGCGACGATCCAGATCCAGGTCGGCACATGTGGAAAGGCGGCGTTCAGATATGCAGCGCCGATCAACCAGATCACCATCGGCAGGAAGAAATAGTCGAGCAGCGTCGCCCAGCCGATCATGAAGCCGAGGTGCGGGTTGAACGTCTTGCGCGTGTACGTATAGGCTGAACCTGCAGTCGGATAGAGCCTGGCGAGCTTGCCGTAGCTGAGCGCGGTGAACGCGATGGCGATCAGCGCAAGCAGATAGGCGAGCGCGGCCGTGTCGTCGCTGGCCTTGGCGAGCACGCCGTAGGTACCGTAGACGATCAGCGGCGCCATATAGGCGAGGCCGAACAGCAGCACGGACGGCAGGCCGAGCGTGCGCTTCAGGCTCGGCGATTCATGGGATGACGACGCTTGCATGTTATCTCCTGGACCTTCGGGGCCGATGCGAATGCCTGTGTGCCTTCGGCCGACATTTCGATTGAACGGGCACGCCCGGGCGACGCATGACGCCCGCGCGATGCCGTGAACGGACTGCGAAACCGGATTATTCGCCGCGCTGACCACGCGCTTCGATCATGAATGCGCGATGGCCGTCCGACTGCTCGAGCGGCGCGAGATCAAGCGCCACGCGTGTGTCGTGCAGGTAGTTGTAGTGTTCGCGGCTCGCTTCGAGACGCGTGAGATCGAGGTTCGCCTGCACGACCGCCTCGTCCCTGCCCAGTTCCAGCGCGGTTTCGCCGAACGGATCGACGAGCGCGGAAAGGCCTGCGAACGTCAGATTGTCGTCGCCGGCCCCGCAACGGTTCACCATCACCGCGAACATCTGGTTTTCCATCGCGCGTGCCGCGATCGCGCGGCGATGCACCGGGCCGAACGGGTCCATGTTGCCGTTCGTGACGATCAGCAGATCGGCATCGAGCGCGCCGACGGCTCGCGCCGTTTCGGGAAATTCGATGTCGTAGCAGATCAGCAGACCGACCGTCAGGCCGTTCCAGATGCACGTCGCGAAGCGGTCACCCGGCGTGAAGACACCGACATCCGATGCCCACAGATGCGTCTTGCGATAGCGCAGCACAATGTCGCCCTGCTCGTCGACAAGTACCGTGGTGTTGTAAAACCGGTTGCCGTCGCGCTCGGCGAGGCCCGCGGCGACAGCGACGCCCTTTTGTCGTGCCGCGTCGCGTACCGCGGATAATCCGGGGCCATCGAGCGTCTGTGCGACTTCGGCGACATTGTCGCGGGTCGGAAAGCCCGACAACGTCGTCTCGGGGAACACGATCAGTTTCGTGCCGCCTGCCACGTCGACGCGCCCGATCGTGTCGATCACCTTGCGCGTGTTGTGCGCGACGTCGCCGTCGATCAGCGAGAGTTGCGCGAGTTCTACCTGCATGAAAACCGTCTCCTTCCAATAGCCTTTCATCGGCGCGTCGTCTGCCCTGCCCTTCTGATACGACGCGCGGTCGAGCGAAACAGGCCGTGTACCCCTGCCTGTCGAAGCGAGGCCGATTATCGGGTTATTATTTTTGACCTGAAATTCCCCGCCAGGGTTACCCTCACCGGAGCACACGATGGACTTCGAATGGCGAGATCTCGCTTTTCATCGGGAGATTGGCTCGGCCATCGACGCCCTCGATGGCCCGCATTTCTGGGCACGCCTCACGCGTGTGCTCGAGCGGCATCTCGAGTTCGACAACTGGGTCGCGCTGCGTTTCGCGCGCGCCGCGCCGCCTCTCGTGCTTGCCGAGCAGGCCATGCCCGACGGCAAGATCGACCTGATGTTTCAGGACTATCTGGCCGCCCTCTATCAACTCGATCCGTTCTATCTCGCCGCGTTCGAAACGCAGGCGTCGGGCTTCTACACGCTCGCCGACGTCGCGCCGGACAATTTCCGGATGACCGAGTACTACCAGCGGTACTTCAGGAAAAACATCGTCGGCGACGAAGTGCATTTCAACGTCATGATCGATCGCGATCACACATTGGGCTTTTCGCTCGGCAAGACGAGCAAGTACGACGATCGCGAGATTGCGTTGCTCACGCTGTACACGCCCTGGGTCCTGTCGTTGATGCAGCAGCGCTTGCGCTTCGAGACGTTCGCGATCAAGGATGCGCCGCGCGTGACCGAAGGCGAAGCGCCCGACCCGCAGGCGCGCTTCGGGATGCTGACCGGAAAGAGCGGGCGCGGCGCGTTGACCACGCGCGAAATCGAAGTCGCGATGCTGTCATTGAGCGGATTTTCGTCACGCGCGATCGGGGAAAAGCTGTCGATTTCGTTCGAGACCGTGCGTGCGCACAAGAAGCACATTTACGCGAAGCTGGGTGTCGGATCGCAATCCGAATTGTTCGCGATGTTCTACGATCGGGGCAGATCCGGCGAATCTGCGTGATTCGCGTCTCGGTGTCACGGCACGAATACCGGCAGGCGCGCTGCCGCTTCAGGCTTCGCCGGTGAGCATGGAATCACGTGCATCCAGATTGAGCCGGAGATTCGTGATGGACGCGAATTCCGGCTCCCGGGATAAGTGGCATTGCCTTGCGATGCGTTTTTGAACCGGGCAATCCTGTCACGACGCGGCGACGCTCGATCGACTACGCCGACGGTGTCTGCCGTCTTGAAACCGTTCGAATCCGCGCCTTGCCCCCGTTGCTGCCGGTGCCGTTACACCGCCCCATCCCCGGCTCCTTTATGCCGCCCATCGACACGCCGAGTCGGCAATGCGGCGAGCCCGCGCACCGCCGCCGCGTTCTCGGCGCCATCGTCGCTGCGGCCGGTGATCTCGTCCAGCGCCCGGTTGTTGGTGTACGGCCCGAACACACCGATCGACACCATCACGATCAGCATGCTGCCGCCGATCAGCACGAACACTGCGGACACCCCGGCGCGCTCGAGCAGCAGCGCGACGATGAAACTGCTCGCGATTCCGGTCAGGCGGCCGATCGAATGCACGAAGCCGAGCGCGCGCCCGCGGATCTCGGTCGGAAACACTTCCGACTGGTACGCGGTGCCGTTGCTCGCGAGCACCGTGTTGGACAGCGTGACGAACAGGCCGAACGCGATCACGAATGGTGCCTGCGCCGACATCGCGAACGCGGTGCCGAACAGCGCGACGCCGAACGCCGACGCGACGATCAGCCACTTGCGCTCGATGCGGTCAGCGAGCACGCCGGCAACGAACGGCGACACCGGATACGCGAACGCGATCACGAACGCATACCAGAGGCTCTTCGTGACGCTCGCGCCCTGCGCGGCCAGCAGCGTCGGCAGCCACTGGCTGAAGCCGAAGAAGCCGATGCTCAGGAACGCGTTGAATACGATCAGCATCGCCGTGCGGCCGCGATGCCGCGCATCCCACATCGACGGCGCGCGCCGCGCGGCCGGCGTTGCGACGGCCGGCATCCGGACAGCGGGCAGCGGCCGGCCGGATTCCCGCTCGACCGCCTGCTCGAGCCGCTGGAGCACGGCTTCGGCGTCGGCCTCGCGGCCGGTGCTGGCAAGCCAGCGCGGCGACTCCGGCAGCCGCGACTGCAGCCACCAGACGACGACCGCGCCGCTGCCGCCGAGCAGCACGACCCAGCGCCACCCGGACACCCCGAGCGGATCGCGCGGCACCCATAGCCACGACACCAGCGCGAGCACCGGCATCGCGAGATAGCCGATCGCGAAGCACAGCGCGAACGCACGCCCGCGCACTGCTTTCGGCACCAGCTCGGTCAGGAACGCGCCGATCGTGATCAGCTCCGCACCGATGCCGCAGCCCGCGACGAAGCGGCACACGAGAATGGCGAGCGCGTGCGTCTGCACGCACATCGCAAGGCTTGCCGCCGTGTAGAGCAGCAGCGCACCGGTGAACAGCGCGCGCCGTCCGATGCGGTCCGCGAGGCGCGACACGAACATCTCGCCGACAAACAGCCCGGCGAACGTCGCCGCGCCGAGTGCGCCCTGGTCCGACATGCCGAGCACGCCGTGCGAGCCCGCGTGAAAGATGCCGTCGCGGATCAGCCCGGGCGGCAGGTAGGTCATCTGGAACAGGTCGTAGATCTCGAAAAAACCGCCGACGCTCAGGAACATCACGAGCGTCCAGATGCTGGCCGTCGCGGGCAGGCGGTCGATGCGCGCGGCGATCGACGCCGCATGGGAATGGGACATGGCGATTCCTCGGTGATCCGCCCGCGCGGTCTGCGCGAAGCGGCGGACAGGGCGCCGGCGCGGGTGCGCGCGGCGCCGGCGTTCATACGGTGGCGACCGGATTGACCGGCGACCCGACGAGCCCGCGCAGGTGCAGCGGCGGCGCGGTCAGCAGGAAGCGGTTGCGCCGATGCGCGCGCAGCCAGTCGGCGAGCGGCGTCAGATGCCACAGCTCGCCGAGATGGATGCCGAGCTTGAACAGGCACAGCTCGTGCAGCGGCATCAGCGCGCCGGGCCGCTCGCGCGCCGACGCATGGCGCGGGCGCTCCTCGACCGCATGGTTGTCCGCCGCGAGCGCGGCGAGCCCCGATGCGTCGACCCATTCGAGCAGGCGCGGATCGTTGCCGTCGAGCACGCAGCACACGTCCGGCGCGGCGGGCTCGCCGAGCGCGTCGGCTTCGATCAGGCGATCGGCGAAGCCCGTATGCACGCATACGATGTCGCCGCGCTCGACGACCACATCGTCCGCGCGCAGTACCGACATCCATTCCGCGTAGCCGATCTTGCGCCGCTCGTCGCCGAAGTGGCGGCGCAGGTCGACCATCACGCCGCGCCCCTGCACGCCGGTTTGCGCCATCACCTCGATGCCGAGCGCGCGCGCACCGCCGCGCGGCGCACCCGCTTCGGGCACCCGGATGTGCTCGTCCATCCGGTAGCCGTTGTAGAACACGCGGGCGCGCTCGCCGTTGCCCGCGGGATCGAACAGCGAGCCGACGTGCGACAGTGCATCCCACTGCGTCGAGAACTGCGAGTGCATGCAGAACGAATCGTCGCAAACCACATCGGTTGCGTTGGCAACCTGTTCGTCAGCCCGATAGCCGAAGTACGGCTTGTCGCCGTGCAGCGCCGGCATGATCGCCGGCGGCCGGCGCCGCGCGTTCAGCCCGCCTCCGCGCGGCACGTCGAGCGGCAGGCTCAGCGAGAACACGCGGCCTTCACGCACCTCCGCGACGCCGCGCAGCACCGCGTCGGGCGTCAGCCAGTTCAAGCGCCCTTTCTGATCGTCAGGGCCGAAATCCCCCCAGTTCGAGCCGGGCGGCCGATGGGTCCAGCGTGGCTTCATGGTGTCTCCTCCATGCAATGTCCAGGGTGCGGCGGCCGTCGTTCGCGGCCGCCTCGCACGGCGCGCCTAGCGCGTGCGGATCACGCCCAGCCCGGCGAGCCGCTCGTATTCGCGTTCGCCGAGCAGCGGCAGCAGGATCTCGCGATTGTTCTCGCCGAGTGCTGGTGCAGGCCGGCGGAACGCGCCGGGCGTGGCCGACAGGCGCGGCGTGATGTTGTGCATCGGCAGGCTGCCGACGTCGTCGTCCGGCAGCTCGACGAGCGCCTCGCGCTCGATCACGTAGTGATCCTGAACGATCTGCGCGATGTCCTGGATCGGCCCGACCGTCACGCCGGCTTCCTCGAAGAACGCGAGATTGGCGTCGAGATCGCGCACGGCGATGAATTCGCCGACGATCGCATCGAGCGCCTCCGCGTGCTGCACGCGCTGCACGTTGGTCGCGTAGCGCGGATCGTCGATCAGGTCCGCTCGGCCGATCGCGCGGAACAGCCGCTCGGCCATCGCCTGCGTCGAGCTCGACAGGCACAGCCACTTGCCGTCGCGCGTGCGATACGCGTTGCGCGGCGCGGTGTTCGACGAGCGGCTGCCGGTGCGCGCCTTGATCTCGCCGGTCATCACGTAGTTCGCTGCAGCCGGCCCGAGGATCGACAGCAGCGGCTCGAACAGCGACACGTCGATCACCTGCCCCGCCGCGCCGTGCGCGGCGCGCGCATGCAGCGCGACCAGCACGGCGATCGCGCCGGACAACCCGGCCGTCATGTCGCCGAGGAACATCGGCGGCAACACCGGCTCGCGATCGGCGAAGCCGTTGATCGCCGCGAACCCCGCATACCCTTCCGCGAGCGTGCCGAAGCCCGGCTTGTGGCGGTACGGCCCCGTCTGCCCCCAGCCGGAGATCCGCGCGATCACCAGCTCGGGACGGATCGCGAGCAGGTCGTCCGGGCCGAGCCCCATCTTCTCGGCGACGCCGGGCTTGAAGCTCTCGACGAACACGTCCGCGTCGCGCACCAGCCGGCGGACGATGTCGATCCCCTCGGGCGCGCGCAGGTCGACGCACACGCTGCGCTTGTTGCGTCCGTACACCTTCCAGTTCGTGCTGATCCCGCCCGCGCCGACCGCGCGCAGCGTATCGCCGCGCTCGCTCTCGACCTTGACGACATCCGCCCCGAAATCGGCGAGCTGCACGCTCAGCATGTTGCCCGCCATCAGGCGCGACAGATCGACGACGCGCACGCCCGCGAGCGGCCCCCGCGCGCCGGCGTCGAACGGTTTCGGATGGATCGGGCCGGTGGACGCGCGACGGCGCGCGCCGGCCGCGTGAGCGGCCTGCGGGTCGGGAACGAACATGCTGGTCTCCTGGTTGGTGGGTGAGTCGTTCGATGCGGACTTCGAAGTGCGCGCGCTCGGCCGCGCGCCGGCGCTACTCGAGCAGCGCGCCGAGCTGGTCGGCTGCGCGAAACGCCGCGCCCGCGGCGGGCAGATCGCCGCCCAGCGCACGCGTCAGCTCGGCGGCGGCCGCCTGCACGCGCGGCAGGTAGTCGGCCAGCACCTTCTTGTTGAAGCGATAGCGCGGCACGCCGAGCGAGACCGCGCCGCTCAGCACGCGTCCGACGCCGAACGCCGGGCACGCGATCGCCGCGCTTTCCGGGTCGCGCTCGGCGATCGATACCGCGTAGCCCTGCTCGGCCGTCTTCTCGTAGTCGCCGCCGCGCGTGCCGCTGAACGCGAGCAGCACGCGCCCGGCCGCGCCGACGTCGAGCGGAAAGCGGTCGCCTTCGCGCAGGTGCGTGCGCACCGAGCGCTGCGCCTGGATGCGGAACAGGCACACACGCTGATCCCCTTCGCGCACGTAGAACGCGGCCGTCTCACCGGTTTCCGCCGACAGCGTCGACAGGATCGGCATCACGTACTCGCGAAGCTGAAACGACTCGCGATACATCATCCCGAGCTGGAACACGGCGGGCCCCAGCACGTAGCGCCCATCCGGCAGGCGCTTGATGAAGCGGAACTGCTCGAGCGACTCGAACATCCGCAACAGCGTGCTCATGTTGAGCCCCGTTTCCTCGCTGACCTGCGCGAGCATCAGCCCGCCGGGCGCGTTGCCGAACGCCAGCAGCGCGGTCAGCGCGCGGTTGACCGCGGCCACGCCGCCCTCTGCGGGATTGCTTGTCTCCATCTTGCTCATGTCCACCTCGTGCGATGCCGGCAGAGTCGTGCTGCGACGGCCGGCATCTAAAAATGAAAGTTGCTTTCATTATACGCAGATCGTCGACGACAGCAACATGAATCAACACAGATTCACTCGCTCGTCATTTCTGAAAATCCCCTTGAAAACTAGGCGTTAACGATAATCTTGACGAATGCCAGCATCCGCCACAAAAATGAAAGCGACTTTCATTTTCGTGGATCATCGATGGAATTCTCGTCTCAACCGGTCTGGCGCTCGCTGCTGTACGTCCCCGCCCACGTCCCCCGTTTCGTCGCTTCGGCTGCCGCGAGCGACGCCGACGCCCTGATCCTCGATCTCGAGGACAGCGTCCCGCCAGCATGCAAGGAGGCCGCCCGCGACGGGCTGGCCGATGCCGTGCCGGCGTTGCGCGCGCCGGGCCGCGACGTGCTGGTGCGCGCCAACGGCCCGCTCGACCTGCTGGTGCCCGACCTGCGCGCGGCCGTCCGGGCCGGCGTGGACGGCGTCGTGCTGCCGAAGGTGCGCGGCGGCTCGCACGTCGAGGCGATCGACGAACTGCTGGCCGCGCTCGAAGAGGAAAGCGGCGCGCAGCCGGGCCGCACGCGGATCGTCGCGATCGTCGAAACGCCGCGCGCGTTCCAGGCGATGGACCGGATCGCGCAGGCATCGCCGCGCGTCGTCGCGATGATGCTGGGCGGCGGCGACTTCGCGCTGAACTGCGAAAGCGCCGCGAGCGCCGACGTGCTGCGCGTGCCGAAGCAACTGCTGATCATCGCCGCGCGCGCCGCCGGCGTCCTGCCGCTCGGCCTCATCGGCGGCCTCGACGAGCTACGCGATCTCGACGCGTTCGAGCGCGTCGCGCGCGCGTCCGCGGAGCTCGGCTATGCGGGCGCGACCTGCATCCATCCGCTGCAGGTCGGCGCGCTCAACCGCGCGTTCCGTCCCGACGAAGACGCGGTGCGCGACGCGAATGCGGTGCTGGCCGCCTACGACGACGCGTGCGCGAACGGGCGCGGCGCGCTGCGCGTCGACGGCAGGATGGTCGACGCGCCCGGCGTCGCCCGCGCGAAGCGCGTGCTCGCGCGTCACGCGGCCGTGCAGGCGCGTGACGACGGCGCGCCCCGGTGATGCACGCGCCGCCCTGCATCGCCGTGCTTCACCCCGGCACATGCGCACGTCGCGCGTGCGTCCCGCCGCGACGCAGCCGGTTCGCCGCCCGGCCCGGATAGCGCCGCCCGCGGCACCGCCGCGCCGCTCGACCAGCGCGGCGCCGCAATCAAACAAACAACAAACCCTCGAAGGAGACTAGCCATGCGCAAGCGAATGTCCGCATTGTGCGGACTGGGCCTCGTATCGGCCGGCGCCTGCGCGCAAAGCACGATCACGCTGTACGGCGTGGCCGACATCTATACGGAATTCCTCACCCACCAGGCCGCGCCCGGCGACAAGTCGTCGGCATCGCTCGTGCGGATGGCGTCGGGCGGCAAGAGCGGCTCGCGCTGGGGCCTGAAGGGCGTCGAGGATCTCGGCGGCGGCTGGCAGGCCGCATTCCGGCTCGAAAGCGGCATCAACCTGAACAACGGTACCGGCACCGGCGCGGGCGGCTTCGACCGCTCCGCGTGGATCGGGCTGCAGCACGAGCGCTGGGGCACGCTGCGGCTCGGCCACCAGTATTCGACGCTGTTCGACGTCATGGAGCGCTATTCGCCGACGGGCGCGTACTCGACGCTGTACGAGCCGGCCGGCGCGATCGTCGGTGTCAACTTCCGCGAGAACAACGTCGCCAAGTACCTGGCGAAGATCGGCTCGCTGACGCTCGAAACGCACTATTCGTTCGGCGGCACGCCCGGCGCGTTCCAGTCGAATGCCGCTTACGGCGCCGGCTTCGATTATGCCGGCGCCGCATTCTCGTTCGCCGCCGCATTCGACAACGTCAACACGCCGCAGCCTGGCGGCTTCGCGCATTTTCGCCGCTACGCCGCCGCCGCGATCGTGTCCGTCGACCGCGCGCAGCTGCTGGCCGGCGTCACGCACGGACAAAGCGGCGTCGCCACGCGGTCGGTCGTGACGAACTACACGTTCTGGTGGGCCGGCGTGCGCTACATGATCACCCCTTACCTGCAGGCGCTCGGCGCGTTCTATTACGAGGACATCCGTGCGCAGAATCCGCCGGACGCGCAGGCGAGCGCACCGCACCCGGCCAACCCGCAGCAGGTCACGCTGCAGCTGAACTACTTGCTGTCGAAATCCGTCACGCTGTACCTCGCGGGCGGCTACGCGCGCCGCGCCGCGCTCGATTTCGACAACTACAACTACAACTTCCTCCACTACACGCTGGCCGCCGACCGCGCCGGCAGCGCGGGCGTGGCGCTCGGCCTGCGCAAGCTGTTCTGAGCCCGCCTCTCGCGCCCTTTCAGGAACCTTCGGAGTCTTCAAATCATGAACCGCCGCCACTTCCTTTCCACGCTGACCTGCGCCGCGCTCGCGCTACCACTCGCCCGTGCCCGCGCCGGCTCGCTGCCGGCGACCGCCGGCCGCCCCGATCTCGCGCAACAGCTCGCCGACTACGCGGCCGGGCTGCAGTATCGCGACCTCGACGCCGCGACGATCGAGACGATCAAGGCGCATCTGATCGACGCGCTCGGCTGCGCGATCGCCGCGCACGACGAACGCCCGGTGCGGATCGCGCGCGACGCGGCGCTCGCGTCGCCGGAGGGCGTGTCGACGATCGTCGGCACGAACCGACGCACGAGCCCCGATCTCGCCGCGTTCGCGACCGGCACCGCGCTGCGCTACTACGATTTCAACGACGCGTACGCCGGCAAGGAAACCGGCCATCCGAGCGACAACATGTCCGCGTGCCTCGCCGTCGCCGAAGCGCAGCATGCGAGCGGCCGCGACCTGATCCTGTCGATCGCGATCGCGTACGAGATCGCGTGCCGGCTGATGGATGCCGCCGCGATCAGCCCGCGCGGCTGGGACCACACGTGCTACAGCCTGCCCGCCGTCGCGCTCGCCGCCGGCAAGCTGATGCGCATGCCCGCGCCGCAACTGGTGCAGGCGGTCAACCTGTCGATCAACAGCCATCTCGCGCTGAACCAGACGCGCGTCCAGCAGCTGTCGAACTGGAAGGCGCTCGCCGATGCGGACGCGGCGCGCAACGCGGTGTTCTCGACGCAGCTCGCGCGCGCCGGGCTGACCGGCCCCGCGCCGATCTTCGAAGGCATGGCGGGGTTCTTTCCGCAGGTGTCCGGGCCGTTCGCCGTCGATACGCGCGAATTCGGCGGGCGCGACGGTGCGTTCCGGATCGGCAAGTGCTTCGTGAAGTTCTATCCCGCGCAAGGACTCACCCAAACCGCGATTCCGGCCGCGCTCGACGTCGCCGCGCAGGTCGGCGACCTGCGCCGCATCCGACGCATCGAGATCCACACCACCGCGGTCGGCTACGTGACGGCCGGCCGCGACCGCGAAAAATGGGCGCCGTCGACCCACGAGACCGCCGATCACAGCCTGCCGTACATCGTCGCGCGCGCGATGCTCGACGGTGACATCACGACCGAGAGCTACCGGCACGACGCGCTGCACGATCCGGCGCTGCGCGCGCTGATCGAGCGGGTCACGGTGCAGGAGGACCCGGCGCTGACCGCCCGCTATCCGGCGCAGGCGCCGAACCGGGTGACGGCCGTGTGCGAAGACGGCACGACCTGCGCGAAGCAGGTGGACGAGCTGCCCGGCTCGCCGACGCGGCCGATGCGGCGCGACGACTACGAGGCGAAGTTCGCGAAGAACTGCCGGCGGCACTGGAGCCCGACGCAGATCCGCGCGGCGCTCGATTACCTGTGGCGGCTCGACGAGCAGCCCGACGTCGCGACGCTGCCGCCGCTGCTCGTCGTAGGCTGAGCCGCGTGCCCCGCCCAGGCCTCCGCCACGACGCCATGCCGCTCGAGCACTTGCGCGACCTCGACGATGCGGCCGCGCAGCCACGCGTGCGCGTCGCTGCCGTCGTAGCGGCGGTGCCGGTACAGCGACCACGCGACGTGGCTCCATGGTGGCACGGGGATCGCCAGTCAAAACGAAATCGACCTCGCTTTCATCGGCGAGGTCGGTCATCCGTATTCAACCGGCGACTATGAGCCGCCGCGAACAGCATCAGGCGAGCCGGCGCGCGACGCGGCGCTCGACTGCGGTGCCGGCCCAGGTCGACATTTCGACCAGGAGCAGATAACAGACGGACAGCGCAAGCAATGTCTCGACGAAGGCAAAGCTCGCGGAGCCGATCCCGGTCAGCACGAACGTCAGCTCGGGAACCGTGACGATCGACAACACAGCGGTCTCTTTGCTCAGCACGATCGTCAGGTTGGTCAGCGCCGGCAGGATCAGTACCGTCATCTCCGGCAATTGCACACGAAAGGTCGTTTGCCACCATGTCATGCCGAGGCACGAAGCCGCTTCGACATGGCCGCGCGGCACCGCCTCGAAGCCGGAGCGGAACGCCTCGGTGAAATAGGCACCGGCATAGAGTGCGAGACCCACCACGCCCGCCGTCAACGGATCGAACGTCAGGCCGAACGACGGGCCGCCGTAATACAGCAAAAACAGTTGCACGAGAAACGGCGTGCCTCGGAACAGCTCGATATAAACGCGAATCGCCGCGCGTACATAGCGGCCGCACGCCTGCTGGGCAAGCGCGCAGCCAAAGCCGATCGCTGCACCCGCCAGCGTGCTCGCGACCCAGGCGCCCACCGTCGTCGCGAGCCCCGCGCCGATCTGCGGAAGGTTATTCGTGATCACATGGGGATTGAAAGTCAGCATCGAAAGCTCCGGCAAGGATTAGGGCCCGTTCATGCGGCCCGCAGGCGCCGCTCCGCACCGTGCGCGATCAACGCGAGCGCACCGCACAGCAGGAAATAGATCATGCCGGCCGCCACATACGCTTCGAGAGGCTGATACGTGCTGGCAGCGATGTTCTGCGCGGTGCGCGTGATTTCAGCCACGCCGACCACCGAGATCAACGACGATGCCTTGATCAGCAATACCATTTCGTTGACGAGCGACGGCAGCGTCATCCGCACCGCCTGCGGCACCTGGATCCGCCACAACCGATCCTTCGCCGACAGGCCCAGCATCGTCGCAGCCTCGATCTGGCCGCGCGGCAGGTTCACGAATCCGCCCCGCAGGATTTCCGCGATGTAGGACGCCGAGCACAGCGACACGGCGCTGACGGCGGCCGTCACCGGCGATACGTTGAGCCCGACGAACGGCAGGACGTAGTAGACGAGCAGCAACTGCACCAGCAGCGGCACACCGCGAAACACGCGTACGTATGCCCCCGCCGCGGCGCGGATCGCCGCTTGCGGCGCAAGACGGCCGCAGCAGATCACGAGACCGATGAAGAAGCCGAGCACCAGCCCCGCCGCCGAGACTTCGAGCGTCATCGACGCTGCGCGAAACAAGAGCGGCAAGCCGTCAATGAAGGTGGTCAGACTGAACATGGCGTTGCGCTCAGTAGTTTGGCGTCGGCATCTCGGCCGGCAGCGCCGTCGCGACACCGAACCACTTGCGCTGCAGCGTGGCGAGTGTGCCATTCTTGTCCAGCGTGACGAGCGCCCCATTGAATGCGCTGGCCAGTGACGTGCTGTCGGCATCCTTGCGCAGCGCATAGGCGAAATAGACTTTCGTGCCGAAGGCGGGTTGCACGACGGAGAACACGGCCGGGCGCTGCTTCGCGACATAGGCGACGTTGGTCAGCGAGTTCGCGACGGCGGCGAGGCGTCCGGCCGCGAGATCCGCATACGCCTGGTTGTTGTCGACATATTCGCGGATCGTCGGCGGCTTCGGCAACGTCGCCGCGTAGCTCTTCAGCTGTTCGAGCTGCGCACTGCCCTTGCCCGCCCCCACCACCTTGCCGGCGATATCGGCCGATATTTTCAAGCTTCCGTCGCTCGCGCGTTTGAGCAGCGCGTCGGTAGCCTCGGCGATCGGCAGCGAGAACGCATAGCGCTCCATCCGTGCCTTCGTTACGGTCAGCGGACCTGCAACCATATCGAACTTGCCGGCGTCGAGACCCGGCAGCACGCTTTCCCACGGCAGATCGACGAAACGCACCTTGACGCCGACGATCTGCCCGACCGCCGCGAACAGGTCCTTGTTGAAGCCAGCCTGCTGGCCGTTCTCCAGAAAATCAAACGGCGCGAACTGCATCTCGGTGCCGACGACGAGCTCGCCGCGCTGCTTGACGCGATCGAGCATGCTGTCCGCATGCGCGGCCACGCTGCCTGCCGCCAGCGTCAATGCCACGAGCAGGGAAGTCCAGGGTTTGAATCGTTTCATCTGTCGTACTCCAGTCGAGGTCGAAATGATGGGATGAAATGCCGGACGTTCGCCAGATCGGCCCTTGGCCGAGCGCATCCGCCGCCGTCAGCTGAATCTACGTGGACAATTTGTCGGCGAAAATATTGTTTTCCGATCCACACGGAAGCTTTTATCTATGAAGCCCGTGTAGCCGAGGCATGCCAATGGATCACAGTGGCCGTTCGCCACGTCGATCGCAAAAAATCGGACCATGGGCTTCCAGGGCAGCGCACACGCGAATTGCACGATTTTGACGCGCGCCGCACCAACACGATTCATTCTTCCCCCCGATAAAGTGCATTGCCCGAAAGAAGCGGAACCCGATAAATCGTCGGCATAAAAGCGCAAAGCAAAAAATTATGAAAGACTCCAATATCAATGTTTTTGGCTATGCAAAATGAGCGGCACGTCCCGTCAAGCGGACCGTTCCCGATTGAATCCTGTGCGAGCCCTGCTTCATGGAAAACATTGCATTGCGGTATTCGCTGCGCCAGTTGCGCTACTTCGTCGTCACCGCCGAAACCTTGTCGTTTACCGCGGCGGCACGTCAGCTGCACATCTCGCAACCGTCGATCTCGACCTCGATAGGCGAGCTGGAATCGTCATTCGGCATCCAGCTGTTCATTCGCCATCGCGCGAGCGGTGTGTCCTTGACGCCAGCGGGACGCGACGTGCTCGGCCAGGTGCGCAACCTGCTGAAAAACGCGGAGGAACTGCAGACGATGGCGCGTGAAATGGACGGCGGCATGACGGGCACGATTGCGCTCGGTTGCCTCGTCTCGCTTGCGCCGCCGCTGATGCCGGCGATCATGAGCCGCTTCGTCACCGAGCACGGCGGTATCGGCTTTCGCACCATCGAGGCCAACCAGGACGATCTGCTGCAGGCATTGACCAACGGCACGCTGGACATGGCGCTCACCTACAGCCTCGACCTGACCGAAGACATTGCGTTCACGCCGCTCGTCACGTTGCCGCCATATGCGATCCTGCCGCTCGGACACCGGCTCACGCGCAGCAAGAAGGTTGCGCTCGCCGATCTGCTCAACGAGCCCTATGTTCTGCTCGATCTGCCGCACAGCCGCGAGTATTTCGCCGGACTGTTCGATCCGCTCGGCCGACGCCCGTCGCCGACGTTCCGCTCGTCGCAGCCGGAAGTCGTGCGCGGCATGGTGGCCAACGGTCTTGGCTTCAGCATTCTGAATTTCCCGCTTCGTTCGACCAGCACGGTCGACGGTTCAAACTTTGCCATCCGGCCGTTTCGCGACGACGTCACGTCGATCACCCTCGGCATCGCGATGTCCCGCTACATGAAGCCGCGCCAGCTGGTCACGCGCTTCGCGCAATTCTGCGAGACCTACATACCTGAAGTGCACATCCAGGCAACGCCAGCTGAATAGGAAAAAACTGGCAGTCACATCCGAAAAGAATAGTTGGTCTTGGATTTTGACTTGCTAAATTGCTCGTCACTTGATCAGTGTCCTTGTTTCGGAGCCAGGATGAGCACCATTCCCGCAGCACGTCAGGCTGTCGACGCGATCGTGCGCGATCTGAAGGGCAATTGTGAACGCGACTTTGGCGATGCCCGCGCGATGCCGCCGGCGGTCTACACATCGCCGGAATTTCTCGAGCGCGAACAGCAAACGATCTTCCGCAACGAATGGCTGTGCATGGGGCGTGCGACAGCGCTGCCGAATCCGGGCGACTTCCTGACCGCCGAGATCGCCGATCAGCCGATCATCGTGATCCGCCGCGAGGACGGCACGCTGCGCGCGATGTCGAATGTCTGCCTGCATCGGATGTCGACGCTGCTCGAAGGTCGCGGCAATGTGCGCCGGATCGTCTGTCCATACCATGCATGGAACTATTCGCTCGACGGCGATCTGCGGGGCGCACCGATGATGGACAGGCAGGACGGTTTCTGCAAGGACACCTACAGGCTGCCGCAGGTGCGCTGCGAGATCTGGCAAGGCTGGATTTACGTCACGCTCGATCACGACGCTCCGCCCGTCGCGACGCAGTTGAAGGAACTCGACGAGCTGATCGCCGACTACGATATGTCGTCCTATGTCGAGACCTTCCACGAGGAACACGTGTGGAACACGAACTGGAAGATCCTCGCGGAAAACTTCATGGAAAGCTACCACCTGCCGATGCTGCATCGCGCGACGGTGGGCCCGCATTCGAAGCTCGACGAGATGGAGTGTCCGCCGGGGCGGCCGGCCTTCAACTATCACTGGATCACGAAGGAAGCATCGCTGCCGATCGGCAACGCCCATCCAAACAACACCCGTCTGCAAGGCCAGTGGCGCAAGACGACTGCCCTGCTCGCGATCTACCCGACCCATCTCGTCACGCTGACACCGGGCTATTTCTGGTATCTGGTCCTGCAACCGTTGGGCGTCGATCGCGTGCACATCCGCTTCGGCGGCGGCTTGTCGCCGGAATTCATCGACGATCCGCAGGCAGCCGGATACATGGCAACGCTGAAGACACTGCTCGACGAAGTCAATCTCGAAGACCGGCGCGGTGTCGAGGCAGTGTTCCGCGGCGTGCACGCACCGCTCGCGAAACCCGGCCATCTGAGTCACCTGGAGCGGCCGAATTACGACTTCGCACGTTATCTCGCGTCGCGCGTGGCAACCTGAAACGTCGCCGGATCGCGACGCAGTCCGACACATCATCTCATTGAATCTTTCGATGGCCAGTCAACCCTACATTTCGTTCGTCGGCGTCAGCAAGTCTTACGACGGCCGGCATGCGGTCGTCGACGGACTCGATCTCGACATCGATCAGGGTGAATTCGTGTCGCTGCTGGGGCCGTCCGGCTCCGGCAAGACGACGACCCTGATGATGCTCGCCGGCTTCGAAACACCGACCGACGGCACCATCCTGCTCGACGGCCGCCGCCTCGACGACAAGCCGCCGCACCTGCGCGACATCGGCATGGTGTTCCAGAACTACGCGCTGTTTCCGCATCTGACGATCGCGGAGAACGTCGCGTTTCCGCTTTCGGTGCGCAAGGCCCCGCGCGACGAACGCAAGGCGCGGGTGAAGCGCGCGCTCGACATGGTCGAGCTGTCGCATCTTGCATCGCGTCGTCCGGCGCAGTTGTCGGGCGGCCAGCAGCAGCGCGTCGCGCTGGCGCGCGCGCTGGTGTTCGAGCCGCGCGTCGTTCTGATGGACGAGCCGCTCGGCGCGCTCGACAAGCGGCTGCGCGAAACGATGCAATACGAAATCATGCGGCTACATCGCGAGCTGTCGCTGACCGTCGTCTACGTGACGCACGACCAGAACGAAGCATTGACGATGTCGGATCGCGTCGCGGTTTTCTCGGACGGTCGCATCCAGCAGGCAGCGACGCCGACCGAGCTGTACGAGAACGCCCAGAACGCGTTTGTCGCGAACTTCGTCGGCGAGAACAACGGTTTGACCGGGCGGGTCGGCGCGCTCGACGGCGAACTCGCCACGCTCGTGCTCGCCACCGGCATGACGATCCGCGGGCGCCGCGGCAGCCATGTCGAGTCCGGTGACGCCGGGACGCTCGCGTTGCGTCCCGAGCGAGCGCAGGTGCTCGCCGCCGGTGCGACCAACCTGCCCGCGGACGTGAACGCACTCGCCGCGACGGTGCGCGACATCGTGTACTGCGGCGATCATCATCGGGTGCTGCTCAAGCTCGGCGGCGACGCCACGATGGTCGTCAAGGTGTCGAACACGCGTCTCGTCGCGCTGCCGCCGATCGGCGCCGCAGCTACGATCGTGTGGCGTTACGACGATTGCAAGGTGCTGTCGTCGGCGGTCGCCCGGGTCTCCAGTTCCGCCGTTCGCTTACCCGTTCCACCCGTTGCCGTGCCCTTCGCCGCTGGAGTCTGAAAATGAAAAACCCCCACTACGCCGTTCTTCGCCGCACCGCGGCGGTCGTGATCGCGCTTGCCGCGCTGCCCGCCACCGCTCATGCAGCGGACACGCTGTCCGTCGTCACGTTTGGCGGCGCCTATGAGACGGCCGCGCGTCAAGCGTGGTTCGATCCGTTCACTGCGAAGACCGGTACGAAATTCGAAACCGAGTCCTACGACGGCGGTCTCGCGAAGCTGCAGGCCATGGAACAGGCGAAGAATCCGACCTGGGACCTGATCGACATGGAGACCAACGACGCGATCAATGCATGCGACGAAGGTCTACTCGAGAAATTCGACAGCAAGACGATCGGCAATACCGCGGATTTCCTGCCCGGCGCGCTGCGAGATTGTTCAGTTGCCGCGATGGTCTGGTCGACCATCTACGCTTATGACGCGTCGAAGCTGAAGACTGCGCCGACCACGATCGCCGACTTTTTCGATCTGAAGAAATTCCCCGGCAAGCGCGGCCTCAGGAAATCGCCGAAGGTCACGCTCGAATGGGCGCTGATTGCCGACGGCCTGGCACCGGCCGACGTCTACAAGGCGCTGGTCACGCCTGCCGGAGTCGACCGTGCATTCAAGAAGCTCGATACGATCAAGTCGAGCATCGTCTGGTGGGAAGCCGGTGCGCAGGCGCCGCAACTGCTCGCGGACGGCGCGGTGACCATGGTGCAGGCCTACAACGGCCGGATCGACAGCGCCGTTCACAAGGACAAGAAGCCGTTCAAGACCGTCTGGGACGCGCAGGTGTACGACTACGAATGGTGGGGTGTGCCGAAGGGCGCGAAGCACGCAGCGCTCGCCAAGCAATTCATCGCCGCGTCGTCGCAGCCGCAGGCATTCGCCGACCTGTCGAAGTACATCGCTTATGCGCCTCCGCGCAAGGCCTCGCTGCAACTGATCGACAAGACCCGCCTTGCCGACCTGCCGACCGCGCCTGCGAACTTCAAGCGCCCGATTCAGATCGACGCGAACTTCTGGGCCGACAACGGCGATACGCTGAACAAGCGCTTCCAGACGTGGCTCAGCCAGTAAGCCGAATCTCATCGAAGTCGTAGTGGTTTTGCGCGACGCGTTCCAGCCGGGCCGCGTCGCCCTGGAGTTCCGATGAACGACTCAAGCATGCCCCCCGTGACGGCAGCCGGGCCGGCGCTCGCCGGCGCGCGCGCCGCCAAATTCCGCCAGGCGCGGCGCAAGGCGGCGATGCGCGCGCTGCTGCTGACGCTGCCTCTCCTCGTGTTCCTGCTCGCGACGTTCATCGCGCCGATCGCCTCGCTGCTCGCGCGCAGCGTGCGCAATCCGGAGCTGTCCGATGCCATGCCGGCTTTCGCGCAAACGCTGCGTCAATGGGACGGCCGGGGCTTGCCGGGCGATTCCGCCTTCGCAGCGCTCGCCACCGCGCTGAAAAGCGCGTCCGACGCCGGCACGCTCGGCAACGTGGCGCGCCGGATGAACTTCTACCAGCCGGAATTCCGCAGCCTGCTGCTGAAGTCGGCCCGAGCGGTGCGGGCTCAGGACGTCGTCACGGCCTGGAAACCGGTCCTGCTCGCTGCCGATGACCGCTGGGGCGAGCCCGAAACGTGGCGCCTGCTGAAACGCGCATCGTCGCGCTGGACGCCCGACTATTTGCTGAACGGCGTGGACGCACAGGTTTCCCCCGCGGGCGCGATTCATGGCGTGCCCGCGAGCGGCGCGGTGTATCGCACGGCGTTCGTGCGCACGGTGTCGATCAGCGCAACCGTCACGCTGCTGTGCCTGCTGTTCGCGTATCCGGTGTCGTGGCTGCTCGCCAATCTGCCGGCGAAACAGGGCAACCGCCTGATGCTGTTCGTGATCGTGCCGTTCTGGACCTCGCTGCTCGTGCGCACGACGGCGTGGTACGTGCTGCTGCAACCGGGCGGCGTGATCAATCGCGTGCTGCTCGCACTGCATGTGGTCGATCATCCGATGCAACTCATCTTCAATCGTGCCGGCGTGCTGATCGGCATGACTCACGTACTGCTGCCCTACATGATTCTCGCGATCTACTCGGTGATGAAAAGCGTGCCGCCGATCTACATGCGCGCCGCGCAGTCGCTCGGTGCCCACCCGGTGGTGGCGTTCTTCCGCGTGTATGTGCCGCAGACGCTGCCCGGCATCGGCGCCGGCTGCTTTCTCGTGTTCGTGCTGGCGCTCGGTTATTACATCACGCCGGCGCTGCTCGGCGGCGCCGGTGACGAGATGATCAGCCAGTTGATCGCGTCGCAAACCAACGACCAACTGAACTGGGGTCTTGCGGGTGCGTTGTCCGCGTATCTCGTGATCTTCACCGCCGTGTTCTATTTCATCTTCAACCGGCTCGTCGGCATCGACCGGCTCCGATTCGGCTGACGCCTGACGTCACTGGAGCGCCCCGTGTCCGTCAATCCCAACAGTCTTCCGTCGACGCGCGTTGCTACCGCATGGGTGCGCATTCATTGCGCGCTCGTGCTGTTCTTTCTGGTCGCGCCGATCCTCGTGATCATTCCGCTGTCGTTCAACTCGGGGGCGTACTTCTCGTATCCGATGGACGGCTTCTCGCTGCGCTGGTATGCGCAGGCATTCGGCAGCCCGGACTGGCAGCGTGCGTTTATGAACAGCATCGCGATCGGCTGCGCATCGACCGCGATTGCGACCGGTCTCGGCACACTCGCCGCCATCGGCCTCGCACGGGACGACTTCCCGTTCCGTTCGCTGATCATGCCGCTCCTGATTTCGCCGATGATCATCCCGATCGTCGTGGTCGCGGCCGGTTTCTATCTGATCTTCGCGCCGCTTGGGCTGGTCAATTCGTATCCGGGCGTGATCCTCGCGCATGCGGCGCTCGGCACGCCGTTCGTGGTGATCACGGTGACGGCGTCCCTGCTGTCGTTCGATCAGAGCCTGTTGCGCGCGGCCGCCAATCTTGGCGCCGCACCGTGGACTACCTTTCGGCGCGTGACGCTGCCGTTGATCCTGCCCGCCGTCGCGACGGGCGGCGTGTTCGCGTTCGCGACCTCGTTCGACGAGGTGATCGTGATCCTGTTCATCGGCGGGCCGGACCAGCGCACCGTGCCCCGGCAAATGTGGAGCGGCATTCGCGATCAGATCGATCCGTCGATTCTCGCCGTCGCCACCGTGCTGATCGTGTTCGCGCTTCTGCTCTTCACCAGTATCAACTGGCTGCGCGGCCGAGCTCAGGCAGCGAGCGCCGCGCGCGAGCCGGCCTAGTTGGCTTTCCGTCCTGGCCGGCCGGCGCTGCGCGACCATTGCCGTGCCGCCGCGCTTTCGCGAAACCCGCGCGCCTGGCGCGATTGCCCGCACCGTCCCGGCTTTTGCCTTTGTCCAATGATGGCCCCGGCGCGCCCAGGCTTGCGCGTTCACCGCGCAACTTGATCGAAACGCGCCGTCAGCGTCCGGTGCAAGTGGCTTCGGACCGAGGTGCCTTATTCATGTACATGTCTGCATAGCCAAACCTGATGCAAAGCATTTTTTAAATATATTTTTCGGATTCTCTCGACAGGCGTAGATTTTCCCGAAGACCGCGCAATTCAACGCGAGGAAGGCCTTGCGACTCGGATCGGTTCGAACTGCGGATTCACTTCCGTTCCTTTCCCGCACGATACAAGCGTCGACCCGTCGCGTCGTGAGCGTTGTGACGAAGACGGATTCCAGCCCATGAACAACCAAATCGATACGCATCAGGAAGAATCATCATGACCGTGGAAGTCACATCAATCGATACGCTGGTGGTCGGCGCCGGGCAAGCCGGTGTCGCGATGAGCGAACACCTTGGTGCACTCGGCGTGCCGCATCTCGTGCTTGAACGCGATCGCATCGCGGAACGCTGGCGCACCGGCCGCTGGGATTCGCTGGTTGCAAACGGTCCGGCCTGGCATGACCGCTTTCCGAACCTGACGATCGGCGGCGTCGATCCGGACGGCTTTGCGACGAAGGACCAGATGGTCGACTACTTCGTCGAATACGCGAAGATGATCGACGCGCCGATCCGCACCGGCGTCGAGGTCAAGCGCGTGGTGCGTAATGCCGGCCGCCAGGGTTTCGTCGTCGAGACTTCCGACGGGACCCTCCACGCAAACCGGGTCGTGGTTGCGACCGGCCCGTTCCAGCGGCCGATCATTCCGGCCATCGCACCGGTCGACCCGGCCCTGACGCAGATTCATTCGGCCGACTATCGCAATCCCGCACAACTGCCCGCCGGCAACGTGCTGGTCGTCGGCGCCGGCTCGTCGGGTGTACAGATCGCCGACGAGTTGCAACGTTCGGGCCGCCAGGTCTATCTGTCGGTCGGTCCGCACGACCGTCCGCCGCGCGCCTATCGCGGCCGCGATTTCTGCTGGTGGCTCGGCGTGCTGGGTCTGTGGGACATGGAAGTGATGAGCCCCGGACGCGCGCACGTGACGATCGCCGTCAGCGGCGCGGATGGCGGCCACACGGTCGATTTCCGTCGCCTCGCGCACCAGGGCGTGACGCTCGTCGGCCTGACGAAGTCCTTCGATCACGGTGTCGTCACGTTCGAAGAGGATCTCGCCGCGAACATCACGGCCGGCGACGAAAACTATCTGTCGCTGCTGGACGCGGCCGACGCCTATGTCGCGAGCAACGGTCTCGATCTGCCGGAAGAGCCCGACGCGCGTCGGATCCCGGCCGATCCGGCATGCGTGACCCACCCGCTCGCCGGCCTCGACCTCGCTGCGGCGGGCGTTACGTCGATCATCTGGGCAACCGGTTACGCGAACGATTATGCGTGGCTGCAGGTCGATGCCTTCGACGAGAACGGCAAACCGAAACATCAACGCGGCGTGTCGAAGGAGCCCGGCGTCTATTTCGTCGGTCTGCCGTGGCTGTCGCGTCGCGGCTCCGCGTTCATCTGGGGCGTCTGGCACGACGCGAAGCATGTGGCCGGGCATATCGCGACGCAGCGCAGCTATCAGAGCTATCACGAATCCGCGGCGCAACGTGTGACGAAACCCGCGCAGCGCGACGTCGCTCCGGCTGAGCCGGAAGTCACGCTACCCATGGTGACCCGGGCCGCCGCGCACTGATCGTCGCACCGAGCCGAACCGCGTAGTTTATTGAACCCCCTTCCCGGAATTCACGATGAGCCAGCCTACCCACACCCGTATCCGCATGTTCAATACAAAGGATACCTATCCGAACCAGACGCTCGACAACGACCTGTGCCAGGCCGTGCGCGCCGGCAATACCGTGTACGTGCGCGGTCAGGTCGGCACCGATTTCGACGGCAACCTGATCGGCCTCGGCGATCCGCGCGCGCAGGCCGAGCAGGCGATGAAGAACGTGAAGCAGTTGCTGGAGGAAGCCGGCAGCGACATCACGCACATCGTGAAGACGACGACCTACCTGATCGACCCGCGCTATCGCGAGCCGGTGTATCAGGAAGTCGGCAAGTGGCTGAAGGGTGTCTATCCGATCTCGACGGGACTCGTCGTGTCGGCGCTCGGCCAGCCGCAGTGGCTGATGGAGATCGACGTGATCGCCGTGATTCCCGATGGCTGGCAGCCGGCGCCCGCGACCGGAGTGTGACATGACGTTCTCGATCGTCGGACGGTGTGCCGAAACCGGACAACTCGGCATCGCGATCAGTTCATCGAGCATTGCGGTCGGCGCGCGCTGTCCATGGGTTCGCGCCGGCATCGGCGCCGTGGCGACGCAGAACGTCACGCTGCCGTCGCTCGGCCCGCAGGTTCTCGATCTGCTCGGCGGCGGCGCGCCGGACCCCGCGCAGGCGCTCGAGGCCGCGCTTGCCACCGACCGCTGGCGCGACTATCGGCAACTCGCCGTAGTCGATGCGCAGGGGCGGGCCGCGTTCCAGACCGGCGCACATGCGCTCGGTCTGCACCATGCGGTGGCGGGCGAGCAATGCGTCGCCGCCGGCAACATGCTGGCGAGCCGCGACGTGATCGACGCCATGGTGCCTGCGTTCGAGAACACCCCCGGCCTGCTCGCCGACCGTCTGCTCGCCGCGATGCAGGCGGCGATCGACGCCGGCGGCGAAGCCGGCCCGGTCCATTCGGCCGCGCTCAAGATCGCCGATACGCAGGTGTGGCCGCTTGTCGACCTGCGGGTCGACTGGACCGATGACGCGCCGATCGCCGCGCTCGCCGCGCTATGGCACGCCTATCGTCCGCAGATGCAGGATTACGTCACTCGCGCGCTCGATCCGACCGCGGCACCGAGCTACGGAGTACCAGGCGATGAGTGAGTCGACCCGCCCGACCAGCCGCGCGCTGCTCGCCAAGCTGATCGCATTCGAAACGGTCAGCCGCGATTCGAACCTCGCGATGGTCGAGTTCATCCGCGACTATCTGGCCGGCTACGGCATCGACAGCGAGCTGTTCTACAACAACGAGCGCAGCAAGGCCAACCTGTTCGCGACCATCGGGCCGCGCGATCGCGGCGGCATCCTCCTGTCGGGCCATACGGATGTCGTGCCCGCGGACGGCCAGGCGTGGACCGTCGAGCCGTTCGAGATGAGCGAGCGTGACGGCCGGCTGTACGGCCGCGGCACCGCGGACATGAAAGGCTTTCTCGCTTCGGTGCTGGCGGCAGTGCCGATGTTCGTCGAGCGCCGGTTGACGCTACCGATCCATCTGGGCTTTTCGTATGACGAGGAGATCGGCTGTCTCGGCGTGCGCCCGATGCTGACCGAACTCGCAACGCGTCCGCACCGGCCTGTTCTGTGCGTGATCGGCGAGCCCACCGAACTGAAGCCGGTGCTGGGCCACAAGGGCAAGCTGGCGATGCGGTGCCACGTCAAGGGTGCCGCGTGCCATTCGGCGTATGCACCCTACGGCGTCAATGCGATCCAGTACGCGGCCCGTCTGATCAACCGGCTGGAGGAGATCGGCGACCGCCTCGCTCAACCGGAACATCACGACGAGCGTTTCGATCCGCCGTCTTCGACGGTGCAGACCGGCGTGATTCGCGGTGGCAAGGCGCTCAACATCGTCCCCGAGGCGTGCGAGTTCGATTTCGAAGTGCGCACGCTGCCGGGCTTCGACGCCGAGCAGGTGATCGACGAATTGCAGGCCTACGCGCAGGAACACCTGACACCGAAGATGCGCGCGGTCAGCGCGGACTGCGACATCCGGATGCAACCGCTGTCGGCCTATCCCGGCCTTGCGACGCCCGACGACGGCGACGCAGCCCGCCTGTTGGCGATCCTCAGCGGATCCAGCGCGTTCGGCACCGTTGCGTTCGGCACCGAAGGGGGGCTGTTCGGAGCGGCCGGCATCCCCACCGTGGTCTGTGGGCCCGGCAGCATGGATCAGGGCCACAAGCCGGACGAGTTCGTCACCGTCGAGCAATTGCGTGACTGCGATGCGATGCTGCGGCGCCTGGCGGATCATCTTTCCTCATAAAGACCGGCGGCCCGCTTGGCCCGGCTCGCGGCAGGTCGGGTACGGCGCCGGTTTGCATAGGGAAAACTTTCGACCTGCATCCAAAAAGAGTTTTTTTCTATCAATATCGACCGCGTAAAGTCGATCCATCGCCTTGGCATCCCGTCTATTGCGCCGCATCGGGCCCGCACGGCTCGATGACCCTACCTGATCGAGGTATTTATGAACGCAGTCAGCCACATTCACGAAAGCGAGCTTGCCGTGACGCGTGCCTGCGCATCCGCGTCACCGCTCATCGAGGTCGACGGCCTGCACAAACGTTTCGGTGACGTCGATGTGCTGCGCGGCATCGACATCTCGATCGAGCGTTCCGAAGTGGTCTGCCTGATCGGCCCCTCGGGCTCGGGCAAGAGCACGCTGCTGCGCTGCATGGCGGCGCTCGAAACCTACGATCACGGGACCATCCTGATCGAGGGCGAGACGCTCGGATATGTCGAGCGCAACGGCGCGCGCGTGCGCGCCTCGTCCGGCGAGATCAACCGCGTGCGCCGCAACATCGGCATGGTGTTCCAGCAGTTCAACCTGTGGCCGCACATGACCGTCCTCGGCAATGTCACCGAAGCACTGCGGCGCGTGCGCCGGATGCCGGCCGCCGCGGCGAACGAGATCGGTGGCCGCATGCTCGAGATGGTCGGGATGTCCCACAAGGCGGATGCCTATCCGCTGAAACTGTCGGGCGGCCAGCAGCAGCGTGTCGCCATCGCTCGCGCGCTGGCGATGGAGCCAAACATCATGCTGTTCGACGAGCCGACTTCCGCACTGGATCCGGAACTCGTCGGTGAAGTGCTGCAGGTGATGAAGCAGCTCGCCCGTGACGGCATGACGATGGTCGTCGTCACGCACGAGATGGGCTTCGCTGCTCAGATGGCCGACCGCGTGGTGTTTCTCGATCATGGCCGGATCGCCGTGAGCGGCGCGCCGGGCGAGGTGTTCCGCCGCTCCGAGAAT
This sequence comes from Burkholderia sp. Bp8991, assembly GCF_003853795.1. Taxonomy (NCBI): domain Bacteria; kingdom Pseudomonadati; phylum Pseudomonadota; class Betaproteobacteria; order Burkholderiales; family Burkholderiaceae; genus Burkholderia; species Burkholderia sp. Bp8991. The sequence goes on along the minus strand of NZ_QTQJ01000020.1, from coordinate 122,839 downwards.
CCGCGCCTGCAGCAGTTCTTGCAGAACTACCGCGACCGCAACGCGTTCTGGAACGCTACCGACACGAGTGCGGCCACGGACAGCGTCGTCACCGGGAGTCGGTGAACGAACCCCGCAACCCACGCACGCCGGTTTTGGCGAGGCCGGCATCTCTGCCACAGCCTCTTTGGTGTGGCGATCAACGCAAAATCCTTCACTTGCACCTGCACGTTCGGCGCCCTTCTCTACCGATCTTTCCCATGAACGAACTCCAGCTTCGCATCGATCTCGCGGCCGCCTTCCGCTCTTTCGCCCGCTTGGGCATGCATGAAGCGGTCGCGAACCACTTCAGCCTCGCCGTTTCCGACGACGGCTGCCGCTTCCTGATGAACCCCAAATGGATGCACTTCTCGCGCATCCGTGCGAGCGATCTGGTCCTGCTCGATGCCGACGATCCGTCGAGTCTTCAGAACGGCAGAATCGATCCGACCGCGTGGGCGATCCACGGTCAGTTGCACAAGCGCTTGCCGCACGTGCGCGTGGCGATGCACCTGCACCCGGTGTTCGCCACCGCGATCTCTACGCTGAGCGATCCGACAATCCTGCCGATCGAACAAAATACCGCACGTTATTTCAATCGCGTCGCGCTCGATACGGCGTTCTCCGGCATGGCCGACACCGAAGACGAGGGCGCGCGCCTCGTGGCGCTGCTGAAAGACAAATCGCGCCTGATGATGGGCAACCACGGCGTGCTGGTGACGGCGCCGACGGTCGGCGAAGCCTTCGACGACATGTACACGCTCGAACGCGCCTGCCAGATCCTCGTCAACGCATATGCGACGGGCAAGCCGATCAACGTGCTGTCCGACGAAGTGGCCGAGAAAACGGCTCGGGACTGGGAACGTTTCCGCGATTTCTCGATCGCTCATTTCGACGAGATGAAGCGGATTCTCGACGTCGAGGAACCGTCTTATCGCGAGTGACCGGTAGGGCTGCGCCGGAGGTTGCGGTTGAAGATCCGCGCCCCGTCCTCCTTTGCCTTGCGTCTCGTCGGTGCGGCCCCGCGATGCGCGTGTGCGTCGCGGACCGCCCGTTATTTCGCGTACAGTTTGACGACGCTCGCTTCCACGACCCGCGTGATTTCCTCCATCCGCCAGCGGATGTGCGTGTCGGTCAACGCAACGCACCGTTCGGTGTCGCGCGCGGCGAGCGCGTCCAGGATCTCCAGGTGCTCGGTGAAGGCCTCGTCGCGCCGTTGATCGACGTCGACCCATCGCACGTAGTGAATCCGCGCGTTGATTCCCTGCAGTACGCGCCCGATCTCCGCATTGCCCGACAGCGCGGCAAGCTCCAGGTGAAACAGTTCGTCCTTCAGGACGAGCTCCGACGACGGCATCCGCGATGCGCTCTTCATCACCTGCCGCCAGAAGCGGCGCAGTGTCTTGATGTCGTTGTCGGACGCCCGTTCGCACGCGAGCATCACCGCGGTCGACTCGATCGAACGCCTCAGCTCAAAGAGATCGAACACGTCTTTCCCTTCCAGTTGGCGGATGAAGAATCCGCGATTCGGCACGAAGACCAGCAGGTTCTCCGCGACGAGACGGTTCAGTGCTTCCCGGATCGGCGTGCGGCTGACGTCGAACCGTTCCGCCAGTTCAAGCTCGTTGACCCGCTCGCCCGGCCGGATCTTGTACAGCACGGCCATCTGCTTCAACTGCTCGTAAATCTCGTTGACCGTAAGGCCCGCGCGCCTGGGCGCCATAGCCTCGCGGCCGCCAAGCACGGAATTCGCTGCCATCTCGCCTCCTCCTTCGTCTGTCGGCGACCGTCATTATCGACCATGGACCGGCCTGCGGACGCTTCGGGTGCTTCTGCCACCGTCATTGCATCAACAGGCGTCCGAAGCCTGGCACCGGATCGTCGACGCCCGCGAGCCGCAGCGCATGCCACGCGAGCGCGTGATTGCTCGACAGGACCGGCTTGCCGGCGCGCGCCTCGATCTCCGCGAGCGCGTCGACTAGCCTAAGGCTCGTGCACGACACGAACACCGCATCCACCGCCGGATCGGCGGCCAGCGCCAGCACCGCGCGCTCGATGGAAGCGCGGTCGATCCGCGCCACCTCGTTGTCGTCGCGATGCTCGAACGAACCCGCCCTGACGACGTCGACGCCGCGCGCGCGCAGGTAGGCGGCCATGGCTTCGTTGATCGGGCGCTCGTACGGCGTGAGAAGCGCAACGCCGCGCGCACCCAGCGCGCCCAGCGCGACCCGTGCCGCGGTGATCGGCGTCGTGCACGCCACGCCCGGCCGCGCTTCGCGAATCCGCTCGAACACGCGCTCCTCGCCGAGCACCGTCGACGCGGACGTGCAGCCGAACGCGACCACGTCGAGACGTTCGCCGGGGCGGATCAACTCGACGGCCGCCGCGATCCCGCCGTCCATCCGCGCGAGCGTCTCCGCGGTGATGTCGGCGGAGTTCGCGATCCGGCTCTCGTAGAACGCGACGCCGTCGAGCGAGAGCACGCGCCGCCATTCGTATTCGATCGTATGGTCGGTCGCGAGCACGACGAGCCCGATCGCCGCGCGGCGCGCGATGCCCGCATCGAGCGAGAAGCCGAAGCGCGCGTACGAACCGGCGCCATGCTGCACTGGGGTCGAAAGAAGTTCGCTCACTGGAGTGTCATCCCGGTAATGTCGATGTCGGGCTGCCGGCCGTGGATCAGGTCGGCGACGATCTTCGCGGTACCGCACGACATCGTCCAGCCCATGTGGCCGTGCCCGGTGTTGAGAAAGAGATTGCGATGGCGGGTCGCACCGATGATCGGCGTGCCTTCCGGCGTCATCGGCCGCAACCCCGCCCAGTACGACGGCTTCGTGTAGTCGGCGCCGTTCGGAAACAGCGCCCGCGCGGTCGCCAGCATGTGCGCGAAGTCCGCGGGCGTGTGGGTCGTGTCGTAGCCGCTGAATTCGGCCGTCGCGGTCAGGCGCAGCCGATCGCCGAACCGCGCCCACGCGACGAGCTGGTTTTCCTCGACGCCGCCGAGCGTCGGCGGCTCGTGGCGTGCATCGATCGGCAGCGTGACCGAATAGCCTTTCACCGGATAGATCGGCAATCGGTAGCCGAGCGCGCGCGCGACGAACGGCGAGTACGAGCCGAGCGCGAGCACATAGCGGTCGCCGCTCACGCGGCCCTGCGACGTCTGCACGTAGTCCACCGCGTCCGCATGCGCGCGCACGCCGTCGATCGTTGCGCCGAAACGGAACTCGACGCCGAGCGCGCGGCAGCGTTCGGCGAGCGCCCGGGTGAACAGGTGCGCATCGCCGCTCTCGTCGGACGGACAGTAGATCGCACCGGCAATCGCGTCCGCCGCGCCGGCGAGCGCGGGCTCGCGCTCGATCACCGCGCGCAAATCGAGCGTCTCGAGCGGCAGGCCGTTGTCGGACAGAATCCGCATGTTCGCGACGCCGCGCTCGAACGATGCGGGATCCCGGTACAGGTACAGCAAACCGCTGCTGATCCGGTCGTACGCGAGGGCCTCGTCGCGGGTCGCCGACTGGAGCTGCTGCTGCGCATAGCGGCACAGCCGCACCTTGATCGACGTGTTCCTGCGCGAGCGCTCCGCCGTGCAGTTCCGCAGGAACAGGCGACACCACGCCCACATCCGCCAGTCCGGCGACCATTTGAGACGCAACGCCTGCCCGTCCGAAAACAGCGACTTGAGCAGGATCTTCGGCGCCCGCGGGGATGCCCACGTATAGGAATGCCCCGGCGCGATCAGTCCCGCGTTCGCGAAGCTCGTCTCGAGCGCGACGCCGTCGCGCCGGTCGACCACCACGACCTCGTCGCCGGCCTTCGCGAGAAAGTACGCGGTCGTCACACCGACGATGCCGCCTCCGAGCACGACCGTCCTCATGACTCGTCTCCGCTAGAGCGCAGCGATCGCCGCGATTTCGACCGTGTACTCGGGAAACGCGAGCGCCGATTCCACGCATGCGCGCGCCGGCGCATCGCCCTGCGCCACCCATGCATCCCAGACCCGGTTCATGTCGGCAAAGCTCCGGTGATCGGCCAGCCAGATACTCGCGGACACGATCCGGCGCTTGTCGAGCCCCGCGCCGTCGAGCAGCCGGTCGATCTTGTCGAGGATCTGGCGTGTCTGGCCGGCGACGTCGAGCGCGGTGTCATCGGCCACCTGTCCGGCAATGAACGCGAAGCCGCCCGCCACCACGAGCTGGCTCATCCGTTCCCCCGCGCCATAGCGCTTGATGTCCATCGCACTGCCTCCGTTTCCGTGTCGAGTCGGTTGAATTCTAAGCATCCATATTCATCACTGTATACACTTTTTTCGAAAAGATTCGACATTGACCCAATCTGGCGCATCTGCCCGTCGCTGGTGTTTACAGTCGCTCTTGTTGTGCGTCTAGTGCGCTAAAACAAGGCATTTTCTTGTTCATTCCAAGGCACTTTACGGACCTCGCAACATTCGTCCAAAAAATGTTTGCCAACGATTTTTGTTCTGTGATTCTGTCGACACTTCTGTATTTCAAACGCAATTCAACACATGTTCAGGAGCGCAAAAATGAAGCTGGGTTGCTGGAGTCTCGGGATCTGCGTCGCGCTCGGCGCGTGGACAACATTTCCTGCGTACGCCGACGTGAGCGTCGGCGCCGTGTTGCCGCTGACAGGCGCGAGCGCGTCGATCGGCGAGGACCAGCGGCGCGGGATCGAGCTCGCGGTCGCGAAGATCAACGCGCAAGGCGGCGTGCTCGGGCAGAAGCTGCAGGTACGGATCGAGGATTCGGGCGGCACGGCTAACACGGCGCTCGACGCCGCACGCAAGCTGGCGACCGTCGAGCGCGTGCCGCTCGTGCTCGGCGAATTTTCGTCGTCGGTGACGATCCCGATCGGACAATTCCTCGTGCGCCAGGGCGACGTGCACGTCAACATCGGTTCGTCGAGCCAGCAGGTCCGCAAGATCGGCGCGGGCTCGTTCAGCACGATCGGGCTCGACGACCAGTCCGCGCGCTTCGCCGCGCAGGACGTGTACGACCGCAAGCTGCGGCGCATCGCACTGATCGCGCCGAACAACGGTTACGGCCAGGGCATCGCAACCGAGTTCAGGAAGCGTTTCGAGGCACTCGGCGGCACGATCGTCTCGACGGTTCTCTACACGGAAGGCCAGTCGACCTACCGGCGCGAACTGGAACAGGCGTCGCGCGCGCAGCCCGACGGCTACGTGTACAGCGCGTACGGGCAGGAAGCCGCGACGCTGAACCGGCAGGCGTTCGAAATGCGCCTCAACCAGCGGCCGTGGTACGGCATCTACCTGACGATGTGCACGAGCGACACGCCCGCCCAGATCGCCCAGGGGCAGATCGGCCTGGAGGTCGCGGCGCTCGGCGGGAGCGCCGCCGCGTACGCGGCGGCCTATCGCGCCGCGTATCACGAGGCGCCGCGCTCGGCGTTCGGCAGCTACGCGTACGACGCCACGATGCTGTCCGCGGCGGCAATCAACCGCGCGCACTCGGCCGATCCAGCGAAGGTGCGTGCGGAACTCGCGGCCAGCCAGCCCTATGACGGTGTGACGGGCACGATCGCCTTCGATGCCGACGGCCAGCGGCTCGTGCAGCCGTACGAGAAGGTCGTGTACCGGCAATCCGTCGTCGCCCAGTAGCCACCGGGAGAACGCGATGCTGCAGTTCCTGATCGATGTCCTGATGCGCACGTCCGACTTGTTGCTGGTATCCGTCGGCCTGTCGACGCTGTACTCGCTGATTCGCTTCCCGAACATCGCACACGTCCAGTACGCGATGGTCGGCGCGTTCGCGACCCTCGGGTTCGAGCGCATCGGCATGCCGTTCCCGCTTGCGACCGCCGTGTCGTGCGCGCTGGTCGGCCTTGCCGCGACGCTGCTGAACCTGTTCGTGTTCACGCGCCTGCTGCGCTCCGGCAGCGCGGTCGCGATGATCGGCTCGCTCGCCGTTTCGCTGCTCGCCGTCGCGCTGATGCTCGGCACCGCCGGCTCGCGGCCGCTGCAGTACGCGCAGGCGGTGCGCCCGCCACTGATGGTCGGAGGCGTCGCGATGTCGTCCGCGCAGGCGGGTTCGGTCGCGTGCGGTTGCGTCGCGCTCGCCGTTTTCGCGCTGCTGCTGTACCGCACCCGCCTCGGCCGTGCGATGCGTGCGCTCGCGTCGAATCGCGCGCTCGCGCTCGCGACGGGCATCGATGCGCGGCGCGTGACCAACGTGATCACGTTCGCGAGCGGCGTGCTCGCGGCGCTCGGCGGCACGATGCTCGGCGCGACTGAAAGCGTGCACGTCAACCTCGGCTACGGGCTGCTGATCCCGGTGTTTTCCGCCGCGATCCTTGGCGGTCTCGGCAATCCGCTCGGCGCGGCGGCCGGCGCATTCCTGATCGCGCTTGCCGAGACGACCGCGCTCGATGTCGACTTCGGCGGGCTGGTCGGCCGGCCGGTCGCTTTCTTTCCGGTCGAATACGTCGGCGCGGTGTCGTTCGCCATCCTGCTCGTCGTGCTCGTGTTCCGGCCGTATGGAATCTTCGACGGGGAGGTGCGTCGTGTCTAGTTTCATCGTCCATCTGCTGACCGTCACGTGCCTGTACGCGACGATGGCGCTCGGCCTGAACCTGCAGGCAGGCTACGCAGGGCTCGTCAATTTCGGCTTCGTTGCGTTCGCGGGGCTCGGTGCTTACGCCGCCGGCATCGCTTCGCAGCTCGGCTGGCCGCTGCCGGCCGCCGTGGCGCTCGCGGCGGGCGCGGCGAGCGTGCTGGCCGTCTCGATCGCGCGGCTCGGCCGACATCTGTCGGCCGACTATTGGGGCATCGCGACGCTCGCGATCGCCGAGATCCTGCGCACGTTCGCGCTGAACGAGGGCTGGCTGACGGGCGGTGCGCAGGGTATCGGCGGCATCGCGCCGCTCTTTCCCGAGCTGCGCGCGCCGTGGGCCGATCTCGCGTTCCTCGCCGTCGCGGCCGGCGGCCTCGCCGTCGCCTGCGTCGCATGCCGGCTGCTGACCACCGGCCGCTTCGGTCGCGCGCTGAAGGTGATGCGCGAGGAGCCCGCGCTCGCCGTCTGCTTCGGCTACGACCCGGTCGCGCTGAAGACCTGGGCGAGCGTCGCGGGCGCGCTGCCCGCGGCGTTCGCGGGCGCGCTTCTCACCTGGTACATCAGCTACGTCGGCCCGGATGCGATGGTGGCGTCGGAAACCTTCGCGCTGTGGACCATCGTCATGGTCGGCGGGCTCGGCAGCCACGCCGGCGTGCTGGCCGGCGCGCTCATCGTTCAGGCGGTTTACGCGTTCGCGCCGTTCCTGAAGGACTGGCTCGGCGTCGGCAGCGACCTCGCGGGTGCGGTGCGCCTCGGCCTCGTCGGCCTGATGCTGCTCGCATGCGTGCTGTGGCGCCCGCGCGGCCTCGTGCCGGAACGGCTGGAGGTTCGCCCATGAGCGCCCTGCTCGACCTTGAAGGCGTCACGATCCGCTATGGCGACAACGCGGTGCTGTCCGACCTCTCGCTCGCCGTCGGCGACGGCGAGATCGTCGGACTGCTCGGGCCGAACGGCTCGGGCAAGAGCACTGCACTCAATGCGATCACGGGCTTCGCGCCCGTCGCGGCCGGCGCGATCCGCTTCGCCGGGCGTCGCATCGACACGCTTGCGCCGTACCGGATCGCACGGCTCGGCATCCGCCGGACGTTCCAGTTGCCGTCGATGCCCGCGCGCATGTCGGTGCTCGAACTGGCGATGGCCGCGTCGTCGGCCCGCCACGGCCCCGTCGCGGCACTGCTGCGCAGCCGCGCGACACGCACGCTGGAAGCCGCGACGCGCGCACGCGCCACCGCGCTGCTCGAGGAACTGAAGCTCGCGCACGTCGCCCAACTGGGCGCCGCGGCGATCTCCGGCGGCCAGAAGAAACTGCTTGGCATCGCGTGCGCGATGATGACCGAGCCGAAGCTGCTGCTGCTCGACGAACCGACCGCGGGCGTTCACCCCAACCTGCGCGGCGAACTGGTCGCCGAGCTGCGCCGCATCCGCGGACTGGGCGTCACGCTGGTCGTGATCGAGCACGACATGCACTTCATCCGCGAGCTGTGCGACCGCTGCATCGTGCTCGATCGCGGCGCCGCGATCGCCGACTGTCGTCCCGCCGAACTCGAAAGCAACCGCCGCGTGCTCGATGCCTACCTGGGCCGGGCCCATGCGCGCCATCTGATGGGGGCGTCATGATCGAAGTTCGCGACCTGGTCGCCGGCTACACGGCCGACATCGACATCCTGCACGGCGTATCGCTGTCCGTCGGGCCGGTCGACATCGTCACGATCCTCGGCCCGAACGGCTGCGGGAAATCGACGCTCCTCAAGGCGATCGCCGGCTTCGTGCCGCCCCGCGCCGGCACGGTCACGATGCATGGCCGCGACATCGCGCGCGTGCCGGTACACCGCAAGATCCGCGAACACGACATCGGCTTCGTCCCGCAGACCGACAACGTGTTCGGCGCGCTGACGGTGCGCGAGAACCTGATGCTCGGCGGCCACGCGATGTCCGCGTTCCCTCGCGAAACGCGGATCGAGGAGCTGTGCGAGCAATACCCCGTCCTGCGGCGCCGCTATCGGTCGCCCGCGGGCGCGCTGTCCGGCGGCGAGCGGCAGATCGTGTCGCTCGCGCGCGCGCTGATGCCGCGCCCGGTGCTGCTGTTGCTCGACGAGCCGTCGGCCGGCCTGTCGCCGAAAATGGTCGACGAGGTGTTCGACGCGATCGTACGGATGCGCGATACCGAGCACGTCGCGGTGCTGATGGTCGAACAGAACGCGATCGAGGCGCTGCACATCGCCGATCGCGGCGTGGTGCTGACGATGGGTCGCGTCGCGCTGACGGGCACCTCGGCCGAGCTGCTCGACAGCGACGAGATGCGGCGCCTCTATCTCGGCGGGCGCGCGGCATGAGCACGAACGCCGCGCCCGCAGCCGGCGCGACCGGCGCGCCTGCCGCGCGGCCGGCACACGTGCTGGTCGCGCTTGCCTGCGGCTTCGTGATGGCGATGCTCGACGTGACCATCGTGAACGTCGCGCTGAAGGCGATGCAGGGGAGCCTCGACATGTCGCTGACAGCGCTCGTCTGGGTCGTCGACGCCTATACGCTCAGCTTCGCCGCGCTGCTGCTGTTCGGCGGCGCGCTCGCGAACCGTTACGGGCCGCGTGCGATCTATGTCGCCGGGCTCGCGCTGTTCGTCGCCGCGTCGGTGCTTTGCGCGGCCGCGCAGACGAGCGGCATGCTCGTCGCCGCGCGGCTGCTGCAGGGCGTGGGTGCCGCGCTCTTCATGCCAAGCTCGCTCAGCCTGCTCACGCTGGCGTTTCCGGCCGGGCCGGTGCGCACGCGGATGATCGGCATCTGGGGGGCGCTCGTATCGGCGGCGATGGCGATCGGGCCGTGCATCGGCGGCGTGCTCGTCGACGCGATCGGCTGGCGCGGGATCTTCTGGGTCAACCTGCCTGTCGGGCTCGCCGGACTGTGGCTCACGTGCCGCCATGTCGAGCATTCGCCGCGCCATCCCGGCCCGCTGAACACGATCGGCCATCTGCTCGGCGCGCTCGCGCTCGCGGCGCTCAGCTATACGCTGATCGAGGGGCCGGGCACCGGTTGGCGCTCGCCCGCCATCGTCGCCGGCGCGGCCGCGACGTTTGCCGCCGGCGCGGCATTCGTGTGGCGCGAACGTCGCGCCCGCGACCGGATCCTGCCGCCCGCGCTGCTGCGCAACCGGCGCTTCGTCGCGGGCGGACTGCTCGGGCTCGCGATCAATTTCGGCATCCTCGCGGAAATCTTCCTGCTGAGCCTTTACCTGCAGCAGACGCGCGGCGCGAGCGCGCTGCGCGCCGGCTTCGAGCTGTTTCCGCTGATGGCGATGTTCGGCATCGGCAATCTCGCTTCCGCCCGCGTGAGCGCGCGGCTCGGCCCGCGCGGCACGCTGCTCGCGGGCCTCGCGCTCGCCACGCTCGGCAGCGCCGCGCTGATCGGCATCGAGGCACTGCCCTACACGACGCTCGCGATCGCGGTCGGCATCGCGAACTTCGGCGCGGGCCAGGCCATCCCCGCGATGAATCTCGTCGTCATGCAGTCGGCCGGCCCCGCGGACGCGAATCTGGCCGCCGCATCGCTGAACGCGAGCCGGCAGATCGGCTCGCTGGTCGGCGTTGCGATCGCGTCGGTCGTGCTGCACGCGATCGCCAGCCCGGAGCGCTCGACCGCGGCCGGTTTCGCCGTGATCGCGAGCGTCTACCTGGCCGGCTTCGCGATCGTGTTCAGACGCATCGACCCGGGTTGACGCCCCCGCGGGCCGCCCTTCTTCATGACAGCGAGGACATCATGCACACAGCGACTGGCCGCAAGGGATGGTGGATTCAACCGGTCGATGCAACACACTAGACACTGCCTAAGCAGTGGCTCGAGCTTCTCTGCATCCGACAACACTCTGGACTGTGCCCCTTCCCCAACAGATTGGTGAAGCTCCAGTTCGCCATCGGTCTTGCCCCGCAACAGTTAGAACTTGTGCCGAATGCCAATTCTCGCCGCAGTCTGAAAACTCGTGCTGGACGGCGACCCGAGCGCTGCTTCGATTTGAGCGCCGTGTGCATGATCATGCGCGAGCGCCCCAACGAAATAAACGTCCGTGCGTTTGGAAATGAAGTAATCCGCCCCGATGGTGACCTGATTCGCGCTGCCGACCCCGTTATTGCGCTCTTGAAACTGGAACCCTGCTCCAAGCGAAAGATCTGGCCTGACAAAGTAAGTCATGCCACCGTCATAGGTCAGCGCCCGAGCTTTGGTGCCGCTGCTCAACTGGACATCGGTCACTACGCCGAATATCTGGGCTTTCCCGAGACTGTAAGTTGCACCGCCTGCGTATTCCGTCAAATTCGCGGAGTTTGTCGCGTTATGCTGCTTGAAATACGACAGCGATGCGGCGAGCCCACCTTGACTGTAGTTCAGCAGAAAATTCATCGAGCTATTGGTGCCCAACGAGCCGGCGACATTGCCGAAACCATACATGGCGCCGGCACTGAAACCCGAAATCTTTGGCGAGAGATACTTCACCGAGTTATTGACGTTATCGCCCCACAGTCGGTTATCAAGCGTATACCCGCCAGCCGCATACGCCGGGATTCCCCACCCCAGGATGCCCGCTGCCGTGTTTCCTGCGATCGAGTACGCCGGGAAAATATCGCCGATGAAGTCGTATTGCCGCCCGAGCGTCAGCGTCCCGAAGCGCCCGTCAAGGCCCACGAAGGCTGCACGATTGAACAACAGCCCGCTCTGCGCCAAGGCCCCGTTGGAAAGTTGAAAGCCACTTTCGAGCGTGAAGATCGCCTTGAGCCCGCCCCCCAGGTCCTCTTTACCCGTCAGCCCCCACCGATCTCCCTGCGAAGACCCGGACGCAAACTGCACGAGCGCGCCATGTCCGGTGCTCGACGTCGCATTGTTCGTGTACGTAATGCCCGCATCCACCAGCCCGTACAGCGTCACTGAGGACTGCGCATGTGCCGCGCCGCACCCAACCGCGGCGCAGACAACCATGCTTCGCTTGATGACCATATTCATATCGCTTTCCTAATTTTATAGCGTAGTTTTCGTTGACGAGAATGACTGAGGAAAACGTCCCGCTGGAAATGCATCGGAATCGTTTGGTCAATGGGCAGGCGTCTCCGGGTAATCCTGCAGCTTGCCTCACTACAACGAACAGTCTCAGCACGTCCGCTTCCCACTGTGCGTCTACTCTATGAGCAGCTTTTTTTGAGCCCCATCGTTAGAAATGTCGACACGAATTCCCTGGCCTCCCCCCTCGCTCACGAAATTCGAAGGCCCCGGCGAGCGTCCCTTTTTGATCTGTAGGTATGCCGTGGATCCAGCTGAGACATGAATGCAACGAACAGGTAGAGGAAGCGAAGTTTCGTTGCCGATCAGCATTTTTTCCCTGCTATGCTTGACGTGTAATGCGAGCCTGTCTTTCAAGGCTGCCGCGCATGCTGTCTCTTGATTCTTCCTACCGATGAGGCACCCTTGAAGCCACCAGTTCACGACCTCACGCTCGACGAACTCCGACTTTTCGGGGACATCATCGGACGGCTCGAAGAGCTCGGACCGATGGTGGATGTAAGACGCGTCGTTTTGCCAGACTTGACCCGGCTGCTGCGATCCGATTTCTGCGTCTCGTACAACTGGGATGCAGAAAAAGGAACATACGTCGACCCGATCGCGGTCAATGTCGACTCCGATCATGTGCGCCGCTACACGAGCTGGTACCAGCACAATGACCCGATGACGGCGCAGCTCTGCAAGATGCGCAAAGCCACCTTGGTGGAGGAGGTCATGGACCGACCTGCACTAGAGAAAAGTGAGTTCTATAACGAGTTTCTCGCACAGGATGGTTTGCATCACGGGATCAACATGTTTGTTTTCGACGGCGAGCGCCAGCTCAGCGATCTGAGAATCTGGCGGACACAGGATCGACCTGAATTCGAGATGCGCGACAAACTCGTGCTCGATGCGCTCGAGCCGTTCCTTTGCCGCGCCATCAAACGTCGGGCAGGTAGTGCAACGGGTCTCACCGACCGTGAGAGCGAGATCGCGCAACTTGTCGCGAAGGGTTGTACCGATCAGGATATCGGCCGCCTGCTCTGCATCAGCTTGTCGACCGTGCGCACCCATTTGCGGCGGATCATGGACAAGAAGGGATTCTCCAACCGCGCGGAGCTTGCTGCTTCCGTCGCCGCGGCTAGAACGACCGCGCCGTCATGAGTGTTGAACGGCACGATCGACGATCAGGTGCACGCGACGCGACGAATCGTTTGATACGGAAGACTAAACCGCCAATACGGCTTCGAGCTGGTCGCGAGACATATCGATCGAGTCGCCCGACAGCACGATCTCTCCATGATCCAAACCGATGAAATTGTCGGCGATCGAAGTTAGAAACGTCAGATTCTGTTCGACAACCACGAACGCCGCTCCTTCTGCGGTCCGAGACCGGATAACAGACGCCATGCGCTCCAGGTTCTCCTGCTGAACCCCTTCCGACGGCTCGTCGATCAGCGTGAGAGGCGAACGCTCCGCGATGATTCTGGCGAAGGAAAGCAACTTCTTTTCACCACCGCTCAGCTTTCCAGCCGGCTGCAACAACCGCTCTTGCAGACGCGGGAAGATCCGGAACAAGTCGTCGTATGCGTCCAGGCTTCTTGTCTTGAATCCGAGTGTCAGGTTGTCTGCGACGCTCAAATTGTCAAAGACAACCCGTTCCTGCGGCGCGTAGCTCATCCCCAAACGTCGTCGCTGATGCGACGGCACTTTGCCGACTTCACCCCCGTTGACGGTTACGGCACCGGACATGGGCCGGATGACGCCCGTCAAAGCGCGCATCAGCGTCGACTTGCCCACACCATTGCGGCCGAATACACCCAGGACGTTACCCGCAGCCACCTCGCCGCTGATCCCTTTGAGCACCATCGTGTCACCATAGCCGGCGACGATCGACGAAAAGCTCAACATGGCTTCTCGCTGGCGTTCGCTCATTTTCTTCCTCCTGAGTAGACAGCCTTGACCTCTGCCGACATCTTGATCTGCGACAGAGACCCGACCGCGAGGCTTCTTCCCTGATGAAGCACCACCACGTTGCCGGCGATCTTTTCGAGCGCGCTCATGTCATGCTCGATCACGATGGCTGACGCCTCCAGTTCGCCGACGGTCGACGTGATCGCGTCCATCATGTGACGGGTTTCGTGCGCCGAGAGGCCCGCGCACGGCTCGTCGAGGAGCAAAAGACGCGGCTCGGTGATGGCCACCATCGCGAACTCCAGCATCTGGCGCATCCCTTGAGAAAGATCTCCCGCACGAACAGCCATATTCGATTCAAGAAACCCGAATTTTCCAAGCGTGCGGACGCGTTGAACCGAATTCCAATGCAGGGGCGCCGCAGTCAGCATCTCTCGAGGACGGATCCGATTCGCCCACAGGGCGATCTGAAGATTCTTGTCGACGGACAACTGGGCGAAAACCGTGGGAATCTGAAACTTGCGGCCGACTCCCAGTCGGGCGACCTGCCAGGCCTGAGAGGACGAAATCTCGGCCCCGCGAAAGTGGATTTCGCCTGAACGGACTGGCAAGCGGCCCGTCATTGCATTGAACGTCGACGTCTTCCCGGCGCCATTGGGGCCAATGAAACAATTGATGACCCCGGCTCCCACCTCGAGATCGAGCCCGTTGAGAATGTTGACGCTACCCTGGCTGACTTCCACCTTCCTGAAACTGAGCAGCGTGGATTGAAGCGGTCGTATGTCAATCGTAGCGATGTCGGGCGCATTGGCCCGTTTCTCCGGAATCGTGTTCGCGACTCGCAGACCCGCAATTCGGGCAAGCGCAGCGGCCATGCCGGCCAGGCCATCGGGAAACAGCCGCACCACACCGATGAAAATCAGCGCAACCAGCACTTCCCAATAGGTAAACAGATCACGCCAGGTCGCTGCGAGCAGTCCGATCACGACGGCACCGAGTTGCGCGCCCAACGGACTGCGCTTTCCCCCGACGGCCGCCCAGATGACAAACTGCGCTGACAACGCCACGCCGACCGCCTGAGGACCGACGAGGCCCTCATGAGGCGCATACAGCGCGCCCCCCAAACCTGCGATCGCGCCCGATAGGCCAAAAGCGGCAGCCTTCAGTTTGTGTGTCGCGAATCCAAAGAACTGGAGGCGATCTTCATTCTCTGAAGTGGCGGCCCAGAGCGTCCCGATCGGTCTGCGGTTCAACCAGGTGATCAGCGCCGTGACGACAACCGCAGCCGCGGCGATCACGTAATACAGGCTTCCATACCTGTCGGTCATCGGCAGATCGGGGATATCGGTCAACCCATTGAAGCCGCCGGTTACGCTGCTCCATTGATTGGCGACCAGAAACCCCAACATGCAAAGCGCAAGGGTAATCAACGAAAAGAACGGCCCACTGTCGATCCGGCGCGCAAAGACGATCAATCCGATTGCATAGGCCAGGGCCGCCGGTACTGCAATTGCAAGCGGAAGCATAATGATCTGCCATTCGCCACCGGCCGCGGCGGCGCAGCGCAATACAAAGGCGCTGACATACGCACCCAGCCCGAAAAACAGGCTTTGGCCCAGCGGCAAGAAGCCCGCATTCCCCCAGCACAAAGCAACGCTTTGCGTGGCCATTCCATACAGCAACAGAAGCCCGATCTGGTTTGCGCTGTAATCACCGGCCCACCGCGGCAAGCTGAGAAGAATCGCCGCCGTGACAACCTGGAGGGCCGTTTCAACGGCGCGAGACGAGGCCATTTGGGCGACTCCACAAGAAATAGATGGACAGGATCAGGACAGCGGTATAGCCCGACGTCTGATCGATGAAACTCGACACCGCGACCTGCGTCCCTCCGATGACGAACGTGCCTACCGCGAGACCGAGCAGGCTGCCCAGGCCACCGACAACGAGCACGAAAAACGAATTGAGCAGATAGTCGAGGCCCATGTATGGCTCGACCCGCACGATCGGTGCGAGAAGCACCCCCGCCAACCCGGCCAGCACCACACCCGTAATGAACGTGCCGCTGGCCAGTCGGGTCGTATTGATGCCGGCTGCCTTGGCAAGAAGCGGATTCGCGACCATGCCTCGAATCCGCGCGCCCGTCTGGCTGCGGCTGTACCATGCGGCGAGCCCCGCGAATGCCAGGCCCACCGCGAGCATCATCGCGAGCCGGAATGCCGGATACTGGGTGCCAAGGACATCCATCGATGTGCCATCCGCACCCGTCACGTCCTGGTAACCCTTTCCGAACAATGCGACCACGCCTTCGCGCAGTAGGATCGAAACGCCCCAGGTTGCGAGCAAGGTGTCGAATGGCCGCTCATACAAAGGGCGAACCAGCAGGCGCTCGACGATCCATCCGACAGCAGCGCATACGACGATCGCCAAAGGTATGCCAAGCAAGGCGGGTAACCCGAGACGCTGCACGACGACCACCGAATACGCGCCCAGCATGATGAACTCGCCATGTGCCATGTTCAACACGCCCAGCAGCCCGAACACGATTGCCAGACCTATCGTCGTGAGCGCGAGGGCCGCGCATGCGTATCCGAGATTGAGAAGATGGGAAAGCAGCATGACTTCAACCCGCACCCGCTCCGCTCGCACAGGTTTCGGCCGAGCTCAGTTGTGAGAACGTCTTGACGACGTCGTATCGGACGCCTGATGCCTTCGCGAGGAAGATGTCGGCCGTCACATTGCGCGACTTCATCGTGACCGCGCCGCGCGGGCCTGTGTAACTTGCGCCATCGGAAGTCTTCGTCAGATCGCCGATCGACGCGGAATTCGCCTTCCTGGCCATGGCGTCATACATCAGGATGCCCTCGTACGTCGACTCGCCGATGCTGCTCAAAACCGCCGAAGCACCGAACTGCTTGTGATAGCGCTCCAGAAACTGCCCGGACGTGGCGGTCGGCGTCGAGAAAAAGCCGGAGGCCGAGTAGAGGTTCCTGGAGTTGGACGCACCGATGCCGATCAATGTGTTTTCTTCGACCATCGTGCCGAAGCGGATCATCTTGTCGCTGAGACCGAAGCTCGCAAAACTTCGGTTGAACGTGACGGCCGACCCGCCCACCAGCGTGATGAAGACCGCATCCGCCTTGCTGTCCCGGATTTTGCCGAGTACAGCGTCGAAGTTGTCGACGTCGAATGGAACGTACTCTTCACCGACCACGGCCGCGCCGGAACCCTGAATCGCCTTTTTCGCCACTTCGTTCGACTTGCGCGGCCAGATGTAGTCGTTGCCGATCAGGAACCAGCGCTTGACCTGGTGTTTGGCGGTCAGCCACGGAATGACCGGCGCCAGTTGCTGCGCAGGCGTCTCGCCAACGAAGAACGTGCCCTTCGCGCAATCGCCGCCCTCGTACATCGGGGTATAGAAGTAAGGCACCTGGCCTCGGAACAGACTTTCCAGCGCCGTCCGGACAGCGCTATCGTGCGATCCGACAAAGACCTCCGCCTTGTCGCGCTTCCAGAGGCGGAGCGCCGTCTGCGCCGACTCGGAAGGTGCGGCGCCGGCGTCGCCCACCAGCAACTCGAGGGGGCGCCCCAAAACGCCCCCGCGCGCATTGATCTCGTCGATTGCCAACGCCGCACAGTTTTTGCAGGCTTGACCGAAAAATGCGGCCGGCCCGCTCATCGGCGCCATCAGCGCCAGCTTCAGCGGCTGGTTTGCCGCGCGTACCGATGCCGGAACGAGCCCCCCGACGCCCACCGCGGCACTTGCAGCACCGAGCGCAATACTTTTCAGGATATTTCGACGATTCATTTGCTTGCCTTTCTCGTTAAGCCGTTGCCGGATGAATCAAACGTGTGCGTCGAGACGCGGGAACGTCGCGGCACACAGCACGCGCTCCATTTCCTTGCCGATCTGCAGGATTCGCTGATCCGAATACGGAGCACCGTCCAGCGCCAGTCCAACCGGGAGCCCATCCTGGGTCAGACCTGCGGGAATGGTGATGCCGGGTACCCCGGCATTGCTGCCTGGTTCGGTATTTCGCGTGTACGCGGCAAAGACATCGAGCGCTTCAGACCCGACCGCCACGGTTTCAGAGCCGATGTTGCAAGCCGGAATCAGGACGGTGGGAAATAGCAGCGCGTCGGCCTCCATTTCGCGAAGACACGCCACGTAAGACGTGCGCGACCGCTCTCGCGCGAGAAGCGCTTCGGTATATTCGGCCGCGGAAATCGCACCGGCCCCCAGGATGTCGCTGACGATGCGGACTACATCCGGGCTTTTGATCCGGGCAACGATCTCCGGGAACGTCACAGCCACGCCACCTGTTTCCAGATAGCGGCCCACGGCACCGCCAAACTCGAAAAACGGGATGGTTGCGCTCTTCTGCGCACGGAAAAACGGATAACGTCGCAGGTCTACGTCAACCAGTTCGAAGCCTGCATCCTCGAGCTTCTGCAGCGCATGTTCGAGTACCGGCCGCGCATCGGGTGACAGCCCCTCCCACAACGTCGAGTACGGGACTGCCAGGCGAAAGTCACGTGCACCGTCGACAACGGGAGGCGCTGAACCACTTCCGGACAGGATCTCGTCCAGCAACAACATGTCGGAGACGGTTCGGGCAATCGGACCGACCGTGTCGCGCGTGGGCGATATCGGTACGACTCCCTCTGACGGATAGCGTCCATGCGTGGGACGAAAGCCGACCAGTCCACACAGCGCCGCCGGTATTCGCACCGATCCGCCCGTGTCGGTGCCGAGCGCCGCCGGCACCGCACCACTCGCCACCAGCACGGCAGACCCGCCGCTGCTTCCGCCAGGAATTCTGGACGGGTCATACGGATTGCGGGCCGGGCCGAAAAATCCGTTGTCGTTGGTGCAGCCGAAAGCGAGTTCGTGCATGTTGGCTTTGCCCGCGACCAACGCACCCGCTTCGATCACGCGCGCCACGACCGGCGCGTTCGCTCGAGGTACGGCGTTGCGCAGCGCTGCCGTTCCAGCGGCTGTCGGCATGCCCACGCAGTCGATGTTGTCCTTGATTGCCAATGGAATGCCTGCAAGTGACATCCGGCCTGTTCGGGCTGCGGGAGATTCATCATGCGCCCGCGCCGATTGCAACAATTTCTCCGGGTCGACATACACGAACCCGTTCAGCGACTCGGTTTCAGCCTGTCGATCCATCAGCGCCTGAACGTATTCCAGGCAGGAGATCTCGCGTCGATCGATCGCACCTTTGGCGTCGACGACTGAAAGCTGCGGGAGGGTTGGCATCTACGTCTCGCTTACATTTCGGTCTTCGTAGATTGCGCGCCTGCTTTTTTGCAGCGTATCGTCAGAAATGACGACGACACGCTCAACCGTGGCAGCGTCACCTCACCGCGCCCGATACAGCCCCGCGACCGACGTCGGCGGCCTTGATCGCGCGAGTCCCCGCAAAGGTCTGAAATCCGCCTGCTCTTTGCCGAACGTTCAGACCGTGTCGATGTTCGAGACGGAATGCTTCGACGTCGCGGCCGGCACCGTTTCATCGAGAAACATCCCCACGAAAGCGCTCACCAACGACACCCCACCGACGATCAGCATCGGATAGCCAAGACCGAACGTGTCGGCGAGCCCGCCAGCCACCACCGGCATCAGGACTCCACCGATGAGTTCACTGACAGCGGTAGGAACGCCTACGGCGGAGCCAGTCAGCGTGGACGGTACGGATTCGCATGGAATCACGGCAAGAAAGAGCGGTGCGATGCCGAAGCCGCAAATCCCGGCAGCAAAGAGATTCGCGAACATGACGATCGGAGAAGCGTGACAAAGAACGAAAGCCAACATCAGGATGCCGTAGCAAGTCGCAGAGACGACGAGCACGATCCGCCGCCCGAGCCGATCAGAGATCGCCGGAACGGCGATCATCCCGATAAACCCGCCGAAACCCCATCCGGAGATGATCAGGCCGACCGTGCCGAGGCTGAGGCCCGCCACTTTGGTCAGATAGAGCGCGACGAACGTCGAGAACACGAACAGGCCCGTCTGGAAAAGCGATCCGATGACCGTGGTCAGCCAGATGTTCTTGTATCGCAGCACGGTCAAGGGGCCGCCCGATGCCGATCGGACCTGCTTGTCGCGATTTGCCTCCGACTTCCGCATGGTCCTGCCGATCAGGAACGTCAGCAAAAGCCCCGGGATACCGAGAACGAAGAACACCCACTCCCAGCGCATATGCATCGCGAGCTGGGTAGCGATGATCGGTCCAAGACCGATACCAAGAAGGGGGAAAAACGACTGGTGAATGCCAAGATTCAAGCCGCGCCGACGCGGCGTCGATATCTCGTCGATGGTCGCAACGCTGGCGCTGAAGACGCCCCCCTCTCCCACGCCGAGGAGGCCGCGCACAAGCAGCATGCTGTGGAACGACTTGGCGACACCGGTAAAGGATGTCATCACCGAGAAGAAGATTGAAGAACCGAGCAGAATCTTGCGACGCCCATGGCGGTCGGACAGACTCCCGAGCACCCATGTCGAAACTGCCCAAGTCAATGCGAGAACCGAGGCGATGGCGCCTGCCTGCGTGTTGTTCAGTTTGAGCTCCGGCAGCAGCACCGGAAACAGGTACACGATGACCAGACGATCGAGACCGACGATTCCGAACAGCACCGCAAGAAAGATGACCATCTTCCATTCGTAGTCTCGATTTTCTTTGTAGTTCATATCGACGTCCTAAATATATGGTCGAGACCGGATTGCTGTTATTTCGAAAAAACCGTCCGGTTTCAATCGATATCAAGCAAACACGGTAGCGACATGAAAACCTCTGACCCGGCTCGCCATGGCATGACATGGCGAACTCGATGGTCCCGTTACTGATCTACGCCACTTCCCGCAAGCTCGGACAAGCAGCCGTTGTCTGATGACGTTTGAGCATCGGCGCGCGTCTCCACCGGCGTTCTGTCGAGAGTCTCGGCGAAAGGGGGGCGCGGCCGCCGATCGATCAGCAATCGCAGAACGTCCGGCCGCGAGTAATGCCCCGCGGGATCGAAAACGCACTTCGAAAGCGATTGCAGGCCGAGATCGATGTTGGCGTAGAGCAAGCCTTCTGCGGTTTCGTCGATCTTTTCGAACAATTCCGCCCCGTCAGGCCCGTATCCAACGCTATGGCCACCGCCTGGCCGCAACAGCTGACGTTTGTCCGCGGTGTCACACAGACTCTCGACCATCTCTTCGGTGACGACTGTCGAAGGCGCAAGGACAAAGCACCCTCCTTCGACGGCGTAGGTTCGCGAAACCGCGTTGTTCACCTGGTGGCTCAATGCGCTCGCAAATTCATAGAGGGAAAAGCTCGGCCAGGCGGCAACGTGGACCTGTTCGCCTTGCGCATACATGGCGGCTTTGGTCAAAGGTTGCACGTGCTCGGCACAACAAAGCGCGCCGAGCTTTCCCAGCGGACTGTCGACCACGGTCAAGCCACTGCCCTCCCCGTCACCGAAAACCGTCCGTTCGAGGTGTGTGGGCTTGAGTTTCTGTCGTTGCAGGAGTGTTTCCCCGTCGGGGCCGATAATCCATTGGGAGATATACAACGAGTGGCCCTTGCGCTCCGAGAGTCCCATCACCACCGTGATACGGTTTTTTCTCGCCGCGTCCCTCAGGGCGTCGGCTTCCGGACTGTCGTAGCTCAGTGAGTTGTCGAAGTAGCGCTGGACATAGCCTTTGCTCATATACCAGGCCGGGGTACCGAGCCAGACATAGAACGGATAGCCCGGCAGCCAGACTTCGGGGAATGCGATCAGGTCGGCGCCGGCCTGCGCGGCCTGTTCAATCAAGCGGATGGACTTTTCGATTCCGGCCTGAAGATCGAGGAACGCCGGGGCGGCCTGCACCACAGCCGCTTTATATTGGGGATGGTTGAGAGCCAAGATATTCCTCCACGACTCGCGGGCGGGACGCCCGCAACGTTGTAGATGAAGTGTCCCGGGCCAATATGGCGGACGCTTGACTCTGACAGAACAGGATTTTCACTTTTGCTGCCAGCAGGTGGGATCGCTGTCGCAGCCAACTCAGGACGCTTCAGAAAGCGTCGCAATGCTTCGCACGGTAGTCGCGGGCGGACATTCCGAAGTGACGTCGAAACGTACGGCTGAAATGCGATGCATTATTGAAACCCCATGCCATCGCAATATCGGTAATCGAGCGGTTTGCGTAGGCGCGCTGCTGAAGCCACTCGCCGCATCCATTGAGTCTGGTCGTACAGATGATCTCGCCTATCGACTCTCCGGCCTCGGCGAACAGTCGGTAAAGGTAACGGCTGGAAACCCCAAGCTCATCGGCGATCTGTTCGGGTCCCAGTTCCGGTTCGTGGATACGATCCTTGATGAACGCACGCGCCCGGAGCAGATGCATCTCCTTCACGTTGGATTTCGGCAGGGGAACCGTGTTGAAATGATCGGCCAGCGCCAGGGCGACCAGATTTGCGGTCACATCGGCAAGCTTCCCGCAGCCGGCCACGGCGCCTTCGTCTGACGAAAGCGCTCTGTGCAGGGATGCGATATGGTCGGCCGCGACGCGGCGGATCCCCGTCGCCGCGGGAATCCTCACTGCCGTATGCTGCCGGCCACACGGCACCAATTTCTCCAGCGCCCTGCGCGGAAAGCGGATCGTGTAATGCTCCCCGGAAAAATGCCACGCGAAATTGCGCGACGAGTCGAACAGCACCATGTCGGTAGGGTCGACGAACGCGGTGCGGGCATCCTGCTCGATTGCACCTCGCCCCTCGATCTGTATCGACACGAGCAGGTAGTCGTCCGCCGTGCGCCGCACTTCCTCCCAGTCATGCGCCGCAACGTGATCGACCGCCGAGATCCGTGACACGCACACTCCGTCGGTGTTCACGCTGGAGATCTCGCCACGAAATCCCTGATCGGACTCGGTCCTGAAAACCATGGGGACGCAGCTGGCCCGAACCTGATCCGCCCATGCCACAAGCCGGTCGTCGCGATGGTATTGATCCGTAGTAATCACTTGATTCATGGCACAAGATTCCGACTACAAATACGCGGGATAGCGATCCCGAACAATTGCGCATCCAGAATCCCGCGTCAATGCGCAGTAACCTATGACGGTCGCTTCGAAATGTAGCTGCGATCGAGCTCCCCGACCGAGCGGCAACCGATGAGGGCGAGCGTCCGGTCTGTTTCCCGTTTGATCATCTCGATGACGTCGCTCACGCCGATTTCCCCTCTGGCTGCCAACCCGTATAACGTGGCGCGCCCGAGCATCACGGCATGTGCCCCCAAGGCGATCGCCTTGACGACGTCAGCCCCTGTCCGTATCCCACTGTCGAGAATGACAGTCGTTCCCGAGGTGCGCTCGACAATATCCGGCAGCACATCGGCTGTCGCGGGCAGGTCGGCGAGCTGCCGGCCGCCGTGGTTCGAAACGATCACGCCGTCCGCGCCGAGCTCGACGCACCGCGCGGCGTCGTCGGCCGTCACGATGCCCTTGACGAGGAGTTTGCCCGGCCATTCGTCCCGCAAACGGCGCAGGTCGTCCCAACTGAAGCTCGCATCCATCTGTCTGCGAAGAATCGCTGCCTGGGAGGCCGTGTCCGATGCATCGTCCGTAGCGAAATTTCTCAACTCCGGCATGCCGTGCATCAGATAGGACCAAAGCCAACGCGGGTGCGACAGTCCGTCGACGGCCGCGCGCGCACTTGCCTTGAACGGCATGGCAAAGCCGTTGCGAAGATCGCGTTGGCGAAAACCGTTGACCGCTACATCGGTGGTGAGGATCAAGGTCGAATAGCGAGCCGCGCGGGCACGATTGACCAGGCTCTTCGCGAGGTTGCGATGAACCACATACAGTTGAAACCACAGTTCTCCGTCGGCTCCTTTTGCCACCTCTTCGATGGACATGTTGGAAGCCGTCGATAGCGCAAAGGGAATACCGGCCTTGGCCGCCGCACGCGCAAGTGCGAGGTCGCCCTTGGGCCAGAATGCGCTATTGAGACCCGTTGGTGCGATCACCAGCGGTGATGGAATCCGCTGGCCTAAAAGTTCCACCGACTGCTCTCGTATGCTGACATCCGACAGCCGGCGCGGCAACAACTGCAATTTATCGAACGCCGAACGGTTGTGCCTCAGTCCCGATTCATCGTCCGCCGCGCCTTCCAGATAGTCGAACACCATTCGTGGCAGCCGCCGTCTGGCTTCGTCACGATAGTCGCTGACGGAGAAAATGCCGGGAAATCCTGTTGTCATGATTGACGTACTGTCGGAGTAGATCGTGATGCGAAGAACACGAGGCGCGCTGCAGTCCGGATTCGCGCGCCTCTGTCAAGCTGGAGCCTGAGGTCAGGCGCGATTGACGGGCGGAACATGACGACGCACGATCATCAGGCAGATAAAGACCATCGACATCGCCCCACCAAGCATGCCCAGGTACGCGGACGCTCCCCCCTGCGTGATCACGAATGCCCCGGCGAATGCGCTGAGTATCGCTCCGAGCCGCCCGAATGCAAGCGCGGATGCGGTCCCGGTCGCGCGTATCTCGGTTGGGTAGACGTAGGCGCAAAGGGCATACATCGTCGACTGAACTGCGTTCACGAAGAGGCCGTGCAAACCAATTCCGAACACAAGCAACGTCGTGTGGGCAGAGACATCGATACCGCGCAGGAAAAGCGCGCTCGCGGATGCCATCAGGCAGCACACGAGCAAAGGCCAGCGTGACCCGAACCGGCCGATTGCCACTGCGCAGCCCAGTGCGCCGATGACGCCCCCCAGGTTGTAGGCGGTAAGACCCGAACCCGCCACCGAAGGGCTGAGCCCCTCGCCTGCAAGCATCGTCGGCAGCCAGCTGAATGCGCTGTAGACCGCGATCAGGTTCATGAAGAAAGCGATCCAGATTGCAATCGTGTCACGGCCTTGATCGTCCGCGAACAGAGCACGAAAGCCCGGACGCCGTACCGCTTTCTGTTCCTTCTGATCGGCGAACACGGCGTCCGGCTGAATCGAGCGGGACATGCGGGTCAGCAGGTGACGCAGTTCGTTCCAGCGTTCGTCATGGCGGACAAGGTAACGGGGCGATTCCGGCATGGCGAGATACAGCAGGAACGCCAGTGCCACGGGAAGCGTGCCGCCGATGAGAAAGAGCCCACGCCAGCCATAGTGAGGAAGCACGACGCTCGCGAACAGTCCCGCAAGCATGCCCCCCAGCGGTACGCACACGATGGTTGCGGTGACTGCGAGCGTCCGCCGGCGAGCCGGCGTAAATTCCGCCGTCATGGTCGTCGCGCTTGGCAGCGCACCACCGATACCCAGTCCCGCGAAGAAGCGCAGGATTGCAATGGTCATGACGTCAGGCGATAGCGCAATCGAACTCGTCGCCAGGCCAAATACCAGCACGCTTCCAATAATGGCCCAGCGCCGACCGAACCTGTCCGCGAAAAGGCCGGCGAACGCGCTACCGATACCCATGCCTACGAGGCCGGCAGCAACGGCGGGCGCAAATGCGTTGCGCGTAATGCCCCATTCCTTGATCAAGCTGGGAATGGCGAACCCGATGAGTTGCCCATCGAAGCCATCCATCACGATCGCGAACGCGGCGAGAAAGACGACCATTCGCTGAAACGCCGAGAACGGTCCGTCATCAAGGGTGCGGCCTATGTCTACGATCGGCAGACCGGGATTACGATCGTTCATTTCGCCCCCCCGACCAGAGCAGTGAAGCCTGAATCGCCGGCCTGGGTAATCCGTTTTCCGACGTGATGGCCCGACTCCAACTGGGTGCGATCGAGCGACCACTCAAAATTGACAATAGGCATTGCAGTCTCCTTAAGCCGATCGCTCGTCGTTACAGGAGCGAAGGCTACTCACCGGTACAGGGTTGTTGTTTTGTTCGCGCCCACGATCCAGCGGCGCGTCTCGTCCGTCGCGAACAAGACGCGCCCCGACCGTGGCAACCATCAGAACGGATAGTGACGAGGCGTCGTTTGCACGGTGATCCAGCGCAAATCGGTAAATTCCGCGATTCCCGCCTTGCCGCCGAAGTGCCCGAAACCACTGGACTTCATCCCGCCAAACGGCATTTGCGCCTCGTCGTGAACCGTCGGCCCATTGACGTGGCAAAGCCCGGACTCGATACGCTTCGCTACCGTCAACGCACGCGCGACGTCACGGCTGAAGACTGCCGCCGACAGACCATATTCGTTGTCGTTCGCGCATGCGATGGCCGCTTCGTCTCCCTCGACGCGGACGATCGCCTTGACCGGCCCGAACGACTCCTCCCGGTAGATACGCATGTCGGCCGTGACGTGATCGAGCAGCGTGGCCGGCATGAGCGTGGTCTCGGATTTTCCTCCGCAGACCAACGTCGCGCCTTTCGCCAGCGCGTCGTCGATCAGGTCGTTGCACTTCCTGACGGTCGTCATGTCTACAACGGAGCCGAGCACGGCCGGGCCCTTTCTCGGATCGCCAAGCGGCAGGCTCTTCGCCTTTTCGGCCAAGCGCGCGACGAATTCGTCGGCGATGTTCGCATCGACGACGATGCGTTCGGTGGACATGCAGATCTGACCGGAATTTGCGAACGCCCCGAATGCCGCGCCTTGAACCGCAGCGTCGATATCGGCATCGTGAAGAACAAGAAACGGAGCCTTTCCGCCGAGCTCGAGTACCGAGGGCTTCAGATACTTCGCGCACTGGGTGGCGATGATGCGGCCGACGCGGGTCGAACCCGTGAAGTTCACCCGTCTGACCGCGGGCTCGGCAATGAGCGCTTCGACAATGGCGCCGGCATTCGCCGGCGCATTCGTGACGAAGTTCACGACGCCGCGCGGCAGCCCGGCGTCCTGCAACGCCTCGATGATGAGGCCGTGGGTCGCGGGGCAAATTTCCGAACCCTTGAGCACGACGGTATTGCCGCAAGCCAGCGGCAACGCGATGGCACGCACGCCGAGGATGACGGGCGCGTTCCACGGTGCGATCCCGAGCACGACGCCGGCGGCCTGCCGAACCCCGAGCGCGAGATTGCCGGGCACGTCCGACGGAATCACTTCGCCCGAAATCTGCGTGATCATCGCAGCAGCTTCGCGCAATCCGTCGGCCGCAAGCTTGACGTTGAAATCGGCCCACAGGCGGGACGCGCCCGTTTCGGTTGCCATTGCCAGCGCGAAAGCGTCGCGCTTTTCTTCGAGCGCATCTGCGGCTCGATTCAGCAATGCGCGTCGCTCGCCGGGCCCCATCGCCGACCAAGCGGGAAAAGCGGCGGCGGCAGCGTGCACCGCGGCCTGTGCATCGGCGACGGTCGCGGCGGGTGCGGTCGATGCAACCGTGCCATCGAGCGGATTGCGGCGCTCGAATGTCGCCCCATCGCGAGCCATCGTGCGCTCGCCGTTGATCAACATCGATACCTGATTCATAGCCGTCTCCTGGAATATGCTTGAAAAGCCAGCCTGTCGAACCACCGACTCGCGGTCAGGCCACGACAATTTCTACAAGGCGCGTTTTGCCCGAAGACAAAGCGTCTTCCAGCGCGGACTTCAGCGACGGCGCGTCGCTCACTCGCACCCCTTCGCAACCCATGCTGTTGGCCAGAGAAACGAAATCCAGCCCCGCGAGGTCGGTGCCCTGTACCGGATCCGACGCGGAGAAGCCAAAGACGGGCGCAAATTCCTGCAAGGCGGCGTAGCGGGCGTTATTCAGGATGACAAAGGTGATCGGGAGATCGAGTTGGACCGCGCTATAGATCGCTTGGGGCGAATACATCGTCGAGCCGTCACCGATGAGGCCGATCACGCGGCTGCCGGGTTTGCCCAACGCCACGCCCACCGCGGCGGGCATGCCGTAGCCCAGACCGCCGCTTGCCATCGTGTAAAACGTCTGACTGCGCGTGAACGGCAGATAACGCTGCATGACGGGCCGCGAACTTGGCGCCTCCTCGACCACGATATCCGCTGCGTCGCGCACCTCGGAGAGCGTCTGTAACGCATACGCGACCGACATGACCGCCGTGGGCTCGGCTCGCTCGACGACCTCGCGAGGCGCCGGCAACGGCCGGCCACGCGGCGCCGGACGGGCGAGCAGGTCCGACAGCCCCAGGCGAACGTTCGCCACCACCGACGTGCCGACCGGGGTCCACGCCGCGGTAGCCGGATCGTCGATCAGCTGGTACAACGCCGCGCCGTCAGGCACATGCGGCCCACTGCCTTCGACGTGATACGCAAAAGCCGGCGCCCCGACCACGAAGATCAGGTCATGCCCATCCAGAATCCGAACGATTTTTTCGCGCATCGCCGGAAGGAATCCGGCGAAAAGTCGGTGATCTTCAGGGAAGCTGCAGCGTGACGACATCGGCGCGACATAAACCCGCGCATTGTGGCGCTCGGCGAGCTGGATGGCCTCGCTCCAGGCGTCGGCACGATCGAGTTCCGCGCCGACGACGATGGCCGGCCGTTTGCAGTTGTCCAGCGCGTCACCGATCTCCGCGATCGATGCCGGATCGGGGCGGAACCGGGTGCTGACCCGTGTCGCCTCGACCAGGTCGGCCGGCTGATCCCAGTCGTCGACCGGAATGGAAACGAACACCGGGCCACGCGGCTCCTGCATCGCCACGTGGTAAGCACGGGCGAGCGCAAGCGGAACATCCGCGGCACGAGCCGGTTCGATGCTCCACTTCACATAGGGCCGCGGCAACTCGGTTGCTTGCGATGCCGACAGAAACGGATCGAACGGCAGAATTGAACGGGCCTGCTGGCCGGCAGTAATGATCAGCGGCGTCCGGTTCCTGAAAGCCGTGAATATGTTGCCCATCGCGTTGCCGACACCGGCCGCCGAATGCAGATTGACCAGAGCGGCATTGCCGGTGGCCTGGGCATATCCATCCGCCATACCGACGACGACGGCTTCCTGCAATCCCAGCACGTACCGGAAGTCCTCCGGGAAGTCTCGGAACATGGGCAGCTCGGTCGAGCCGGGATTGGCAAACACCGACGTCATGCCGAGGCGCCGCATCAAGTCCACGACGGCATCGCGAACGGTCGGCTGCCCACTTGTGTTTCGTTGCATCTCGAGTCCTCTGCGGTTCGCCACTCAGGCTGGCGGTGATTGGATGAGCCGCAGTATGGGATTCGATGCATTGTTTGAAAATTGCCAAAATTGCTCAAAGTCATTACTTTCTGGCATGGGTCCATCGGGCTGCCGGATGGGTCCATTCTGCCGGGAAGCCTTGCGGGTCAAGGCCGTACGCCGTCATCGCCGGCTCTGCGGCGGCCGCGGTGAGCGGCCATGGCGATCCCGTTCAGGGAAGACACCTAGTACCGGACAACTCGGGACCTTGTTCGATTCCTTCAGCCCCTTTCAACGGCCGAGCGGCCGTCGCGGCTGAAACAAGCGGCAGCGTGACGCTGATCGACGCGGCCATGACAACTGCGCCGGCGCACGCTCGCGTGTCCCGCGCCGGCTTCACCCGGGCGGGCCGCCTACGCGTCGGTCCAGGCGCCGGTGCCCTGCCGATACTGGATCGAGCCGTTGTTGAACCGCACCTGCAGGTTGCCGTCCGGCAACTGCACCCAGGTCGTCATGTCGAGGCCCTGCATCAGCCCTGCGAAGAAATCCCGCCGGCGAAACGGCATTGTCGTTCGCCGCGCTGTTCGGCCGCCTCGACATGCTGCCGGTGCTCGTCGGCCGTGGCGCGAACCCGGATCACGTCGATGCGCTCGGCCGCACCGCACTGCAGAACGCCATCCTGCAAGGCAACGACGCCGCGGTTGCGGCGCTCGAAAAGGTGGGCGCGACGCCGAATGCCGATGTGACGTTGCGAGCGAGGCCGTGACCGCTCGAGCTTGCCCTCGAGGTTGACTGCCTGTCGATCGTCATGCGGCACAAGGTCACGAAGGCACACGTTCCGGCCTTAACACCGGAGCCGGCTTGCCGGCGCGTCGGTCATGCCGCTGATGTCGCGCCTCGCGCCCTTCCCGCCGGCCCTCACGCGCGCTGGCACAGCCATCCGGAAGCCGCCATCGTCTCGACATTGCTCACGTTCGTCATGCTGATTTCGAACAGATCGCGGCCAGGCATCACCGGTATCTGCACGGTCATCCCGCAGCGGTCGTCGGCCAGCGGCTTCAACAACTGGTAGTTGAAGTGGGCGCCGCCGCTGGTGCTGTAAGCGAACAGGACATAGCCCGGCAACGCGTCGAGGCTGCCGAGCGACACCCGCAGCTTGCCGCCCGAGAACACCGACTGCGCCGATTCGTTGATCACGTTCCACGACGTGTTCACACGTGCCTGCCAGGCGGCGTCGAGCCGCGGCAGCGCCGGCAGTTGCTGCGCATACGGCGTGACGCGGAACACATAGCCCGAGCCGTCGACCACACGCTTGGTCAGATACCGATTGCTCACCGCGTTGCCCGCGTCGTCCGTGCCCGGCAGGATATCGAACCGGTACGACACGGTATCGCCGTCGCTCCACCACCAGCCGTCGCTGCGATACACGTACGGCGTGCTGTTCGAGCCGGCGTCCGTCCACGCCGTGCCGTTCCATTGCGTCAACGCCAGGCTGCCGTCCGCGTTCACGACGACCTGCATCGGCGCCGATTCGTTGCCGTAGACGCCGCCGACGGCGGAAACGTCCGGCGACGCAGCCGCCGGCGGTGCAGCGACATTCACCTTCGCGGGGGCCCCGGCGATGCTGCCGTCCTCCTGCAACGCCTGCAGCAGGATCGCGGGCGCGATGCCGGCCGCGTCATAGCCGGTGCTGCCGGTGATCATCAGCGCCATTTGCGCCGCCGGCAGCACGTAGAAATGGCTTGAAAAGAACTGCGTGCCGCCGCTCTTGTACGCCCCGGCGGCGCCGGCCGCGCGCAGGACCGGATCGTCGACGTCGTCCCAGCCGAGACCATAGGCATACGAGTAACCGAGGCGGGTCGACTTGATCTGCCACCGGTCGGTCTGGTCCGTCAGCATGTCGGCGATTCCGGCCGCCGACGCGATGCGCCGCCCCTGGAACACGCCGTTGCCGATGAACAGTTGCGCGAGGTTCATCATGTCGAGCGGCGTCGTCGACAGGCCGCCGGTGGCGTACGGATTCGCGAATTCCTGCCCGTACTGGATGCCGTTCGCGTACGCCAGCGCGAACTGGCCGCTCGTCGGCACGCTGGTCAGGAAGCCGGAATTCGTCATGTTCAGCGGCGCGAGAATGTCGCGCTGAACGAAATCGGCGAAGCTCAGCCCGGTGACTGCCGCGACCACCAGCTCGAAGATCGTGAAACCGTCGTTGCAGTACACCGCGAACTGGCCCGGCGGATGATTCAGGTGTTCGTTGGCGAGCACCTTTTGCGCGGTCGCCGCATAGCCCGGAAGCGGTGCATACGAGAACATGTCGTCGACGTTCTGGCCGGGCAGCCCGGACGAATGCGACAGCAGATGACGCGACGTGATCTGCGTATACTGCGGCGACAGCATGGTGAACGACGGCACGTACCGGACGATCGGCGCGTCGAGGTCGATCAGCCCGCGATCCTGCAGGATCACGCCGGCCAGCGCCGCGATCACTTTGGATACCGAACCGATGTTGTAGCGCGTCGTCGGCGTGGCGGCGACCGCCGGGTTGATCGACGCATTCCCGAACGCCTGCGCCCACACGACCTGATTGCCCTTGAGCAACGCGACCGAGATGCCCGCGAGGTTCCGCGGATGGGCATCGAGCGCGGCCTGGATCGTTTGCCGCCCCGCCGCGATGGTCGCGTCGTAGGTCGACCGCTGAATCGTATCCGCGCCGCCGCAACCGGGCAGCATCGCGGACAACAACCCCGCGCCCGCGTATTCGAGGAATTGCCGGCGGCCGGCGCTGGATGGCGCCGCATCGTGGCGCCGGTCGTGTGGATCGCGTGTGTGAGCCATATCGCCTTCTCAGGAAACCTGCTGTGCGGCACGCCGCGCATCGCGCGTCGTCAGGGAACTGCCGTCGGGACTCCAGCCGGGCGGCCGGATCAGATACTGGATCGCGGTGTGCAGGCTGTCGGTTTTCGCGAGGTCGCGCGCGATATTGCGCCACTCGTAGAACGCGATCCTGAACGGATTGTCGGTGCCGATGCTCGACGTCAGCCCGTAGTGCGGCGTGAATCGCTCGGGCGTGTACGAGCGGAACAGCCGATCCCAGATCATCGTGGTGCCGGCGTAGTTGGTATCCAGATAGTCGAAATCGCTGCCGTGATGGACGCGATGCTGCGACGGCGTGTTCAGCAGCGCCTCGAACCAGCGCGGCATCTTGCCGATCGCTTCGGTGTGGATCCAGAACTGGTAGATCAGGCTCACCGACTGCATGAACAGGATCATCTTCGGATGGAACCCGACCCACGGCATCCACGCCCAGAACAGGAACGATCCGGTGATCGTGCCCGTCCACGTCTGGCGCAGCGATACCGACAGGTTGTATTGTTCCGACGAATGGTGGACCGAATGCGACGCCCAGAACCAGCGCACCTCGTGACTCAGGCGGTGGAACCAGTAGTAGCTGAAATCGTCCGCGAAGAAGCACAGCACCCACGCCCACCAGACGTTCGTCGGAATCGTGAAGAGCCGGTGCGCGTACACCCAGCTCAGTACCGCCAGCACCAGCCCGCCGGTCAGCACGCTGGCGACGAATGCGCCGGCCGCGAGCGCGAGGTTCGCCAGCGTGTCGCGGGTCCGGTACAGCGACCGGCCGAGCATCGTCGCGAGTCCGATTTCCACCGCGATCAGCACCGCGAAGGCCGGGAACGCGGCCACCATGATATTGGGCAGATTGTCCATCACCGTTGCGCTCCAGGCAGGCGGGCGGCAAGGCCGCGCCATGACCGTTCAAGGATTCGACCGCGAGAGGCCGGTCGGCTCATGCGCAAGGCGAGCGCGATTCAGGGTGCAGGCACGGCACCCTGTCGCGTTGCTTTCAGAAAGGACGACGCCTGGAACAGGATCGGCCGCACTGCGACCGATCCTGTTCCGCGGCATCAGGCCGTGCCGGCGCCGTGCCGATTCGATCGGACGTGCGGCCTGAACCGTGGGTTGGTCTCCCCGGCTGTCCTGCCTTCTTCGCTACCCCGCGCGACTGTTTTTTACGATTGCCAGCAGGTGCGAAGGTACTGCACCCGTTTCGTTTGGGAAATACCGCAGATGCAGTAGTGCCGTCGCCGCTGCGCCGGCCGCGCCGGCTGCCGTCGCGAACGCGTCGCATTCGCGTGCGGGTGCCGAGCAGGCGCGGTGCGATGACATCGCGGCGTCGTCACGCCGTCACGCCGGCGCGTCGATCAAGGTCTGCATTTCCTGCGGGTCGAGCGGCTTGTGCATCACGCTGAAGCCGCTCGACGAAGCGGCATGGATGCCCTCGGGCGACGTATCGCCGGTAATGATGATGGCCGGAATCTCGCGTCCGATGACGCGGAACACCCGGTGGACGACATCGGCGCCGGTCACGTGCCCCGCCAGCCTGAAGTCCGTCACGATCATGTCCAGTTCGGCGCGCCGCGGCACGGCAAGCTCGATCGCACGCTCCAGCGATGGCGCGGCGATCACGGTATGCCCCCAGGTCTGAAGCAGCGTCTGCATGCCGGCCAGCACGTCGCGATCGTCGTCGACGACGAGGATGGTCTTACGCGCCTGCCCCCGCCCTGCGCCCGCACGCTCGCCCGACGGGTGCGCGCCGGTGGCGTGCGACGGGGCATGGTCGGCCATGGCCAGCCGCACCGAGAACAGCGAGCCGCGGCCCGCGGTCGAACGCACCTGCACGCTTGCATTGATCAGCGCCGCCGTGCGCTGCACGATGGCGAGCCCGAGGCCCAGCCCCTGCTCGCGGTCCCGCGCCGCGTTGCCGATCTGGTAGAACTCCCGAAAGATGTGCGGCAGTTGATCGCCTGCGATGCCGATGCCGGTATCGAAGACCTGGATCTCGACGTCGGTGCCGCGACGCCGGCAGGCCAGCAGGATGCCGCCGCGCTGCGTATAGCGCACGGCATTCGACAGCAGGTTCGACAGGATCGTGTGCAGCAGCACCGCATCGGTTTCCAGCCAGATCGCGGTCGGCCGGATCCTGAGCGTCACCCCCTTGGCCAGCGCGGCCTGACGAAACTGGCTGTCCAGCGCGTCGAGCGCCTGCTGCAGCGCGAAGCGGCGCGGCTCGACATCGATCACGCCCGCGTCGAGCCGGGAAATGTCCAGCAACACGTTCAGCAATTGCGACATGCCTTTCAACGCGGTGCGGAGCCGTTCGGCGATGTCGTCGAGAGCGGTTCCGTCGACGCTCGGCGCGCGCGCCATCGCCCGCAGCGTCGCGATGTAGAGGCCGAGCGCATGCGTCGGCTGACGCAGGTCGTGGCTGGCGGCGGCCAGGAATTGCGATTTGCTTCGATTGGCGAGTTCGGCGCGCTCCTTCTCCTGCGTCAGTTGCCGGATCAGGTCGACGTTCTCGAAGCGCAGCGACACGGCATCGCGCACGGTACGCTGCAGCGTCCGGCTGAAGGCGAGATTGACCGCGAGCAGGAACAGCGACAGGAAGCCCAGCACCGAAAACAGCGAGCTGCCGTACGCGAACGAGCGGATCGCGAACGGCAGCACCGTCGGCAACGCATAAGCCACGTAGGTCGGCCACCACGACGAGAGCGACGCCACCGAGCCGCCGGTCATGCCGGCCAGCACGATGCAGATCAGCGCGGTCACGATCGTGTTGTCCGGCGAAAAGAACAGCACGCCCATGGCGCCCCACAGGCAGCCGGACACGCCCGCGAACACCATGTATTTCCGCGCGCGGCGCGTGGCCGTCCCGGCAGGATGTTCGCCTGCGCGGCGATCCCGCCAGACCATGGCGGTACGGATCGCGGTCAGCACGCAGATCGCCGCGGCCCACGCGAGCAGCGCATGCCGCGACACCTCGTGCCACAACAGAAAGGTGGTCAGGCTGACGACGGCGATGTTGCCGAACAGGATCGGCGGAGACTGTCGGTACAGCGTATTGACCAGTTCCAGCTGCACGTCGGCACGGTATTCTTGCGCTATCCTGTTTGCCATTTCAAAATCGCGTAGCGGATCCGGCGTTGAACGGAGCGGGCGTCGATCTCGCCCGCCGCGTGACACGTCGCAACGGGGTTGCATCGTATTGTCGCAAAGGAACGAGCTTCCGGGTGCCCCGGGAGAAGGCGAAAGAAAAATGAAAAAAATCGTGCTTGCCGAAGATCACGCCATCATTCGCGACGGGCTGAAGTTGCTGCTGAAGACGCGAGCGAACTGGACCGTCGTGGGGGAGACCGGCGACGGCCGGATGGTCGGTCGGCTGGTGTGCGATACGCAGGCCGATTTGCTGTTGCTCGATCTCGATCTACCCGGCTTCCCCGGCATCGAACTGGCGAAGCAAGTCAAGGCGCAATCGCCGCAGACCAGGATCCTGGTCGTCACGGGCAATCAGAACCCGGCCACGGTCCGGGCGGCCGTGGCGATCGGCGTCGACGGCTACATGCTCAAGCACGAAGACGGCGACGAGCTGCTGCGTGCCGTCGCGCTGGTGCTGTCGGGCATCCGCTATGTCAGCGACTCGCTCGCCCATGTCCTCGAGCACACCGGCGCCACCGCCGTGCCGCCGGTGACGGCCCGGGAGAAGGAAATCCTCGTGCTGATCGCCAACGGGCACTCGAGCAAGGACATCGCCATCAGGCTGAATCTCAGCGTGCTCACGGTACGCAAGCATCGACAGAACCTGATGTCGAAACTGGCGCTGCACAACGTCGCCGAAGTGATCGCGTATGCGCTGCGCGACGGCCTGACCGTGCTGCCGCGGTCCGACGATGTCGGCGCGGAGGCAATCCTGCGCTGACGCGCGGGCCGGCGACGACGACGCATGCATGTGCATCGTGGCACGCCCGCCCGTCGGTCGTCGTCACGCGCGACGTGTCGCTTGCTTCCGCCCCGCACACGTTCCGCGCGCCGCCCCCCCGTCACCCGACCACGACCAGCTGCCCCGGATCGATCTCGCCCGGCTTGCTCGCCAGGTTCGGGTTCAGTTGCAGGATCTCGTTGAGCGCGACGTCGATCCGCTGACCGTCCGACATCCGCTGCTGCTGGTCGGCCGGCACGTGTGCCGCGGCAAGCAACGATCCTTCGTGACTTTGCGCGATCGTCCACAACGAATCGCCGGCCGCCACGGTCACCGTCAGCGGCGTGGGCACGGGGCTCGGTGAACCCGTCGAAGGCTGCGCCGGTTGCGATGGCGTGCCCGACGGCTGCGCGCTCGCCGTCGCCGTCGCCGACGCCGATGCCGACGCCGATCCCGACGGCGTTGCCGACGCATTCGGCTGCACCGGTGCGCCCGTCGTGCCGGGCGACGGCGCAAACGACGCACCCGGCGTCGGCGCCCCGGCACTCGAACCCGACGGTTTCGGCGACGAACCCGGCGCCTTGTGCTGATCGTCCGACGCGGTTGCCGACGTGTACAGGCTGATCCCCTGCATGATCCCGAAGATCGCCACGGGCGCCAGCGCGATGCCGGTCGGCAAGCGCTCCATCCACGGCGTCGCGTTCGGGAAATGCGAATGCAGCCGCCCGGCGCCGAGCAGCGCGCCGGACATCGCGGTCAGCGTGCCGGTCACCGGATCCACGGTCAGCGCGGTATGCACGCCGGTTGCGATGCCGACCGCCGAGGTCAGGTAGTCGCCGGTCGCGCTCGCGATCCGCGCCAGCTGGCTGCGGTTCTCGGCATTCACGCCGCGCAGGCTGCCCTTGTAAACGATGCCGGTGTAGACGGCGCTGAACGCGCCGCCGATCGCCTGTCCGCCGGCCAGCAGGTCGCCGTGCGTGATCGCCCTGAACGCATTCATCGTGATCGAACCGCCGTAGCCGCCGAGCGCCAGCACGCGACCGACGCGGCCGACCGAATGGCGCGGGCTGCCGTGATGCAGCAGCTTCAGCGACGTCCCGCCGACCACGCCCTGCATCTGCGCGAGCATGTCGGCGGAGATCGCCTTCGTATGCGCGACGGTATCGTCGAACGACAGCATCCCGTCGTCGTTCAGCGCGCGCAGCTGGGCGGCCATCGCCTTGCCTTCGTGCGCGATCTGCTCCAGCTGCGCGCCGCGTGCGTCCACGTCGAAGCCGTTCGCCTTCAGTTGTGCCTGCAGCCCGCGCACGAGCCGGTCGACGACGCGATCGAACACGCGCGGATCGCCGTTCTTCAGGCTGGCGACCGCGCCGTGATGCAGCGCCTGGAACACGCGCCCGACCCGCAGGCCCGCATACAGCGAGTTCGTCGCGGTGCGCACCGACTCCCGGCCGACCGCGACGAGCACGCCCGCGCCGGCGCCGCCGGTCACGGTGGCCGCCGCGATGTCGCCGGCGATCCGCCTGGACGACGGCGGCGGCGTGTTCTCGCCGATCGGTTCGTCGTGCACCCGCAGCGCATGCAGTTCCGCCTGCGCGCGCTTCGCGTCGGGAATGTCGACCTTCGCGAGCTGCGCCGCTTCCCGGCGGCTCGTGCCGATCGGCTTGGTGCCGTCGTTGATCAGCGCCGGATCGTGCACGACCGCGCGCCAGTGGTCGAGCGGGTCGGCGGCGGCCGGCCGCTTGCCGGTGGTCACCCGGTCGGGCACGCCGGCGCCGTAGTCGGCCAGCCAGCGGCCGCCGAACCTGCGTGCGCCCTCGTCCGTCCCGGTGCGCGGCGGGTTGCCGTCGGCGTCCCACAGCGGCATCGCATGCTCGATCGTCGCCTTGCGCGCCTGGTTCAGCCAGACGGTCGTGTTGCCTTCGTAGAGCTTCTGGCGCAGCGCGGCGATGTCCGCGGGCGTCATGCCGTCCGCGGCGCCGAGCCGCTCGACTTCCGCGAACAGCAGCTGATGCTGGTTCGCCAGCGTCTGCCGGTCGACCCGCTCGAACACGCGCGTGAGCGCATCGGCGCCATGCAGGCGGTCGATGATCTCGGGCCGGTTGCGGTTCTCCACGATCAGCTTGGCGAGCGCGCCGGTGAGATCCTGGTTGCCGATGAAGTCGGCGCCGTGGGTGCCGTACGACAGCCCCATGTGCACCCATTCGAGCCCCTTGCGCTCGAGCACCGCGCGCAGCAGCTTCTCGTGTCCGCCGCCCGGCACCGATTCCGGCACCGCGTCCCAGCCGTGGAACGTGACCATCACGTTCGGCGCCTTCGTGTCGGGATGCGCGTTCGACCAGCGTTCGAGGGCGGTCATCACACGCACGTAATCGTGATACGTGTCGTTGGTGCCCGACTGGAACCGGTAGTCGGCGCCGGACACGAGCGCGCGCGACGGCGCCGTCTCGAGCCGGATCGCGAAACCGGTGCGTGCGGCCTCATCGAGCCAGCGATGCAGATGCGCGAGATCGTCGAGCGCGAGCGCCGTCCCGTCGGAGCCCGGGGCCGGATGGATCATCCCGTTCTCGCCGTCGAACACCGCATGCTTCTGGTCGCCGAGCGCGCGCACCGCGCGCAGGAAATCCGGATCGTGCGCCTTGCCGAGCACCGCCGCGAGCGAATGCGGATCGATCACGAGCGTGGCGACCGGCATCACGCCGCCGTACCGCTCGACCAGCGCGCCCATCAACGCCGGATCGTCGCTCAGCGAGAACGAGCGCGCCATCGGCACCATGCGATCCTGCAACGCTTCGCTCGAGCGCGTGAAGATCTGCCGGATCCGCTTGTCGGCGACGGTCGCCGCGCCCAGGTTGCGCGTCCGCGCGCGCAGCTTGCCCGGCACCGGCAGGAACCGCGATGCGGACGTCGACACGTCGCGCGCGACGTACAGCTTGTTGAGCAGCGTGCGCCACATGCCGACGTCGACCATCACGGCCTGCGGCTCGCCCTTCAGCACGAGGTTCACGTCGCCGGGCCGCTGCGCCTGCTTGTTGTATGCCTCGATCTGCTGGTGCGTCGCGAAATACTGCTCGGGCTTCGCCGCGCCGTGGCGCAGGCTGAACTCGACGGAGGTCGCCGACGACAGCCCCGGCTGGTACGGCTCGATCGACAGCGGCTCGGGCGCGGTGCCCTTGCTCCCCAGGCGCCGCAAGTCGGCGAGCACCTCGTTGTAGCCGTGCCGCGTGCGCGCCGCGAGCGCGCGGAACGGCGCCGAGTGCAGGCCGCGCGCTTCCGCCGCCTTCCATTGATCGTGCAGCGCCTTCGCGCGCG
The DNA here is from genome assembly GCF_003853795.1 of Burkholderia sp. Bp8991. Classification (NCBI taxonomy): domain Bacteria; kingdom Pseudomonadati; phylum Pseudomonadota; class Betaproteobacteria; order Burkholderiales; family Burkholderiaceae; genus Burkholderia; species Burkholderia sp. Bp8991. The sequence continues at coordinate 84,184 of NZ_QTQJ01000020.1, read as the reverse complement.
CTTCGAGCGCGGCGACGCGCGTCGGCCGCGCGCTGTTCAGGAAATCGCGCGGCGACAGTTGCGTGAGCAGGAAATGCACGTCCGTGCCGAAGCGATCGTTGCCGATCGGCATGGCGTCGAGCGGCACGCCCGGATGGTTCTTGTTGCTGACCTGCGGGATCTTGTCGAACCAGCGCATCTCGCCATCGCGCTCGGCGATCACGCCGAGCGGATCGCCGAGCGCCTCGGCCACCGCGCCGTCCGTCCTGAACACGTAGATCACATGGCGGCCGCCGTCCAGCGCGCCGTTGCGGATCGCGGTCAGCAGGTGCGACACGCTGTTGCCGCTGAAGTCGACCGCGTTGAGCGCGGACTGGTCCGACGGCAACAGATGCGGATCGACCGGCGCCAGCGGCGCGGCGTTCGCGTCGTCGCCCTGCTCCGCGCGCGCCAGCGGCCGGCGCACCGGGACGATCGACTGGAACAGGTCGCCGGCCGAGCGGATCGGTTTCTTCTCGACGGCCGGCGCCGCCTTCGCCGGCCGGAACCCGCCGATGCGGTCGACGGTGGCCGGCGCCACGTCGCTGACGACGAAACGGATCCCGCGGCGCGGCGACCGGCCGACCGGAATGCCGCCGCGACGGCGGCGCCGGAACACCGTGCGCAGATCCTGCTCGGGAATCTCCGTATCGCCGAGCGACGCCTTTTCGAAATATTTCCACTCGTGATTCGTGTTGCGTTCCGCATGGCCGAGCACCTTGCCCGTCTCGTCGTCGACCACGTGAATCCAGCGCTGCGCGCCGGAAACCGCACGCACGGCCTGGCGCGGCCGCTTGAAGACCGGCGCATCCTGCAGCTTCGACACGTCGCCCGCGAGCGTCGTCTCGATCGCATGGCCCGACGCCGTCACGTCCCACGACGTCTTGCCGTCCGGCGTCTCGATCTTCGACGGGCCGCCGAACGCCACTAGTTCGTCATGCGCGACCGGCGACACATGGAAATCGAACTTCCCGCGTGCGCGTCGGCCGCCGCTGTTGGCATTTTCCAGCGCCTTGGTGAGCGCGGGCGGCATGCGCTTGCCGTTCAGCATCCGCACCGGGCCGAGCGCGCCGTTCGCGTCGGTCTCGAGCACCGCGACGAAGGCCGGCGGCGTGTAGGCCGCGGCGCCGTCGGGCGGCGTGTGATGCGCGGTGACCAGCACATGCGCGTTGGGGCCGAACTGCCGGGCGAGTCCGTCCAGCGTGGGCGCATGCCGGCCGTCGACACGCTTGAGCGTGCGGCGGCCGAGGGTGTCGAGCCAGTCGGCGGCGCGCGCCTGATGTTCCGCCTCGATCGCTGCGGCACCCTGCGGCGCGGCCGGGGCGGCTGAATGACCGGAAACGGTAGCCGGGGTCACTGCAGCGGACGGGTTGCTTGCCGGGTCGCCGGCCGGGCTCGCCAGACGGCCGGCCGGCCCCGCGTGGCCGAACCTCGGCCAGGTCGGGTTGCCGTCGACCGCGCCGAGCGCGCGCGTCCCGCCGGCATGCACGGCCGCATAGCCTTCCGGCAAGCCGGAACGATCGACGCCGACGAGCCGGTACGACACGTCGCCCGTCGCCGCATCGCGGGTGCGCACGACGTACATGTCGACGCCGGCCGGCTTGAACAGCGAGCCGCCGTCGGGCGTGGTGATGCGCAGCGCACTCGCCGGATCGTGGCCGAGCGCCGACAGCAGCACGACGTCGGCCGGTGCGGCGGCCTCGACCGCGGCCAGGTGCGCGGTGGCGCTGGCCGCGACGCGTTCCGCCGGCGTCAGGTCGCCCTGCGCGAACGCGGTGTCGTCCGGCAGCGCATCGGCCGGCACGTACGCGTGATTGCGCGGCCCGGCTTGCGCCGCATCGAGCGCCTGCCCGAGATCGTCGTGCGCGACCGTCGTCACGCCTTCCGGCAACGCGCGCCGCGCTTCGGCGGCCGTGCGGCCCGTCGCGTGCGCTGCCGACGCCGCGGCGTCCGGCACCGTGCCGCTGAACCGGAACCAGCCCGCCTCGGGATCGAGCGCGCCGAAATCGGTGCCGCTGCCCAGCACGATGCTGCCGTCGCCCGTCACGAATTCGACGCGCAGGTTCGTCAGGCCGGCCGCGTCGAACGCCTGCATCACGTCGTCGATCACGCGGGTCGGCTCGGGGCCGTCGAGGAAATAGCTCGGCCAGTGCTGGCTCACGGTGCCGCCGGCCTGCGTCACGCGCGCGGCATCGCCGATCACGCCCGGCCGGTCGGCCAGCGCGCTGCGGAACGGATGGTCGAGCGTGACCGATTCGAACGTGCCGTCCGGAATCGGCGTGAAGTCGTAGCCGGGATCGGCGAACGTCGGATCGGGCACGCGCGGCACCGTCGGACGCGCCGGCCGCTCGGCCCGTGGCGGCGGCGCCGTATGCGCGGCGCTCGGCGCCGGTTCCGCGTCCGGTCCGGCGGGCAGTGCCGGGCGGCCTGCCCGCGCGGGATCGCCGACGAAGCGCTGCATCGGCAGGCGATCGGTGTCGACCTCGCCGGTCCGGCGCGTCACGCGCACGGTGGCCGAGCCGTCCGGCTTGACGAGCAGGATGTCCTGCGGCGCCCAGACCGACGTCGGCCGCCCGGTGAGTTCGGACAGGCGCTGCGCGAGCGCGGCCGCGAACGTCCCGCTCGCGGCCCGCACCTGGCCCGGCGCGACGCGCAACGGATCGTGCTTGTCCGACCCGCCGAAACAGGAATACAGCGTCACGTCCTGCCCCGCCTCGAGCTGCGGCGCGACACGCTCGGCCACCTCGTCCGGCGTCACCGGCCGGCCTTCCGGGCCGAGCATCGCATCGGCCGACATGCCGTGTCCGAACACGACGTGATGGCCCGGCGGCGACATCAGCCCGCGCGCGCCGACCGGATGCAGCGGGTCGCCGGCCGGCATCAAAAGCGTGTCGGCCGGACGCAGGAATTCGGGGTGCTGCGTCGCGTCGACGCCGGTCACGTCGTCGAAGCCCGGTTGCAGTACCGACTCGCCGCGAATCGTCGTCGTCATCACGCCGTCGTTGGCGATCGCGCGGTCCGTATAGACGCGGCTGTTGTTCCGGTACGTCTTCTGCGGAATCCCCGACAGGCCGTCGTCGGCTTCGGCCTCGGCGGCCTGCTCGGTGCGCGCGGCCCACTCGTCCGCCGTGAAAATCTGCCCCGGCGCGACGTCGACGACCGGAACCGGCTCGTCGACGGGCGGCTCGCCCGCATCCGGCTCTGGTGCGAGACGCGGATGCGCCGGGAGCTGCGGCTGGGCCGGCCCATGTGCCGTCGCGCCCGGCCGCGCGGCATCGCCCGGCGTGCCGGTGTTGCCGCGCGGCCCGCTGTCGGCGTCCGGATCGATCTGCGCGTCGATCGGGCGCACCGGTTCGACCGGCGCGCCGTCGTACCCGTGCGCCACCGTGCCCGGCACGGGTTCGCCGCGCCGGGCGAACACCAGCGGCGGTTCGCTCGCGTCGGGCGCCTCCGGGACATGCAGGTAGAGCCGGGTCGACACATCTGGATCGTGTGCCGGCACGACGATGTCGTCGCTGTTCGGGTGCAGTTCCAGCGCACCGGTGCCGCGTATCGAATTGGACGCGATCGAAGCGATCACGGGCACCTGAAGTTCATACGCGAGCTCCTGCGCGAACGGGTAGCCGCCGGAGCCGAGATAGCAGCCGGTCAGCAGCACGCCGTTGCCTTCCGTGTAGGCCGGATCCTCGAGCAGGCTGCGCGCGAATTCCCTGGGCGACATCGTGTTGCCGTCTTTCGTGATGGCGATCGCGCTGTCCCAGCTCACGTCGCGCGGCTTCGTGCCATGCGATTCGGCGATGTCGAAGCCCGACACCTTCAGGAACTGCCGCGCGGTCGCGTGGCCCAGCAGGTTCACGACATTCGAGCCCGGCACCGGCCGCAATTCCAGCGGATTGACGCGAACCGGCTGCGCGCGGCCGGGCGAGAACTTGCCGTTCACGTCGGGTTCGATCTGGAAGCGCGCGAGCCGGCGGCCCGGATCGGGGATCGCGCGCCGCCAGCCGGCCGCGTCGTCGTCGCCGAGCCGGCCGAACACCGGCGCCTGGATCAGGTCCGCGAATTCCTGCAGCAGTTCGGGATCGGCGCCGCTGTGCGGCCCCTCCAGCGCGATCGGCGTGCCCGGCGTATAGCCTTTCCACGCCAGTTCCTCGAGCGCGTGGGTCATCTCGAGCGCGCTCGCCGGGCGGCGGCTGCGCGGATTGATGACCGCGCCGCCGCGATTCGTCAGCACGCGCCAGACGTAGACGCCGAGCGGCACGCGCGCGTCGCCCGACGCGCCGCTGGCGCCCCAGCGATTCGACACCGGGCGCGGCGCCACGGTGCTCCAGTCGACCGCGTGCGCGCCCTGGTCGATGACTGCCAGCGCCGGCGAGAAGCGGTAGGTGCGCGGCGCATGCTGCACCGAATGGTCCGGCTTCCCCGCGAGACTGGGGGCGCCGGGCTCCACCACGATGCCGGTCGTATAGCCGGAGTCCGGGCTGCCGTCGCTGCGATAGCGCGGCGAACGCCACGCGACGAAGCCGCTTGCGCCGTACACGTCCACCCCCAGCACGTTCGCGAGCAGTTGCGCGAGCGGGCTCACCCGCGTACCCGCGCCGCATGCATAGAGGATCACCGGCGATTTGCCGTCCCAGCCGCTCTGGCGCACCAGCTCGGCCAGGTCTTCCGCGCTCATCGGCTTGCCGGTCGCGCTCGCGAACGCGTCGGACCACGCATGCGCGTACACCGCGAAGTAGCCGGGCGGCACCGGCATCAATGGCCGCTCGCCCGCCGGCAGCCGGTTCTCGGGCTGGTCCGGATGGTTCGAATAGATCGCGAGGTCGGCTTCGCGGCGCGGATACGCGCCCCATTGCGTTTCGTCCATGCCGGGCGGCGCGTTGATCACGTCGACACGCCGGCCGTCCTCGCTGCGGATCAGCGGCTTGGCGGGATCGAACCCGCGCGGGTACATCACGCGCAGCGTGCGATCGTACGCGTCGTTCATCGACAGCATCAACGCGTCGCCGGCGTCGTTTAGCCCGACCCGGGCGACCACCGCTTCGGGCGGCACCGTACCGTCCGCGGCGAGCGCACCGTGGTCGACCAGCGCGACCTGGTAGCGGCCCGCCGCCACGCCGCCGCGGGCGACCATCATCGCGTCGTGGAACGACGCGTAACGCGTGACGCCGATCGTGCCGTCCTCGCTGGAGGCGGCGGCCGCGAGCTTCACCGGATCGTCCCCGGCCGCCGCGCGCCGCGCGTCCGCGTTCGCCGCCCGGATGTCGTCTCCCAGGTTGCCGCGTTCGGTCGACGGGAGTCCGTCTTCGTCCGGCTTGCGCACGTTCCCTTCGCCGTCCTCCAGCGCGTACACGTAGTATTCGACGTCCTCGAGGCGGTTGCCGCTGTCGAGAATCGACCCGACCACGCCGGCCAGCGCGTCCGGATCGGCCGCCACATGCGCGGGAATGGGCCACGACGCGGGGCGTCCCGCCGTGGCCGGCGTGCCGGCCCCGGCCGGCGTCGCATCATCGCCCGCGATCGCGGCGGCAACGGCCGGCGTCGCTTCGCCGTCGATCCCTTCGGCATCGGGCGCGAGCCGCAGCAGGATCGCGTCGCCGTCGTCCGGCGTGCCCTGCGTGCGGCGCGCGCGCAGCCACGCGGTGAAGCGCGACCGCAGCCCGCCTTCCGCCGGCGACACCGGCTCGCCGTCGCCGACGGGCTCGCCGAAACTGGCCGCCTGTTCCTCGGCGTGCTGCCACGGGTTGCCGATCTCGCCGACCGTGAGGCGCTGGTTCGCCAGCCCGTTGGCGAACATCGCGTTCGCCACGTCGATCGTGATCGGCCGCTGCGTCGCCGGCGGGGCCGGCGTCTTCGTGATCGCCCGAATCGGCCGTTCCATCAGCGTATGCGAGCCGAGGCCCATCTGCGCGACGCCGATCCCGAGGTTCAGCAACTGCTGCGCGCGATCGGAATCGGACATCGCGTCCCAGTTCTTCACGAGCGACACGCCCTGGTCGACCATCTGATAGCCGCCGATCGCGCCGCCCGTGACGTTGAGCACGCCGGCCGTGCGGCCCGTCGTCTGCGCGACCGACTGGAACGCGTCCGCTTCCTGCGCGAAACGGCCGAGACCGGCCACGTCGGCCGTCACGCCCTCGCCGCGCGATGCCAGCGTGACCATGTCCGAGACCTGGCCCGTCGTGCGCAGCAGCGACGACGCCTCCGCGAGCGACTTCGCCGCGACGCCGAGCCCGCCGCCCGCGATGCCCGCGCCGCTGCCGATCAGGCTGATCCAGTCGCCGCGCGCCTGCGCATTGCCGAAGCCGATCGACTGCCCGTGCTCGCTCAGATTGTTCAGGTCGCCGATCGCGGCCGGCACGCCGACTGCCATCCCGGCGCCGACCGCGGTCCACGCGGCGCCGAGCATCAGGCCGCCGACCGGCGCACCGATGCCGCTCGCGACCAGCACGACACCGCCGGCCGCGGCGAGAATCCCCGTGCCGATCTCGAGATAGTGTTCGACGTGCTGGTACCACTCCGTCTTGTGCGCGTCGATCGATTCGTATTGAGAGTAGCCGCCGGACGCCGCGCCGTTCGTCAGGCTCTTCGGCACGTACAGCTTGCCGTCGTCCGACAGTGCGTTGTTGTGCTGGTAGTCGTCGACGGTGTCGTACTTCCAGCCGCGATCGTCGATCAGCTTGAACTGGTCCGGATGGTTCGCGACCTGCACCTTGAACAATGCGCTCGGCGCGGTACCGGTCCCCTTCGACACGTAGTAGATCGGCACCAGCGACACGACCGCGTGGTCGCCGCCGACCTTGCGGATCTGGTCGACGACGGTCTGGATCATCTGCGTCGCCGCCGAATTCCTCGCGTACAGCGACCGACTGTTGACCGCCACCCCGTTCTGCAACTGCCCGTTGCCGACGATCAACTGCTCGAGCATCGCCATCGACGGCACGTCGTTGCGGTCGGTCGGCGTCGCGGCCGGGTCGTCCGGCTGGATTCCGAGCCCCGCGCCGACGAAGTTCGTCATCTGGTCGGAGCCGGTGGTGAACGTGTAGGACTTGTCGTCGAAGTTCTTCTGGAAGTCGTCGAAATACGCCTTCAGCTGCTTGTCCGGATCGGCCTGGAACAGCTTGTAGCTGGCGTTGGCGGCGTCCTTGTTCTGCTTGTTCTGCGCACTCTTGATGCCCTGGTCGTAACGCAGCTGGAAGTCGTTCGCGAAGCCCGCCTGGAACCGGTCGTCGTTCTGCATCTTCGACAGCAACGCCTTCGACAACGCCGGATCGACACCCGACGACAGCGCCTCGCGCACGGTGTCGAAACCGTAGCCGGTGTTGCTGCCCCGCAGCGTGTAGATCAGCGTCTTCGCGTTGCCCTTGTCGTCGAGCAGCCAGTTCGCGACGTCGTCCTCGCGCCGCACGGGCACGCCGCTCGCGCTCGGCTGCTGGTCCGCCAGCCCGACCGCCTTGCTGAGCCCCTTGTAGAACTCGGTGCCTTGCCCGTACGGCTGCGGCGTGCCCGTGTTCGTCTGCATCCACTTGTTGCCGAAATCGTGCTCGACGGTATCGAGCACGACGCCCGCGAACTCGGGCGGCGCATTGTTCAGGATGTCCTGCATCCACTTGCCGGCCTTGTCGGCGTTCATCGTGTCGTCGTAACGCGCACGCATGCTCGCCTGATCCGTTGCATCCGCATCGGGCTTCTGCATCAGCGGATCGATCTGCGTATGGATGAACTTCGCGTCGAAATGCGGCTGGCCGGCCTGGGTCCACAGCGTCTGGCGCTCGTCGAGCGAGAACGACGCGTCCATGTTGGTCTTCAGCACCTGGAGCGCCGCGCCGGGATTGCTGCCCGGGCCCTGCATCAGCTGCGCGACCTGCTGCTTCGTGTACTGCAGCCGCACCTCGGGCGCCGCCGCAAGCAGCGTCTGGATCTTCTGGTAACCGGGATTGTTCTTGTCCGCCTGCGCCTGCGCCATCGCGTACGCGAACACGCCGCCCGCCTGGTCGATCTGCGCGTTCAGCGCCTTCGCGTCCGCGTCGCTCTTGCCGTCGGTGCTCACCGGAATGCCCGTCAGCTTGACGAACGCTTCCGCGAGCGGATTCTGCTGCGCGAGCGCCTTCTCCTGCGGCGACAGCTTCGGATCGTTCGGATCGACGGTCACGCCGGTGTCCTGCAACAGCGCGAACGTGACCGGATCGGATTGCGCGAGTTGCTTCATCTGCGGCGACAGCGACGGATCGTCGGGATTGATCGTCGCGATCGTGCGCTTGAGCTGGCTTTCCTCGCCCAGCGCGTCGACGAGGCCGGTGTACCACATGCCGTCGTGATTCTGCTTCACCGACGCGACGACCTGCTTCTGCTCGTCGGCCGTCACGTAGGTCAGTGCGGTGTCGTCGCCGCCCGTCACGACCTTGTCGTACTGGCTCTGCGCCTGTGCCAGCGCCTGCGTGACGTCGGCCTCGTCGGCACGGCGCAATCCGCCCGGCTCCTTCTGCCACGCCGCGTAGTCGGCCTTCGCGTCGTTCAGGCGCAGCGTCGCGGCCGACGTGCTGTACTCGTGGCGCAACGCGGTGGTGAGGGCCGTGTAGGCGTTGTTGGCATTCGTGTCGGCCGTGCCGGCCGCCTGGCGAAGTTGCACGCCGGTGTCGGGATCGGCGCGCCGGATTCCGCCCGGCAGCGCGTCGTACTGCTTCACGTCGGCGTTCGCGGCCTGGTCCTTCTGCATCGCCAGCGCGAACTGGAACGCCTTCACGTTGGTCGCCCGCTCGGGCGCCGATTCGGCCGACACCGCCTTTTGCGCATCGTCGAGCACCGAGCCGAGCACCGGATCGTTCGGCGTCGCATTGCGCAGATCCGCGGCCACGCCCGCGATCGCCTTGTTCGTGTCGCCGCCGCCGTCGGCCGCGACGCGCATCTGGTTCTCGACGGCCGCCTGCACCGAGCCCCATGCCGCTTCGGCCTTCTTCACCTGGTTGTCGAGATCGGCCTGCGACGCGCCCTGGTCGTGCAGGCGCTTGAGCGTCGCCATTTCGGCCTGCGCGAGCTGCAGCAGGCGCTGCGTCTCGGCCTGGGCGGCCGCGAGGGCCTGCTGTTCCGGCGTCTGCGCCGGCGGGGTGCTGCCGGCCCCGTTCGTCGGTGCCGGATCGTTGTCATCCTGCGGCTGCGGCACGTTCACCGGTCCGCCCCCGCCCACAGCCATCAACACCATGTCCGTTCTCCCGCGGCATGCGTGACGTGCCGGCACAGCGGCAGGCGGGCCACGCGCAATGGTCCATTGTGCCGAACGGGCGCATGTGAAAAAGCCGCGCATTACGTAGTCGCCGGGCCGGTTGCGGCAGCGCGGGAAGACCCGCGCTACGAACGCAATCAACCCGATGCCGCGATTCGGTCCTTGGCGCTTCGGCGCGGAAAATTTTGCTGGTTGCCGCGCATCGGGTCAGAAATACACGCTGCCGCCGACCGGCGACACACGACCTTTCGCGACGCGTCACCACCCCGCCGCCCTCCGCCGCCTGCTCCTGAACGCGCCGACGCTCACGCTGAACCGCCCCGGCGCTGCCGAATCGTTCCGCACGCGAGACGGCCGTATTTCGCGCAGATTCGACCGAAACACCCCGCGTCGAAACGCCGCGATTCCACGCGATCCCGCAGAGGACCTTTCCTGTGCAGCGCCTTAATCGCCGGTCGCACGTTCTCCAATAATGCCCACTCGATCCGTCGGCCCGCGCGCCGATACGACCCACCGGCGATCGGGCCGGAGACCAGCGAAAAAAGTCATATGCATTCCTATAAAACAACCAAGCCCGCCGGCGCACGCGTCGCCGCGCCGCTTGCCGCCCGCCGCGGCCGTCGTACCGGTGCGCTCCCGCTGAGCGTGATTGCCGCCTGTGCGGCCGGCTTCCTGATTCCCTGCGTCGCGCGAGCACAGAGCAGCGTGACGCTGTACGGCCTGATCGATACGTCGATCACCTATTCGACCAACCAGCGTACGCAAGGCGCCGGTTCGCCGGGCAGCGGCAGCGTCGCAATGACGAGCGGTGCGTTGAACGCGTCGCGCTGGGGGTTGCGCGGTCGCGAGGATCTCGGCGGCGGGACGGCAGCGGTCTTCACGCTCGAGAACGGCTTCTCGGGCACGACCGGCAAGCTGTCGCAGAAAGGCGTCGACCTGTTCGGCCGTCAGGCGTGGCTCGGCCTGAGCTCGCGGACGGCCGGCACGCTCACGTTCGGTCGCCAGTACGACCTGATCCTCGATTTCGTGACGCCGCTCGGCGCGTCGGGCCCCGGCTGGGGCGGCAACCTCGCGGTGCATCCGTACGACAACGACGACTCGAACCGCAACCTGCGCATCAACCATGCGGTGAAGTACACGAGCCCGACGTATCGCGGGCTGACGCTCGGCGCGATGTTCGGATTCTCGAACACTGCCGGCGCGTTCTCGAACAACGCCGTATGGAGCGCGGGGCTCGGGTATGCGAACGGGCCGCTGAAGCTCGGCGCCGGTTACCTGAAGATCAGCCGCGACCGCAACGCGCCGAATCCGGACGGCGCACTGAGCACGCTCGACGGCTCCGCGACGATCACGGGCGGCAACCAGCAGATCTGGGCCCTGGCCGGCCGCTATGCGTTCGGCCCGCATTCGGTCGGTGCCTCATGGTCGCATTCGGCCACCGACGGCGTGAGCGGCGTGCTCCAGGGCAGCGGCATCACCCCGCTGAAGGGTGAATCGCTCGTGTTCGACAACTTCACGGTCGACGGCCGCTACTTCGTCACGCCGGCGTTCAGCGTGGCCGCCGCGTACACGTACACGATGGGCCGTTTCGACACGCGCACGGGCCAGACGCGCCCGAAATGGAACCAGGTGGTCACGCAGGCGGACTACGCGTTCTCGAAACGCACGGACGCGTATCTCGAAGCCGTCTATCAAAGCGTGAGCGGCGGCAACGGCAACCCCGCGTTCAACGCGACCGTCTGGACCATGACGCCTTCGGCCAACAGCAACCAGGTCGTGGTCGCGCTCGGGCTGCGGCACAAGTTCTGAGTGCGCCGGCGACGCGCGACACGCCCGCACCGGAAAGGCGCATCACGCATGCGCGGCGCATGCTGCGCGCGTTCGCGCAAGCAAGAATGCGTCCTGCGTCGTTTCCGCGCGAAAAAGACGAAGAAACTGGTCACGCTGTGACATTTTTCCTAATCTTGTTGCAGCGGCGCCGTGCGTCGGCGTCCGGCCGAGACAATCTTTCATCTGGCACGTCGCCGGCTTACGAAAGCGCATCGCGCACGGAAGCCGGCGCTTTCATGTCGTCTCGCCGCATGCGTGACGCGGCAGATCGCCCCACCACGCTTTCCATGCAGTCAACCGCAGGAGACGCACGATGAGCAAAACGAACCGATTCGCGGTCATTGCGGCGTTCGCGCTGCTGGCGGGTTGCCACCACGCGGCGAAAACGCCCGAGAATGCCGAGATGGCGCCGGCGCCATCGAGCGAAGCGGTCGCCACGGTGGCGGCCGACGATCTCGACAACCCAAACAGCCCGCTCGCGAAGCGCAGCGTCTACTTCGATTTCGACCAGTACTCCGTGAAGCCGGAATACCAGACGCTGCTGCAGGCGCACGCCGACTACCTGCGCAGCCATCCGTCGCGCCGCGTGCTGATCCAGGGCAACACCGACGAACGCGGGACGTCCGAATACAACCTCGCGCTCGGCCAACGCCGGTCGCAAGCCGTGATGGGCGCGCTCGAAACGCTGGGCGTGCAGGCCACGCAACTCGAAGCGGTCAGCCTCGGCAAGGAAAAGCCGGTCGCGCTCGGCCACGACGAAGATTCGTGGGCGCAGAACCGCCGCGCCGATCTCGTCTATCGTTGACCGGATGCCGCCGCGACGGCGACATTCCGGCCCCGTCCTCCCGTTACCTGTCATGCGACGAATCGCCGGGGCGCCCCGGCTGCGTGCTCGTGCTCGTGTGAGCGCGTGCGCCACTGCGCGAGCACGGCGCCGCCCGACGCGCGTGCGCCCCGCGCGCCGATTCGTGTCGCTATATGCCGCGACGCACCGATACCCAAAAAACATGGAATAAACCGCCTGACGGAGACGTTTCGTCATCGCGCGGTCGCCGGTTCACGCGAACCGCCCTGCCGCGCGGCCTGCGCGGTCCAAGGAGAGTGAAATGAAATCGGCAAGATTGGCCGCGGCGCTCGTCGCGGCGCTGGTGCTGGTGCTGTCGGCGGGATGTACGTCGTCGGGCAGCGGGATGTCGCAAGGATCCGGCATGAGCCGCTACGGCGGCGCGGGCGGCAACGGAGGGGGTAGTGGCGGCGGAGGCGGCGGAGGCTACTGAAACACCGCCTCCCGGAATCGGGCGAGGCATCGCGCGGGAACACAGCCGGGAACCGGCTGCGTTGCGCGCGACGCCCCGCCCTGCCGCTCGACGGCTCAACGCATGGCCTTCACGTCGGCCGGCGTGACGCTCGCGGGCTGTCCACCCCACGTCGCACGCAGGTAGTTCGCGAGCTGCGCGAGTTCGTCGTCGCTCAGCGTGTGCGAGAAACCCGGCATCGGCTGCAGGTTTTCGTAGCCGGCAAACTTCTGCTCGTCGACGCCGTCGAGCATCGCGACCAGCAGGTTGCGCGCGTCGCCCTGACGCAGCGTCGAATTGCCGTTCATCGGCACCGCCACGTGCGGCTTGCCTTCGCCGTTGAAGCCGTGGCAGCCCGCGCACACCGCGAGATACACCGAGCGGCCGGCCGCGAGCTGCGCGGCGTCGGCCGACACCGGCTTCACCGGCTGCGGTGCCGGCGGCGTATCGCCGAGCAGGTACACGGACAGCGCGCGCAGGTCGTCCTTCGCCAGGTACTGCGTGCTCAGGTGCACGACCGGATACATTTCGCCGAACGCCGAGCCTTGCGGCGCGATGCCGACGCCGAAGAACGTCTGCAGGTCGGTGCCCGTCCAGCCGCGCGCGGCGAGGCCGGCCGGCGTGATGTCCGGTGCGGCCACGCGGCCGAGCGCCGCGCCCGCGAACGGCTTCGCGCCGTCGAGCTGGCCCGTGAACGCACGCGGCGTGTGGCATTCCGCGCAGTGGCCGAGCGCGCCCGCGAGGTAGCGGCCGCGCTGCCAGTCGGCGGACTGGCCGCGCGACGCGTCGGGCAGGCTGTCCTTCAGGAACACCATGTCCCAGAACACCATGCCGAAGCGCAGGTTGTACGGGAACTTGAGTGCGTGCGCGCGGTTCTCCTGCGCGACCGGCTTCACGGTCCTCAGGTACGCGTACATCGCGTCGCTGTCGGCGCGCGTGAGCTGCCGGTACGACGTGTACGGCATCGACGGATACAGCCGCTTGGCCGGAGACTTGCCGTCGTGCAGCGCGGCATAGAAGTCGTCCGCGCTCCAGCTGCCGATCCCGTGATCCTTGTCGGGCGTGATGTTCGAACCGTAGAACGTGCCGAACGGCGATTCGAGCGGCGCCCCGCCGGCGAACGGCGCGCCGTCCTTCGCGGTGTGGCACGCCGCGCAGTCGGCGGCCTTGACGAGATAGCGGCCACGCGCGACCGGGTCGGCGCCGGGCGCGCCGGAAGCCGCGTTCGAGGCAGGCGCGTCTTGGCCGCCGCAGGCGGCGAGCAGCAGCGCGCAGGCGGCCGCGAGCGCGGGCAGGCCCGCGGCCCGCGCGGCACGATGGGCGAATGTGCGTTTCATGCGGCGTCCTTCACGAGTCCCGGCGTCGTCAGGATCACGTCCTTCACGGCCTGGTAGTAGCGGACGTAACCCGTGCAGCGGCAGAGGTGCGCGTTCAGCGCGTCGGTGATCGTGCGTTCGACGTCGGCCTTCGCGACCGGCTCGCGCGCCAGCCGCTCGATCAGCACCGTCGCCGCGTTGACGAAACCCGGCGTGCAGTAGCCGCACTGGAAGCTGAAGTGCTCGAGGAACTTCTGCTGGATCGGCGACAGTTCCACCACTTCGCCGGCTTCGTTGCGCTTCGCGTGGCCTTCGATCGTGCGGATCGAACGGCCGTGGAAGAAGTGCGCGCCGGTGATGCAGGTGCGCATTTCCTCGCTGGTGCCGTCCGGCTTGTCGACGATCACGACGCATGCGTGGCAGATGCCCTGCCCGCAGCCGAGCCGCGAACCGGTGAGGCCCGCGTACTCGTGCAGGAACTCGATCATCATCAGCCCCTCGGGCACCTGCATCGGGCCGACGGACTTGCCGTTGATCTTCAATGACAGCGGCTTCAGCTGAAAGCGCACGAGCGGACGCTCGACGGCGGCCGGAGCGGCAGCGGATGCGGATGCCGGCGCGGCCGAAGCCGCGTTCGGCACGGACGCGGCGGTCGCGGCCGCGCCGGCGCTCGCGGCCGACGCGGCGGTTTGGGCGGTCGTCATGCGAGCACCTCCTGAATCTTTTGCGGGGTCACCGGCAAGTCGGTGAAACGATGGCCGATCGCGTGCGCGATGCCGTTCACGATCGCGCCGACGACGGGGATCATCACCACTTCGGCGACACCCTTCGGCGGATCGGTCTCGGACAGCGGCGGCAGGATGTCGCCCGTCTGCGACCACACGGCGACGTCGGTCGCGCGCGGCAGCTGATAACGGTTGAAGTTCCACGTGCCGTTGCCCGGGCCGTCTTCGTAGAGCGGCAGGTACTCGTGCAGCGCATGGCCGATACCCATCGCGAGGCCGCCCTGCAGCTGGCCCGACACGAGCTGCGGCGAGATCTGGTTGCCGCACTCCATGATCGAGTGATGCGTGAGCAGCTCGACCTTGCCGGTCGCTTCGTGCACGGCCAGCTCGACGATCGTGCCGACCGCCGTGTAGTACGTGACGGCCGCGTTGTTGCGGCTCGTCGGCGGGATGAACACGCGCTTGCGGTCCAGCACGCGATAGCCGTTCGCGGTCGGCGCCAGCGTGCCGTGCAGCGCGGTCGCGCCGGCCGGCGCGACGGTGCCTGGCAGCGGGCCGTCGGCGCCCGTCTTCGGCGCGCCGACACGCAGCGACAGCCCGTCGATCGGCAGACGCTCGACCGCGCCGCCCACGTCGAACTCGGCGTCGGTCCATTGCCAGCGGTTGAACACGTGCACGACGGCGCCGGTCGGCAGGCCGAGCGCATGCGCCTGCTTCGCGAGCTGCTCGAACGTCAGCGGCTCGAGGCCGTCGGCGCTCAGCTTGCCGTCGACCCAGCGCGCGTCCTCGATGCGGATCGTGTACGGCGCGGCCTGGCCGCCGCCGAGGCCGCGCGTCCAGATCGACATCGCGGCCGGCCACAGCCCGTAGCGGAACACCGCGCGCGCGGCTTCGCGCGTGCTGTGCGTGAAGTAGTACGCGGAGTTGGTCGCGCTCGACGGCGACGCATAGCCCGGCGACCAGCGCGGATTCGCGCTCAGCCGATCCTGGTCGGCCTGCGACATCAGGTACGGATCGCCGCTCGTCTCGACCGGCAGGTCGGGCCATTCGGTCACCGCGACGCGCACCTCGGTCGCCGGGCGGCCGAGCCACTTCGCGACCGCGACGGCCTGCGACGTCGACATCCCGGTGCCGATCTCGGCCGCCGTGTGTTGCAGCGACACCTTGCCGTTCTCGTCGAATTCGACCTTCGCGAACGATGCCTCGGCACCCGTGCCGAAGTCCTTCTGCACGCACGCGAAGCCGACACCGTAGCGCTTGCCCGGGTTCGCGGCCTCGAATTCGGCCTTGCGCGCCGCGCGACGCGTCCACAGCGGATGCTGCCTCGCGCGCTCCAGCACTTCGTCGACGCGCAGCGCGCCGGCGGGAATCGCGCCCTGGGTGTTCTTCATCCCCGAACGCAGCGCGTTGCGCAGGCGGAATTCGATCGGGTCGAGGTTCAGTTGCGCGGCGATCTCGTCGACGGCCATCTCGGTCGCGGCCATGCTCTGCAGCGTGCCGTAGCCGCGGGCGGAGCCGGCATCGATCGCGCGCGACGCGATCGCGACCGCCGCGAGGTCGCTCTTCGGGAAGTAGTAGATCGATTGCGCGGCCGTCGCGCCGACCATCGCCACCGACGGCGAGAAATTCGAGCGCCCGCCGCCGTTCGCCTCGAAGTCGCCCTTGAACGATTGCAGCAGGCCCGTGTTGCGGTCGACCGCGATCCGGTAACGCATCCTGAACGCGTGACGCTTCAGCGACGTCTGGAACTGCTCGTAGCGGTCGTTCGCGAACCGCACGGGGCGGCCGTCCGCGTACAGCGCGCAGACGAGCCCGTAGAACGGCACGTTGAAGTGATCCTTCGAGCCGTAGCCGACCGTGTAGCACGGATGCACGAACAGCTTCTTCACCGGGAAGCGGCATTTCGCGACCATCGCGGCCGCGTTTTCCGACACTTCGAGCGGCGACTGGGTCGGCACGACGAGGTGCAGCGACTGCGTCGCGGCGTCGTACCAGCAGTTCGCGTTGTCGGGTTCGAGCGCGGCGGTGTCGACCGACTGCGTGTTGTACTCGCGGTCGAACACGAGCCAGTCGGCCGACGGATGGTCGAGTTCCGCGGCGATCTGGCCGGCGAGAAACATCCCCTGCTCGTCGAGCTTGCCGTGCTCCTTGCCGTCCGGCCAGACCGGCAGGTGCTTGCGCATCATGCTCGGGAAGATCGGCGCATCCTTCAGGCTCGAATAGACATCGTCGTCGTAGGCCGTCTTGCCGCCCACCCGCACGTAGCGGAAGGTACCCCACGGATCGCGCTCGAGCGGGCCCGTGACCGCGCCGTAGCGGATCACGTCGTCGCGGAACTTGAGCGCGTTCTTCGCGAAGCGGAAGCGCGCGAAGTCGTGGTAAATGAGGATCGCGACCGCATGACCGAGATACGCGGGCGTCTTGCCGGCGGGCAACAGCATGTCGTCGCCGTAGAACGTCGGGAACGCGACGCCGTCGCGCGCGAGATCGTCGGCCGTGACCACGCGGTCCGGCTTCAGCTCGTCGCCGAGCAGCGACAGGTCGAAGCCCTCGTAGGTGCGG
Organism: Burkholderia sp. Bp8991; assembly: GCF_003853795.1. NCBI lineage: Bacteria > Pseudomonadati > Pseudomonadota > Betaproteobacteria > Burkholderiales > Burkholderiaceae > Burkholderia > Burkholderia sp. Bp8991. The sequence goes on along the minus strand of NZ_QTQJ01000020.1, from coordinate 67,221 downwards.
TCGGCCTGCGTGACGCGCAGGATCAGCGCGTGCGACTGCTGCTGCGGCCAGTGCGGCATGTCGGCCGCGCGCACGTCGCGGGCGAACACTTTCGAGCCCGTGACCTTCGCGATGCCGTCGATGCGGAATTGGGGGATGCCGGTGACGCTATCCCATTTGACGGGAGTGAGGAGTTTTTCTTCGAAGAGCGCCGCGAACGCGCGGCTGCCGATGGGCGCGACGTAGACCGCGACGCCCGCCAGCACGCTGGCTTTCAGAAAACCCCGCCGTGACAGGCCGTGGTTTTTCATTGGGGGGAACCTCCTGATGCGGCTCGGACGGCGATCGGGTGTCGCGGCGTTCGGAGCGGCGCGCATTCTGGCATTGTTTTTGATATATCGCCTATAGTATTTCTCGCATGAATTGCTTATTGGATTTCTTATAACGGGATTCGGACGAGCTGCGGCGCGCGGTCGCGGGCGGCACACGCGTGCGACTGCGCGGTGTCGCGCCGGCCGCATCGGTGGCTGCCGGCCGATCGTGCGCCATCGGCGGCCCGCGTGCGGCGCGGGCTGAAACCGGTCCGCGCGCGGCTGCCCGAGATCGTTCCGTCGGCAACGATCCTGCCTGCGCATCGGCGATCCGCAAGATGCGCGCGAACGAGGTTGACGACGACGCGCCGACGTCCCCGCACGGCACGCGCGGCCGATGTTTCATGTTAATGTCGTGCGCATCCGGTTCGCCGGCCATCCCGTGCCGGGCGGGGCGGCCGGCGGTGCACCGCATCGTGTCGAGGTCAAAATAGCCATGGCAGTCAAGGCACGCCTCCTGAACGCCGTTCTCGCCACGCCCCCCTGCGGCGATCACTACGTGACGGCCACGCTGCGCCCGTCGATGCTCGTCACGCTGTTCGAGGACGTGCGTCCGATGGCGCTGTCCGGCTTCGCCAGCGCGTTCGTCGCGGCGATCGCGCTGATCCGGCTGCAACAACTCTGGTGTTTCGTGTGGCTCGTCGTCGACGTCGGCCTGCTCGCCGCGCGGCTCGCGATCGCACGTGCGTATGCGGTACGTCGTGCCGCCGGCGACGATCGCGCCGAATACTGGGCCCGGCGCTATGCGCCCGTGTCGCTCGCCGCGTGCTGCGTGCTCGGCCTCGGCGTGATGGGCTGCGTGGATGCGCCCGACGTCGAGCTCGGCACGCTGGCCGTGATGGTCGCGGGCGGCGTGTTCGGCGGGATCGCGTCGCGCAATTCGGCGCTGCCGCGGCTCGCGATGACGCAGGTCACGCTCGGCGTCGTGCCGATCGGCGTCGGCGCGCTGCTGGTCCAGCGGCCCGGCGCATGGCTGCTGCTGCCGCCACTCGTGATCTATCTCGCGGCCATGCGTACGGTCGTCGAACGCCATTACCGCGTGCTGGTCGCGCTGATCGCCGCACGCCAGCGCAACGCCGAGCTCGTCGCGCGCTTCGACGCCGCCCTCACCTACATGCCGCACGGCCTGTGCATGATCGACGGCGAAAGCCGCGTGATCGTCGCGAACCGCCGCACCGCGCAGCTGTTCGGCTCGCCGCGCGAGATCATGCTGGACACGCCGCTGCCCGACGTCGTCGCGGCGCTCGGCGCGAACGCGCTCACCGATCCCGACGGTGCCAGTCTCGCCGTGCAATGCGACCTCTGGCTGAACCATGACGAACCGGAGCCGCTCGACATCGCGCTCGCCGACGGCCGCCAGCTCGAACTCACGCGCCACCGCGTGCCGGACGGCAACGCGGTGATCATCGTCGAGGACGTCACCGCGCGCCGCCAGACCGAGCAGCATATCCGGCACCTCGCGCGGCACGACGCGCTGACGGGATTGCCGAACCGCCACGAGTTGCATGCGCAACTCAAACGGATGCTCGCGCACCGGCCGCACCTGCCGCACGTGCCGAGCCCCGCGCTCGCCGTCATGTATCTCGACCTCGACGGCTTCAAGGCGATCAACGACCGCTTCGGCCACCAGGCCGGTGACGAAGTGCTCATGCAGGTCGCCGAGCGGCTCGGCAAGACGCTGCCGCCCGGCGAACTGGCGGCGCGGGTCGGCGGCGACGAGTTCATCGTCGCGCTCGACGCAACCACCATGCAGGCGTGCTCGGTCCTCGCCGCGCGGATCATCCGGCAGATCTCGGCGCCGTACACGCTGTCGATCGGCGAGACCGTCGTCTTCGGGATCAGCATCGGCATCGCGCTCGACGACGGGCACGGCTCACCCGACGAACTGATCCGGCAGGCCGACAGCGCGCTGTACGACGCGAAGTCGGCCGGCAAGGGGATCTACCGCTTCTATTCGGCCGGAAGCAGCCGCGTGACGCCCGCGACCGCGAGCTGAGCGCGCTCGTTCCCGCCAGCGGCCGCCGCGCTGTCCAGCTTGCCCGTTCGCTTCCCGCGATTCATTCCGGAAACGCCTTGCGTGGTACGACGCGTGCGCGCAGGTGTTCCGCCGCGGCCGCCCATGTCACGTGACGTGTTCCGTAACATCGGCGCGCGCCGCGCGTAGCGTTCGCTGCAGAAGCCCGCACGATCGCGACGGCGCGCGGCATTTGATGGCTGGCACTCTTATTGCTCCTTGACCGGGAAACAGGATGTCAGGGAGGCCACTCATGAATACCGTCGAAGTTCTCAGCCGCGCGGAAACGATCGATCAACTGGACGTGATCGACGGTGCCTCGCTGATCCGGCGGCTCGTTTCCGAGCGCCGCATGCCCGCGGCGCGTGAAGCCGCGTGCGTCGCCAATCCGCCGCTGACGCTGTACGGCGCGTTTCGCCAGGGCGTCACCGACCATGCGGCGCGGCGCGCGAATCCGTATCGCGCCGGCAGCCGTTTCTGGACGCTGTGGGAAGAAGGCCGTATCGAGGCTGAAACATCGGGCCGCTGACGCGCTCGCGCGCCGGCCGCCGTCGCGGCAAGGGGCTGGCGCACCACACGGCGTGTGCAGGCGGCCGGCCCGCACGCCGGCGTGCGTTTCAGCGCTGCAACATCGCGCGCGGCTGCTCTGGTTGCGCTTGCCGCGCGTTCGCGCGCGGGCCGCCTGACGGCGCTCGACCTCGGCCGCACCGCTCGCCGCGCGGCGGTCGTTTCCCGATAAGATGGCGGATTCCCGTTCTCCGAACGATGTCGCCATGACCGCCTCCTCCTCACACCGAAATCCCATCCACTGCGAAATCGATCTCGATGCGCAAGGCAAGCATGCGGGCTATCTGCGCCTGCCGCATTCCGTGCATCGCTCCGCGTATGGCTGGCTGCCGATCCCGATCGCGTCGATCCGCAATGGCGACGGCCCGGTCGCGCTCGTGATGGCCGGCAACCACGGTGACGAATACGAAGGCCAAATCATCGTCTCGCAGCTGATGCGCGAGATCGACCCGGAGAGCGTCACCGGGCAGCTGATCCTGCTGCCGATGGCCAATTTCCCCGCGGCCGACGCGGGCCTGCGCGTGTCGCCGCTCGACGAAGGCAACCTGAACCGCTGCTTTCCCGGCAACCCGACCGGCACGCCGACGCAGATGATCGCCCACTACATCGAGCATGCGCTGCTGTCGCGCGCGCAGTATCTGGTCGACCTGCATTCGGGCGGCAGCTCGCTGCTGTACCAGGGCGGCAACATGCTCGCGATCGACCCGCTCGACGACGACGAAGCGGCGAAGCTCAACGGGCTGCTCGTCGCGTTCGGCTTGCCGAACGCGCTGCTGCACGCGCCGAACCCGGTGCATTCGGCCTCGGCCGCGCGCCGGCAGGGCGCGATCTCGATCGTGACCGAACTCGGCGGTGCGGGGATGGCCGATCCGTCGCTGATCCGGCTCGGCCGTCACGGGCTGCTGCACTATCTCGGCTACATCGGCCTGCTGCACGGCGCGCTCGTGCCCGACGCGCCGCCGACCGTCACGCGCTTCCTGCGCGTCGACGGCGATCGCCACTTCGTCTACGCGTACGAACGCGGGCTGTACGAACCGCTCGTCGAACTCGGCGACCAGGTGAAGGCCGGCCAGCCGGCCGCGTGGGTGCACTTCCCCGATACGCCGCTGCGCGAACCGGTGCTGCACCGCTTCAAGGGCGACGGCGAAGTGGTGTGCAAGCGCGTGCCCGCGCAGGTGCAGCGCGGCGATTGCCTGTTTCAGCTGGCGGAGGCGTCGACGCCGCCGCGAGTCATCGGGTAATGTGCGTGATCGAGTCGTCGAGGAGATCACGAACATGAAATGTCCCGCCTGCGGTGAAGCCGAACTGATTCGCGACACACGCGATATTCCGTATGCGTTTCAGCGTGTGTCCACGGTCGTTCGAGGTATAACGGGCGACTTCTGCCCGGCATGCGGCGAAGCGGTGCTCGATATCGAAAATGCCAGTCGTCTCGGTGATGCGATGACACGGTTCGCCACACAATTCGACGGGCGGGCGAACTAGATGCACGTCGTCGTTCGATGGGATGAGGGTCGCTGCGTAGATGGCGTGTCATGACCGGTACAGACCCTAAGCGGACGGCCGGCTTTCTACAAAGCGGCCGTTCGATCGAGATGGGCTGGACGCCTGGTGCGATGGAGTTGTCCAGACCGGACTGCGGTCGCTCGGCTCTACAGTAGCCATTTGGAAGATCAATCACATTCATCTTCCGCCACCGATCGGACCAATTTTCCAGTAGAGCGACAGAGCTACAGCACGCTCGACTCGCCGCCCCGCGCAGACAAACGATTGTCGGATAGACAAAGGCACAAGCCTTGCTCTATGCAAGGATCGGCATCGACCGATGATGCCCTCGCATAGCAACGAATCCCCAATCATTGCGCCACGACGCGGGGAGGACAACTTGAAGATGCGTACATTTCCTGCGACACCGGCGCTGCCCGTCGTCCTCGTCTATCGTGGGCAACGCAAATCCGTTCAATCCGGCCACGACGTCGGCACGCTCTGGGCGCTCGCCCGGCAGATCGCTGAGCTCAAGGGCACGGAACTGGCGGGCGAGTTCGATGAAAAGCATGCGTACCCCGCGCATCGATATCTGGTCCCCGACGATACGCTGACGTTGGCGCAAGCGCGCAAGCTTGGCGTGCGATCCGAGCGCTATCTGTTCGGCGGCGTCGTGCCGTTTGCGTTTGTCGCGACGAAGCTGATCGCACATGCGCTTCCTGATGACGCGCAGGCCTCGCCGCCGGGCTGGTCACGCGTATTCGGCGAGCACATTGGTTCGCTGGTGCTGCCGGGCTACGCGGCGTTTTCGCGGGTCGATGCCTGCAACGCGGCGCGCATCCTTTGGCAGGAGGGCGGCGTACGGATCAAGCGCCCTTATGGGGTCGGAGGAGCAGGACAGTCAATCGTCGCCGACATGGACGAACTGGAAGCAGAACTCGATGCGCTTGGTGACGCGGCGCTGCGAGCCGAAGGCATCGTCGTCGAAAGGCAGTTGGATAGCATTGAGACGCTGAGCGTCGGTCAGGTGACGCTCGACGATCTGGTCGCGAGCTACTATGGCGTGCAGCATCTAACAGTCAATAACCATGGCCACCACGTCTATGGCGGCACCGACCTGGTCGCCGTGCATGGTGGCTTCGACCTGCTTATGCAACTCGATGTCATGAGCGATGTCCAGGAGGCGATCATCAAGGCGCGTGCATTCGATGCCGCCGTGCAAAATGACTACGCCGGTTTTTTTGCATCGAGACGCAACTACGACGTCGCCTGGGGCATCGATGCACAAGGCGTGCGCCGTTGCGGGGTACTCGAGCAGTCGTGGCGGATCGGCGGCGCAACGGGCGCCGAGCTTGGCGCGTTGCGAATGTTCAGGGCAGATCCTCGGGTGCATGCGGTGCGTGCGTCGACGCGTGAGATTTACGGAGGCGATGTGCAGGTGCCTGATGGCGCCTGCGTCATCTATCGAGGCGTCGATCCGCAAGCGGGAGCCATCACGAAGTACTACACAGTGGATCGTAATACCTTGCAAGGGAGCAACGGCATATGACAGCGGAGCGTTATGGCGTGCGGATCAAGGTCGAGAACGGTTACCTGGACGGGACCCTGCTCGCTCCGAAGACAACGGTGCCGGGCATTCTTTTCGTGCACGGCTGGGGCGGCAATCAGGAACAGTATCTCGAGCGCGCCCGGCAGGCATCGGCATTCGGCTGCGTTTGCCTGACCTTCGATCTGACGGGACATGGGCGTACGCAGGACGAACAACAAAACGTGACCCGGGAAACCAACCTGCAGGATCTGCTGGCCGCCTACGATACGCTCGTTGCACATCCATTGATCGATCGCGATGCGGTTGCAGTGATCGGCAGCAGCTACGGAGGCTATCTCGCAGCCATCCTGACGGAACTGCGCGCAGTGCGCTGGCTGGGTCTGCGCGTACCAGCGCTTTACCTCGACGAAGGATGGAACACGCCGAAGCGCGCCTTGCATGTCGAACATGATCTCGTCGCGTATCGCAAACGCACCGTGCCAGCGTCGGAAAATCGGGCGTTGCGTGCGGCGGCCCGCTTTCGAGGCGATGTGCTGCTCGTCGAATCGGAACACGACGAGATCGTGCCGCATACCGTGATCGCCAGCTATCTGCAGGCGTTTTTGCAAGCCCATTCGCTCACGTACCGGATCATCGACGGTGCGGACCATGGACTATCGGATGATCCCAGCCAACGTGCCTATACCGCGCTTGTCGTGAACTGGCTGAACGAGATGGTTGCGGGCCTGCGCGCTGGCGACCGCGGAGCTGCGCCCGCTCAGGCAGAGACGTAGAAGCCCGTCAGTGCACCGATCGGACCGATCCGGCCCGCCCTGAAGAGCCGGGATTTTCCAAGCAGACCGGGACGGCAATCGGGCTTGCCTCAAAGCTATCAAACTTCCTGCTGTACGTGGATTCGACGCATGGTCACCGTGCCGGCGTGCGAAGTCACGCCGATGCATCTCGCTTGTCGAGCCACGCCCCTGCCGCGCATAGCATCGCTTCCAGCCCCGTACGCAGCGTCGGGTCGAGTACCGGCGCGAACTTCGGCGAATGATTGCTGGGAATCTCGTTGAGCTTTTTCTCCGCCAACGCCTTTCCAAATGTATCCGGATCGGTCCCGCCGATGAACCAGAACCCATATGGGACGCCCCATTCGCGCCCGAATACGCTGAAGTCCTCGCTCGCTGCTGCCGGGGGCGTTTCGTAGGCGCGCTCGCCAAAGTGCGCTTCGAATGCCTCCCGCACACGCTCGCTTGTCTGCGCGTCGTTGATCGTCAGCGGATAGCTCGAGAGCGTCGTGAATTCGGGCTCGCGTGGTGCGTTGGAGGCCATGCATTCCGCGCAACAGATGCGACGGATCGCACCCAGCATGTATTCGCGCACGTCTTCGTCGAATGTGCGCATGTTGAGCTTGAGCGTCGCGTCGTCGGGGATAATGTTCTCTTTCGTTCCCGCCTGCAGCGCACCGATCGTCAGCACCGCACTATCGCGCGGGGAGATTTCCCGCGATACGATCGTCTGCAGACGGAGCGTCGTCGAAGCCGCCATGATGACCGGATCGATCGAGGTTTGTGGCTGCGATCCGTGCGAACCGCGTCCAAACAGCCTCACCTTCAAACTGTCGCCCGCCGAAAGAATCGTGCCGCTCCGATAGCCGACCGTGCCCGCCGCGCCAACCATGACGTGCTGGCCAAGGATCACGTCAGGCTTCGGGAAGCGTTCGGCCATGCCGTCGTCGATCATGCTGCGGGCGCCGCGCGCCACTTCCTCGCCCGGCTGAAAGACCGCCATCAGCGTTCCGCGCCAGGCGTCCCGGTGCGCAGCCATCAGGTGCGCCACACCCATCAGCCAGGCCACGTGCATGTCGTGGCCGCACGAGTGCGCGACGCCCACTTCGAGGCCATCCTCGTCCTTCGCCCTCGCCGTGCTGGCATATGGCAATCCGGTCGCTTCTTCCATCGGAAGCGCATCCATGTCGGCGCGCAACATTACAGTCGGACCGTCGCCGTTGCGTAACACCGCCACGACGCCGGTCACGCCGACACCCCGCGTAACGTCGTAGCCGACATTTTCGAGATAATCGGCTGCAATACGTGCGGTACGCACTTCCTGCATCGACAGTTCGGGATGCTCGTGCAGGTCCTTGTAGATCGCTTCGAGCTCGGGCAGGAGGCTTTCGATGGCGTCCTTGGTCGCTTCCACCAATGCAGGCATGATCGATCCTTTCAAATGGTTCGTTGCGGGGGCCGATGTTGCATCGCACGCGTCGGCCGTCGTTGAAGCGTGGCAGCGCTTGCGCCCGATCTGGCGACACGGCGGCAGGAGCGCGGTACGCAATCCGCCGACTAGTCCGATGCATGCGACAGGGGGGAAACACGGAACATCCGGGCGAGCCCGCTCTACCCTGGCACTTCGTATTACGTTTCCGTCAAGTCGCCTGCTGCCCGAAGCGGGACAGGACTAGAAGAGAACCATAGTCTCGATAGCGAAAATCCGGAAGTTCCTGTCGATTCATAAGACAAAGCGATCGCCCGCAGGTCCGGCTCGGCGAGGCGGCGTATGACTCCTTCTGGCTGCTTTGCCGCTTCCCGCCAAACCTGATCGCCCCCAAATCGGCAATACCGATAGAACATCGAGCAATAACAGCGTGCAAACCCACGGCATTCATATGTATTGCACACACATCCAACTGGCTCGGCTCTGCACTACTCTCGATCGCCTCCCCCACCCCACTCCCCCTGCAAGCCTTCTGACGCCCCCCGCGAAATCCTTATCGAAATTGCTTCGTTCGCCTTTGCCGCCCACGCCGCTAACGTGTTCGAAACGGCGGCGGCACGCCGGATGCAGCGCAGGAAGCACCGCGGCCGCCGTCATCACGACAACCGCGTCGCGATAACGGAACAGACCGGCCGGGCAATGTGCCCCGCCCCCGCCAGGAACGTCCGCATCGCGCGCCCTTCGCGATGCCCATGGCCACGAACGACCGCATCATCGACACGACGCCGCTCGACGTCCGCGCCCAGCCGTTGATCGACGCGCTGATCGACGAATACGCGACGCGCTACGACGCGTACCGCCCCGACAGCCGCGCGTCCGCACGCGACGAACTCGCGCGCTACCCGGCCGAGCTGTTCGCGCCGCCCGAAGGCGCGTTCGTGCTGCTGCTGCGCGACGGCGAGACGATCGGCGGCGGCGCATTCAAGCGCTACGACGCGCAAACCGCCGAACTCAAACGCATCTGGACCCGCGCGGACCTGCGCCGCCAGGGGCTCGCGCGCCTGATCGTCGACGCGCTCGAACTGCGCGCCGCGCAACAGGGCTATCGGCGCGTGTACCTGACCACCGGCTTTCGCCAGCCCGAAGCGTGGGCGCTGTACGACCGCACCGGCTATACGCGGCTGTTCGACTCGTCGATCGACCCCGAAGCGTATTTCCACCTGCGCTTCGGCAAGGATCTCGCCGATCCGTCGCGCACGTCGACGCTTGCGGACCTGTGGGCGCCACTGCCCGAAGCGGTGCTGCCGCGCTGAACGCGTCGCGTCATCCGATTCCGCTCCCTCGCTCCCGACGACAACACAACAAGGACGCATCCATGCAACGAGCCGTACCCTTCACGCCGCGTGCGCTCCGCACGCTGGCCGCCGCGCTGGTCGGCGTGACCGCGATCGCCGCGGCCGCCGCGACCTTCGACCTGAGCCCCGAGCAGCGCGGCCGCCCGCGCGGCACGGCCGATGCGACCGTCGAGCGCGCGGTGCCAGCGTCGTTCAAGTTCGCCGAAGCCGGCACGCTGACCATCGGCGTCGCGCCGAGCCTGCCGCCGATCAGCACGTATGCGACCGACGCGCGCACGGTGGTCGGCTTCGACGCGGACGTCGGCCAGCTGGTGTCCGACAGCCTCGGCCGCAAGCTGAAGATCGTCCCGCTCGCGTGGGCCGACTGGCCGCTCGCGCTCGAATCGGGGAAGGTCGACGCGGTGATCTCGAACGTCACCGTCACCGAGGAGCGCAAGCAGAAATTCGATTTCTCGACCTACCGCAAGGACCAGGTCGGCTTCTACGTGCGCAACGACAGCAAGATCCAGTCGATCCGCGAGCCGAAGGACGTCGCGGGGCTGCGCATCGTGACCGACGCCGGCACCAACCAGGAAAAGATCCTGCTCGCGTGGGACCGCGAGAACGTCGCGCACGGCCTGAAACCGGTGCAGGTGCAGTACTACGACGACCAGGCGATGCGGATCGTCGCCGTGCAGTCGGGCCGCGCCGATGCCGTGTTCAGCGTGAACTCGGTGCTCGCGTACCAGAGCGCGCAGCAGGGCAAGACACGGCTCGTCGGCGCGATCAGCGGCGGCTGGCCGCGCACGGCCGACATCGCGATCGCGACGCGCCGCGGCAGCGGGCTCGCCGATCCGCTGACGGTCGCGCTGAACGGGTTGATCAAGAACGGCCGCTATCAGCAGATCCTCGACCGCTGGAACCTCGCGTCCGAAGCGATCGACCAGTCGCGCACGAATCCGCCGGGTTTGCCGAAGAGCTGAGCGCCGGCCCCTTCACGCCTTCGCAGGAACGCCGAACACCATGGCTTACTCGCTTTCATTGCTGGACAAGAGTCCGATCGCCGACGGCGCGACCGCCGCCGACGCGCTGCGCTTCACGACGACCCTCGCGCAGCGCGCCGAACAGCTCGGCTACGAGCGCTTCTGGGTCGCCGAGCATCACGGCGCGCCCGGCTTCGCGAGCTCCGCGCCCGAGATCGTCGTCGCGCACCTGCTCGCGCACACGTCGCGCATTCGCATCGGTTCGGGCGGCGTGATGCTGCAGCACTACAGCCCGTTCAAGGTCGCCGAAACCTTCAAGCTGCTCGCCGCGCTCGGGCCGGGCCGCGTCGATCTCGGCGTCGGCAAGGCGCCCGGCGGGCTGCCGCTGACCACACGCGCGCTGCAGTGGTTTCACGACAAGGCGAAAAAGCCGGGCTTCGCGGGCCAGCTCGCCGAACTCGATGCGTTCCTGGGCTGGGGCGTCGCCGAAGATCATCCGCTCGCCGGCGCGGTCGCGATGCCGGTGCCACCGCACGCGCCGGAGCGCATCCTGCTCGGCGGCTCGCCCGACAGCGGTGCGCTCGCCGCCCGACACGGCTGGCGCTTCTGCTACGCGGGGCACTTCAACGGCGACGACGCGAACCTCGAACGCTCGCTCGCCGCCTACCGCGACGCAGGCGGCACGCGAGCGCTCGTCGCGCTGTACGCGGTCGCCGCGCCGACCCGCGAGGAGGCCGAGCGACTGATCGGGCCGCTGAAGATCTTCAAGCTGCAGTTCGCCGGCGGCCAGAGCTTCAACCTGCCGAGCGCGCAGGCCGCGGCCGAATTTGCGCGGCAAAGCGGCGCATCCGACTACCGGATCGACGAGTTGCGCCCGACCGTGCTGGCCGATACGCCCGAGCGCATCCACCGCGCGCTCGACGCGCTGAGCCGGCGGCTCGACGTCGACGCGTTCGTGATCGACTCGCCGGTGACCGATTACGCGGCACGGCTCGCGTCGGCCGAATGGCTCGGCGGCGCGCAGTCGATCACCCCCGTGCAGGCGGCCCTCGCGGCCGACCGCTCCCTTCGCTCCCTTTCCCCCGACCAGAACGCGTGACGCGCCCATGACGACCCGACGATCGATTCCCTTCGGCCTGATGCTGCAAGGCGCAGGCAGCCACATGAACGCATGGCGGCACCCGAGCAACCCGCCGGACGCGAGCATCAACCTCGACTTCGCGATCGGCATCGCGCGCAAGGCGGAAGCCGCCGGCATCGCGTTCGCGTTCGTCGCGGACGGCCTCTACATCAACGAGAAGTCGATCCCGCACTTCCTGAACCGCTTCGAGCCGCTCACCGTGCTGTCGGCGCTCGCGGTCGCGACGAAGAAGATCGGCCTCGCGGGCACGATCTCGACGTCGTACAGCGAGCCGTTCACGGTCGCGCGCCAGCTCGCGTCGCTCGACACGATCAGCGGCGGGCGCGCGGGCTGGAACGTCGTGACGACGCCGCTCGAAGGCACCGCGAAGAATTTCGGCAAGGCGCATCCCGATCACGAACTGCGCTACGAGATCGCCGACGAATACCTCGAGGTCGTGCAGGGGCTGTGGGATAGCTGGGACGACGACGCGTTCGTGCGCGATCGCGCGACCGGTCGCTTCTTCGATCGCGACAAGCTCCACACGCTCGATCACCACGGCCGCTTCTTCCAGGTTGCCGGCCCGCTGAACATCCAGCGCTCGCCGCAGGGGCAGCCGGTGATCTTCCAGGCCGGCTCGTCCGACACCGGCATCGGGCTCGCGGGCAAGTACGCGGACGCCGTGTTCACGCACTCGCCGTCGCTCGACGAAACGGCCGCGTTCACGCGGCGCGTGAAGCAAAGCGCGGTCGAGCACGGGCGGCAGCCCGGCGACGTGAAGATCTTCCCGGGCATCGGGCCGATCGTCGGCCGCACGGCCGCCGAGGCGGAAGACAAATACCAGGCGATCCGCGACCTGCTGACGATCGACGAAGCGCTCGCGTATCTCGGCCGCTATTTCGATCACCACGATTTCACGCAGTACGCGCTCGATGCACCGTTCCCCGAGCTCGGCGACATCGGCCGCAACAGCTTCCGCTCGACCACCGACCGGATCAAGGCCGATGCGAAGCGCAAGCACCTCACGCTGCGCGAGACGGCGCTCGCCGTCGCGACGACGCGCCCGAACTTCATCGGCACGGCCGAGCACGTCGCCGACGAGCTGATCCGCTGGCACGACGCCGGTGCCGGCGACGGCTTCATCCTCGGCTTCCCGGTACAGGCGCAGGGCGTCGACGACTTCATCGACCTCGTGATTCCGGTACTCGAGGCGCGCGGCCGTTATAGCCGCGACCTGCCGGGCAGCACGCTGCGCGACCACCTCGGCCTGCCGCGCAAGGCGAGCCGCCATGCGGCGCCCGGCGCGGTGCAGCAACAGGACGACGCGGCCGAAGCGCACGCATGACGCCGACGCGCCGCCTCGCGCGGCGCTTCCGGCCAACTCGATCGAGGACCCTCACCGACATGAGCGACACGACCCATCTCGGCGGCGCAGTGCCGCCGCTCTCCCCCTCCCGCGCCCGCGACGCCGGCACGCACCTGCGGATCGTGCCGGCCCGGCACCGGTCGCGCACCGTCGGCACCGTGCTCGCGCTCGTGCTGATCGCACTCGTGCTGTATTCGATCCTCGGCAACCCGCAATGGGGCTGGCCGGTGTTCGCCGAGTGGTTCCTGTCGCCGCCGGTGCTGTCCGGGCTCGCGCGCACGCTGGTGCTGACGCTGCTCGGCGCGGTGTTCGGCTTCGCGCTCGGCGGGTTCGTCGCGCTGGCGCGGCTGTCGCGCTCCCGTCTGCTCGCGGCGAGCGCATGGACCTTCGTGTGGCTGTTCCGGTCGATTCCGCTGATCGTGCTGCTGCTGATCCTCAACAACCTCGGCTACCTGTACGAACACGTGCGGCTCGGCGTGCCGTTCACCGACATCGTGTGGTTCGACACGCCGACCACCGACCTGATCAGCCCGTTCCTCGCGGCCGTGCTCGGCCTCTCGCTGAACCACGCGGCGTTTTCCGCGGAAGTGATTCGCGGCGGCATTCTCGCGGTCGACCAGGGGCAGCTCGAAGCGGCCGCCGCGCTCGGCCTGCCGCGCGGCCGCCAAACCACGCGGATCGTGCTGCCGCAGGCGATGCGCGCGATCCTGCCGACCGCGTTCAACGACCTGATCTCGCTCGCGAAAGGCACGTCGATGGTCTACGTGCTCGCGATGCCCGAGCTGTTCTACACGGTGCAGGTGATCTATCGCCGCAATCTCGAAGTGATTCCGCTGCTGATGGTCGCGACCGTCTGGTACCTGATCATCCTGACCGTGCTGTCCGCGATCCAGGTACAGGTCGAGCGCCACTATGCGCGCGGCGCGCTGCGCAACCCGCCGCCGTCGGCGCTGACGTTCGTGCTGGCGCGCGTCAGTGCGCTGTGGCGGCACGCGGCGGCGCGCAACGCAACGGCAACCGGCGCGGCGGCCCACGATGACGCCGCGGCCGCTCCGGTGCCGCGCACCGGCGGCGAAGTCGCCGTGCACAACGTATCGAAGCAGTTCGGCATGCAGCGCGTGCTCGACAACGTGTCGTTCGTCGCACCGCGCGGCAGCGTGACGGTGATCGTCGGGCCGTCCGGTTCGGGCAAGTCGACACTGCTGCGCACCATCAACCATCTCGAGCGCGTCGACGACGGCTTCATCGACATCGACGGCGAGCTGATCGGCTATCGGCGCGACGGCGACGTGCTGCACGAGTTGAAGGAGCGCGACGTGCTGAAGCGCCGCACGGCGGTCGGCATGGTGTTCCAGAACTTCAACCTGTTTCCGCACCTGACGGTGCTCGAGAACCTGATCGAGGCGCCGGTCGCCGTCGGCGGCGTCACGCGCGAGGCCGCCGAACGCACCGCGCGCACGCTGCTCGCGCGCGTCGGCCTCGCCGATAAAGCCGATGCGTACCCGCGCCAGCTGTCCGGCGGCCAGCAGCAGCGCGTCGCGATCGCGCGCGCGCTCGCGTTGCGCCCGAAGGTGCTGCTGTTCGACGAGCCGACGTCGGCGCTCGATCCCGAACTGGTCAACGAAGTGCTCGACGTGATCAAGGAGCTCGCACGCTCGGGCACCACGCTCGTGATCGTCACGCACGAGATCGGCTTCGCGCGCGAAGTCGCGGACAACGTGCTGTTCATGGAGCGCGGCCGCATCGTCGAGTCGGGGCCGCCCGCCGTCGTGCTCGACGCGCCGGCCCATCCGCGCACACGCGCGTTCCTGTCACGGGTGCTCTGATGCACGCCGCCCACGACCTGCGAGGCAACCGACGATGATCGACCGACGCCAGTTCATCACCGCCACGCTGGCCGCCGCCGCCGGCCTCCGGTGGCACGCGGCCGAGGCCGAGGCCGCCGCCGCGACGGCGGACCTCGATCCGCGCCAGGCCGGCCGGATCCGCGCAGCGCGCGACGATGCGGCGATTCGCGCGGCAAGCAACTACCGCTGGGTACGCGACGGGGCCTTCACGGTCGCGATCTCGCCGCACGCGCCACCGGTATCGACCTATGCGACCGACGCACGCACCGTGGTCGGCGCCGATCCCGACTATGCGCAGCTCGTCGCCGACGCGCTCGGCCGCACGCTGGTGCTGGTGCCGATCGCATGGGCCGACTGGCCGCTCGGGCTCACGTCGGGCAAGTACGACGCGGTGATCTCGAACGTCGGCGTGACCGAGAAGCGCAAGGAGAAATACGACTTCACGACCTACCGGCTCGGGCTGCACGGCTTCTACGTGCGCACCGCGAGCCCGATCGCGAAGATCGCCGAACCGAAGGACGTCGCCGGCCTGCGCGTCATCACGGGCGCGGGGACGAGCCAGGAGCGCATCCTGCTCGAGTGGAGCCGGCGCAACGTCGCGCAAGGGCTGAAGCCGACCGAACTGCTCTATTTCGACGACGATGCGGCGGCACGCGTCGCGCTGCTGTCGGGCCGCGCCGATGCCGAGCTGAATCCGAACGCGTCGCTCGCGTACGAAGCCGCGCGCGACGGCAAGATCCGGCGGGTCGGCGTCGTCAACGCGGGCTGGCCCGCGAACGCGGACGTCGCGATCGCGACGCGCCGCGGCAGCGGGCTCGCGCCGGCGCTGACGCTCGCGACGAACGCGCTGATCGACAACGGCCGCTACGGGCAGGCGCTGGCGCGCTGGGGATTGCAGAGCGAGGCGGTCGCGCGCGCGGAGACGAATCCGCCGGGATTGCCGTCGTTTTGATTCGATGTGTCGATGTGTCGGTGCGTCGGCACAGCGAGCTGCGCATCGGTCGCGCAGCAAATGAAATCGCCCCGGCATCCCTTAAAGAAGAGGCCGGGGCGAATCGACGTGGGCGGGCCGTCGTTTCCTACGCCGTCAGCGCCGCGCGATCGCGATGGTGGTCGAGTTCCGCGATGTGCGCGTGGATCGCAGGAATCAGCTTGCGTCCGTAATCCAGCGCATCGTCGAGCGGATCGAAACCGCGAATCAGGAACGTCGATACGCCGAGCTCGTAATACGCACCGAGTGCACGCGCGACCTGTTCCGGCGTGCCGACGAGCGCGGTCGAATTCCAGCGCGCGCCGGTCAGGTTCGCGACGCCCATCCACAACCGCTCGTCGAGCACGTCGCCCTGCCCGGCCGCGGCCATCAGGCGTTGCGAGCCTGCGTTCTGCGGCGCATGGCCGTCGATCGGCTGGCCGTTCGCGAGCCGCGCCGCGCGCACGCGCGCGCGGATCGCCTCGGCCTTCTCCCACGCGGCGGCTTCGGTGTGCGCGACGATCGGCCGGAACGACACGCTGATGCGCGGCGCGCGTCCGAACGGCACTGCCGCGGCCCGCACGCGCGCGATCTGCTCGCGCACGGCCGCGAGCGGCTCGCCCCACGTCATGTAGACATCCGCGTGCTGCCCGGCCACGGCCAGCGCGGCCGGCGACGAACCGCCGAAATAGATCGGCACGTGCGGCTGCTGCGCGCCTTTCACGACCGGCGACGCACCATGCAGCCGATAGAACTCGCCGTCGTGATCGACCGGCGTGTCGGCCAGCCAGATGCGTTTCAGCACGTCGAGATATTCGCCGGTGCGGCGGTAGCGCGCGTCGTGCGGCACGAAATCGCCGTCGCGCTGAAGATCGGCATCGTCGCCGCCCGACACGACGTTCAATGCGAGCCGGCCGCCGCTGAACACGTCGAGCGTCGCGATCTGCCGCGCGGCGGCCGATGGCACGATCACGCCCGGCCGGTGCGCGAGCAGGATGCGAATATGTTCGGTCGCGGCGGCCGCGAACGACGCGACGATGAAGCCGTCCGCCGCGTTGCTGAAATGGCCGACCAGGATCTGGTCGAAGCCGGCGGCTTCGTGCGCCTGCGCGAAGCGCCGCACGTAGTCGGGCTGGACGGCGGCCCCGCCGGGTACGTCGACCTCCGCACCGGGCGTCGCGGTGATCATGCCGATGATGTCGACGGGCATGTCGATGGTCCTTCTTGTCGTCGATCGGAAATGGCTGCGTGCTGCAGCACGCTCACTGCGCGGCGGCCGTCTTCTGCGCGGGCGCCGCGAACGCGCCCGCATACGAGCGGTCGAGCAGCTTCGCCGTGTCGTACGCGACCGGAATCACGCCGGCCTTGTGCAGGAAGTCGGCGGTGTTCTGCGCATCCTTCGCGGCCGTGTCGTCGACCGGGCCCACGCGCTGGTGCGCGTTGTTGAGCCAGCGGTACGCGACGTCCGGCTCCAGCTTCGCGCGCTTCGCCCACAGGTCCGCGTACTCGCGCGGATGACTGTCGACCCACTGGCGTGCCGCCACCACGCGCTTCAGGAAATCGGTGATCTCCGCGCGCCTGGCCGTGGCCGCCTGCTCGTTCGCGGCGACGAAGCTGAGCGCGGGCATCAGGCCCTGCGCGGTCGTCACGGGACGGGCGCCCTGCCGCAGCGCGAGCGTGCTGACGAACGGCTCCCACAGCGACACGGCGTCGACCGAGCCGTTCGCGAGCGCGTTGGTCGCATCGATCGGCATCAGGTACGCGTACTTGACGGAATCCGCGCGCAGGCCATCGTGTTCGAGCGCGCGCAGCACGAGCTGCTGGCTCCACGCACCGCGCCAGACCGCAATCGTCTTGCCCTGCAGGTCGGCGACGGTGCGCACCGGCGAGTTCTTCGGCACGAGGATCGCGACGCCGTCGAGGCTCTGCCGCGACACCGCGACGACTTTCACCGGCGCGCCGCGCGCGGCCAGCGTGAGCAGCGCGGAATCGCCGAGGAAGCCGACGTCGATCGCGTTGCCGTTCAGGCTTTCGGCGACGGGCGCGGCGGCCTGGAAGTGCTTCCACTCGATCGTATAAGGCAGGTCCTTCAACACGCCGGACGCCTCCATCGATGCCTGGATGTTGAAGTAGTTCTGTTCACCGACGCGCAGCGTGACGGTGTCTTTCGCGATGCCCGGCTGCGCGGCGAGCGCGAGCAGCAGCGCCGTGACGATTCGGCTCAACAACGTGATCTCCCCGGAGGTTGGCGGGCGGCCGCGCGACGGCGTCGCCCCTGGGTCCGCCTGGCGCGACGGCTGGCGGACGGGATGGAACTGGTGAAGATACGGCGATCCGCTTCATGAGACAAACGCAATATTCTGCTATGCAAATATGCAAATGTTTTATGGAAAGATCGCCGCGCAGCGACCCCGCTCACCGGGCTTCGTGGAACGCCGTTCGAATGATCCCTCGACAGATATTTCGCACGCGAAATACATGGCGAACTATATTTCGCATACGAAATACCTACCCGGAACATGGACGGCCATGACGTCAGAACCCATCGAGTTTTCCGCCGCCGACGGCTACACGCTGCGCGGCACGCTGTGGTCGCCGGACGCGCCGCCGCGCGCGCTGGTCTTGATCCATCCGGCCACCGCCGTGCCGGAGCGGCTCTACGCGGGCTTCGCGCGCTTCCTGACCGAACGCGGCTTCGCGGCGCTCACCTACAACTATCGCGGCATCGGCGCGTCGCGGCCCGCGCGGCTGAGCGCGCTGCAGGCCCGCATGCGCGACTGGGTCGAACTCGACGTCGGCGCCGCAATCGCGTGGGCGCGCGCTACGCACGACGGGCTGCCGCTGCTGGCGGTCGGGCATAGCGTCGGCGGCCATGCGATCGGGCTGTCGGCCGGCACCGCGCACCTGCGCGCGGCCGTGCTCGTCGCCGCGCACGCGGGCAGCACGCGGCTGATCGCCCGCGCGGCCGAGCGGCTGAAGGTGCGGCTGATCCTGCGCGTGCTCGGCCCGCTCGCGTCCGCGCTGCTCGGCTACGTGCCCGGCAAGCGGCTCGGCCTCGGCGAGGACCTCCCGGCCGGCGTGTTCCGCGAATGGAGCCGCTGGACCACGCTGCCGCGCTACTTCTTCGACGATCCGACGCTCGGCGCAGCCGAGCGCTTCTCGAAGCAGCAGCTGCCGATCCTCGTGCTCGGCTTCGACGACGATCCGTGGGCGAACCCGACCGCGATCGACCTGCTGGTAAGCTACCTGACCCGGGCGGCCGTCGAACGCCGCCAGATCGATCCGCACGCCGCGGGCAGCGGGCCGGTCGGACACATGGGCTTCTTCCGCAGCCGGCCAGGCACGGTGCTGTGGCCCGCGGTCGCCGACTGGCTCGCGCAGGCGCTCGACGCGCCGCGCGATGCGGGTCGCCCGTCCCTTTCCATTGCAGCCGGGAACCGAGCTTGAGCGAAGACCGACGACTGTTTTTCCTGTTGACCATCGGCCAGCGGCGCGTGCAGCGCTGGGTCGACCGCAAGGCCGAGACCGATGCGCGCGCGAGCGCCGCGCAGGCCGGCGTGCTGTTCTGCCTCGCGAGGCAGGACGGCGCGCTGATCGGCGAAGTCGGCGCGGCGCTGCAACTGGCGCCGTCCGCGATGACGGGGCTCGCCGACCGGATGGCGAAGGCCGGCCTGCTTGCGCGTCACGCCGATTCGGACGACGGGCGCGCAACGCGACTGTTCCTGACCGACGAAGGACACGCGGCGCTCAAGCGCGCGCGCGTGGCGCTGCGCGAGCTGAACGGCAAGCTGTGCGACGGCTTTTCCGACGCCGAACTCGACGTCGTCGCGCGCTGGCTGCACGCATTGCAGGACCGCTTTCCGGCCGAGCGCTGAACCGTGCCGGCGGCGCGCCGCATGGGCACGAATCCGCGTAATCGATAGCGATTTCGATTCGTGCTTTCGATTCGCGCTTTCAATTCGGTTTCCGAACTTTCAGGCGGCAAATTTTGCATTTCGGCGGCATTGCTTCGGCAACGCTTTCCGGCTACGTACTGTTACAAAAAATTGCCTGCCGCGCCGCATATCGATCGCCTACATTGCAATCCACTTCGACGCATTCGTCGTCTGCACGGCCTGGCCTTCCCGTTGCGTCCGCAACCCTGGACGCACCCGACAAGCAATGAAAACGAAGAGGTGTCTTGACCGACGTGCTGGCGGCATCCAGCACACGCGGATTGCGATGACCGCGGCGGCTTCCTGAACGACACGATCCGACGCATGGCACGGCATTCATTGCCGCGCGTACCGGTGCGCGTCGTGCCGCCGTGCCGCGCCATCGCCGCCGCACGTCAACGAGGAGCAGTCCATGCGACGCACGATCGTGTCCCACTCGCTTGTCCCCAGCCTCACCCGCCTGTCCGCCGCGATGGCCGTGGCGATGGCCGCCGCCGCGGCCGCGCATGCCGATCCCGTGGTCGTGTCCGGCCCGAGCCCGTTCGCCGCCTGCACCATCGGCGGCCCCGGCACGAACTACGTGAACGCCGAGGTCGAACCGTGGCTGTCGGTCAACCCCGCGAACCCGACCAACATGATCGGCGTGTGGCAGCAGGACCGCTGGTCGAACGGCGGCGCCCACGGGCTCGTCGCGGGCTACACGTTCGACGGCGGCGCGACCTGGGCGCGCACGCCGCAGCCGTTCAGCGCCTGCGCGCCGGGCGGGCTCAAGTACGAGCGCGCGTCCGATCCGTGGGTGTCGTTCGGTCCGGACGGCACCGCGTATTCGGTATCGATCTCGTTCAACCAGTCGAACAACAGCAACGCGGTCGCGGCCTCGGTGTCGACCGACGGCGGACAGACATGGAGCAGTCCGGCCTTGCTGATCGCGAACGACGAACCGACGACGCAGTTCTTCAACGACAAGGAATCGGTGACGGCGAACCCGGTGAAGGCCGGCACGGCCTACGCGGTGTGGGACCGCCTCGAACTGCCGAACGGCAACCCGTATGCGAACCTGCACACGCAGGCATACCGCGGGCCGACGTTCTTCTCGAAGACGGTCGACGGCGGCAAGACGTGGAGCCGTGCGAAGGTGATCGTCAACGTGCCGTCGCGCCAGCAGACGATCGGCAACCAGATCGTCGTCGATCCGAAGACCGGCACGCTCTACGACTTCTTCGACCTGATCCAGCCGCCGTTCAACAAGGCGGCCGGCAAGGTCGCGTTCGTCAAGTCGACCGACGACGGCGCGACCTGGACGAAACCGCAGG
Organism: Burkholderia sp. Bp8991; assembly: GCF_003853795.1. Lineage (NCBI taxonomy): Bacteria > Pseudomonadati > Pseudomonadota > Betaproteobacteria > Burkholderiales > Burkholderiaceae > Burkholderia > Burkholderia sp. Bp8991. The sequence continues at coordinate 46,189 of NZ_QTQJ01000020.1, read as the reverse complement.
TGATCGCCGGGCTGCAGACGGTCGGCGTGACCGATCCGAACACCGGCGAACCGGTACGCACCGGCGACATCATTCCGGAACCGGCGATCGATCCGGCGTCGGGGCAGCTCTACGTCGTATGGCAGGACAGCCGCTTCAACGGCGGCAACTACGACGAGATCGCGCTATCGACGTCGAAGGACGGCGGCGCGAGCTGGAGCGCGCCGCTGCAAGTGAACACGCCGACCGGGCGTCCCGCGTTCAATCCGTCGGTGCGCGTCGACAATGCCGGCTCGGTGATGGTCACCCACTATGATTTCCGCGACCTGCTGGCCGGCAATACGACGACGCTGCCGACCGGGTTCTGGCGCAAGATCTCGCACGACAACGGCACCACGTTCGCGGACGAGCGGCGCGTCGGCGGCCCGTTCGACATGAAGCTCGCGCCGAATGCGGAGGGCTTCTTCATCGGCGATTACCAGGGGCTCGACGTGCTGCCGTCGTCGTCTTTCCATCCGTTCTTCGTCCAGACCAACGCAGGCAACCTGACGAACCGCACCGACGTGTTCTTCGCGCCGTGATGCGCGGGTGAGCATAGCGCCGCCGCGACGTCCGTTGCGTCGCGGCAGCGCTCCCGAATGCGCGTCAATGCATGTCGGTCAGCACGATGCGACCGTCGACTTTCCCTTCGCGCAGCCGCGCGAATATGTCGTTGATGTTGCCGAGCCGGTCGCGATGGATATGCGCGCGCACCAGCCCGTCCGCCGCGAAGTCGAGCGATTCCTGCAGGTCGCGCCGCGTGCCGACGATCGAGCCGCGCACCGTGATGCCGTTCAGCACCGTCGAGAAGATCGGCAGCGGGAAATCGCCGGGCGGCAAGCCGTTGAGCGCCACCGTGCCGCCGCGCCGCACCATCCCGAGCGCCTGCGCGAACGCGCTGCGCGACACGGCCGTCACCAGCACGCCATGCGCGCCGCCGATCTCCTTCTGGATCACCTTCGCCGGATCGTCGGCCGACGCATCGATCGTCAGCTCGGCGCCCAGTTCGCGCGCGAGTGCGAGTTTGGCGGGAGACACGTCGATCGCCGCGACGTGCAGGCCCATCGCGCGCGCGTACTGCACGGCCACGTGGCCAAGCCCGCCGATGCCCGAAATCGCGAGCCACTGGCCCGGACGCGTGTCGGTGACGCGGATGCCCTTGTAGACGGTCACGCCCGCGCACAGGATCGGCGCGATCTCGTCGAACGCGACCTGCGCGGGCAGATGGCCGACGTAGTCGGGATCGGCCAGCACGTATTCCGCATAGCTGCCGTTGACCGAATAGCCGGTGTTCTGCTGCCCGTGGCAAAGGGTTTCCCAGCCGGTGTGGCAGTACTCGCAGTGACCGCATGCCGTATAGAGCCACGGCACGCCGACGCGGTCTCCCTCGCGCACGTGCGTGACACCCGCCCCGACCGCCGCGACGACGCCCACGCCTTCGTGGCCGGGAATGAACGGCAGCGTCGGCTTCACGGGCCAGTCGCCGTCGGCTGCGTGCAGGTCGGTGTGGCAGACGCCCGAAGCCTTGATGTTGACGAGGATCTGGCCCGGGCCCGGCGTCGGGACCGGCACCTCCTCGATGCGCAACGGTTCGCCGAACGCGTGGACCACCGCGGCCTTCATGGTTTGAGTCATGCGTCGCTCCTGTCTGGTCGATGACCGGGCCAGTATCCGGGCTCGAAACCGGAACGACTTGATGCGTATCAACGGAGCGGGAAACGCGCGCGACGGTGGCGGATTCATCGCGAGACCTATTGCGTGCGCCACCGGTGCCGGCGCGGGTTTGACGGCCCGGCTCTGCTTTCGCCGCCGTTTCCGCAGCTTGTCGGAAACCCTGCGGCATGCCGCCGTTTCGCTTGGAATTCGAAATGATATAACATATCATTTCGCGACCTCGTCCACCTGAAACTCGCTCATCCGGGTGGCCGGGCTACGCCGAGTCCAATCCAACCGGGTCATTACGCGCCGCAAATGCAACAATATATCGTATCCAGCCTTGACCCGCATGGCTCGCTTTCCGATCCGATACCAACCGATTCACCGACCATGCGCGACCTCCCTCGTCTACCGCTTCGCCCGCTCTCGCCCGTTTCGCTGATGCTGTTCGCCGCCGTCGCGCACGCGCAGGCCGAGACGCCCGCCCCGTCTTCGCCGCCACAGACCACACCGCTCGCGCCGATCTTCGTGACCGCGAACCCGCTCGGCGACACCGAGCTGATCGCGCCGACCGCGCAACTGTCCGGCGATGCGCTGACGCGCCGCCAGGCCGATTCGCTCGGCGAGACGCTCAACGGCCTGCCCGGCGTGTCGACCACCACCTACGGGCCGATGGTCGGCCGCCCGATCATCCGCGGGATGGACGGCGACCGGATCCGGCTGCTGCAGAACGGCGTCGCCGCCTACGACGCGTCGTCGCTGTCGTACGACCACGCGGTGCCGCAGGATCCGCTGTCGATCGAGCGCGTCGAGATCGTGCGCGGTCCGGCCGCGCTGCTGTACGGCGGCAACGCGGTCGGCGGCGTCGTCAACACGATCGACAACCGGATTCCGCGCGAAGCGATCGAAGGCGTGACGGGCGCGCTCGACGCGCGCTACGGCGGCGCGAACTCGGTGCGCGCGGGCGCGGCGCAGGTCGAAGGCGGCAACGGCCGCTTCGCGTTCCATGTCGACGCGTTCGACCGTGAAACGAGCAAGCTGCGGATTCCCGGCTACGCACGCAGCAGCCAGCAACGCGCGATCGACGATCCCGATACGCCGCAACCGTACGGCAACGTGCCGAACAGCGACGGCCGCGTGCATGGCGGCGCGCTCGGCGCGTCGTACACGTGGGCCGACGGTTTCGCGGGCCTGTCGTACAGCGGCTACGAGTCGAACTACGGCTCCGTCGCCGAGGACGACGTGCGCCTGCGGATGCGCCAGGAACGGCTCGCGTTCGCGTCCGAGATACGCAACCTGAGCGGCCCGTTCACGAAGCTGAAGTTCGACTTCGCGTACACCGACTATCGCCACAAGGAAGTCGACAACGGCGAGACCGCCACCACCTTCCGCAACCGCGGCTACGAAGCGCGCATCGAGGCGCGGCATCGCAGGATCGGCCCGTTCGAAGGCGCGATCGGCGTGCAGTTCGGCCAGAACACGTTCTCGGCGCTCGGCGACGAAACGCTCGTGCCGTCGACGCGCACGAACAGCGTCGCGCTGTTCGGTCTCGAGGAATGGCAGGTCGTCCCGGCGCTGAAGCTGAGCGTCGGCGGGCGCTTCGAGCACGTGAAGGTCGATCCCGATCCGGCCGGCGTCGAGAAATTCGCGCTCGCGCAGCCGCGCGACTTCAATGCCGGCAGCGTCTCGGCCGGCGCGCTGTTCTCGCTGACGCCCATGTGGTCGGTCGCGGCGAACGTCGCCTACACGGAGCGCGCGCCGACCTTCTACGAGCTGTACTCGAACGGCCCGCACGATGCGACCGGCCAGTTCCTGATCGGCAACCCGAACGCGTCGAAGGAAAAGGCCGTGTCGACCGACCTGTCGCTGCGCTACGCGAGCGGCCCGAACCGCGGCAGCGTCGGCGTGTTCTACAACCGCTTCTCGAACTACCTGACCGAGTACAACACGGGCCGCGTCGTGAACGGCGACGGCGAACCGGTCGCGCCCGGCGCCGGTGATACGCTCAACGAAGCAATCTATCGCGGCGTGCGCGCCGAGTTCTATGGCGTCGAACTCGACGGCAAATGGCGCGCGTTCGCGCAGCGCGGCCATACGGTCGACCTGGAACTGACCGCCGACTACACGCATGCGCGCAACGTCGACACCGGCCAGCCGCTGCCGCGGATCGCGCCGCTGCGCGCGACGCTCGCGGCCGACTACGGCTACGGCCCGTTCGGCGCACGCGCGCAGGTCACGCACGCGTGGTCGCAGCATCGTGTGCCCGACAACGACTTTCCGACGGACGGCTACACGTCGCTTGGCGTGATGCTGACGTACAAGTTCCGTGTCGGCGCGACGCACTGGCTCGCGTACCTGCGCGGCGACAACCTGACGAACCAGGAGATCCGCTATGCGACCTCGGTCGTGCGCGGCTTCGCGCCGGAAGGCGGCCGCAGCGTGATGGCCGGCCTGCGCACGACGTTCTGATCGCGCGCCGGTGCGTTCGCGCCACGCGTCCCGCGCGTCGCCAACGCCCGCCATGATCGATCGGCGCAGCCAGCCTGCGTCGATCGAAACCGTCGCGATCGACCGCGCCGGCGTGACCGAACACGATCGATCGCCCTCGCCTTCGCTCGCCCTTCTCCGGCCCTCCACCTTCCGTTGCGCACACGGCCGCTGCAGCGCCACGCAATTTCCGGTCCTGCCGGTCGAACGCGCGGAACGCCGCGCATCGCACTGCATCGGACCGATAGCCAGGATCATTGAGCCCGGTCATGCACTTTTAAATCAGCCGAATGACGAGTATCCTAAAAAAAGCACTCCACGTTCGGACGGCGAATCGCGCGCCCTGATTCCCGTCCGCTCGTATCGCGGCCCCATCGCGCCACGCGTCGATGGCGGCGTCCGCCTCACGCCCTGGCCGCACGAACCTTCCCCAACCATTCGCAGGAGAGCTGGTGAGCCGACTCGTCGTCGTATCCAATCGTATTGCAGATCCCCGTAAGGCCGCGGCAGGCGGGCTTGCCGTGGCCGTGAAAGACAGCCTGCAGGAATCGGGCGGCGTCTGGTTCGGGTGGAGCGGCAGGCTGCGCGGCGACGGCGACCATCCCGCGCACGGCGAAGACGTGCAGATCCAGAACGTCGGCGGCATCCAGCTCGCGACGATCGATCTCGATCCGCAGGATTACGACGCGTACTACCTCGGCTACTCGAACAACGTGCTGTGGCCGGTGTTCCACTACCGCCTCGATCTCGCACAGTTCGACCGCCGCTTCGCGGACGGATACCGGCGCGTGAACCAGCTGTTCGCGCGCAAGCTGAGCACGCTGCTGCGCCCCGACGATATCGTCTGGGTCCACGACTATCAGCTGATTCCGCTCGCCGCCGAGCTGCGCGCGACGGGCTGCACGAACCCGATCGGTTTCTTCCTGCACATTCCGATGCCGCCGCCGCCGATCATGGCCGCGATCCCGGAGCACGAGTGGCTGATGCGCTCGCTGTTCGCCTACGATCTCGTCGGCTTCCAGACCGAATCGGACCTGCTTCACTTCGAGCACTACGTCGAGGCGGAAGCCGGCGCCGCGCGGCTGCCGGACGGCCGCCTGCGCGCGTTCGGCCGCACGTTGTCGGCCGGTGCGTTTCCGATCGGCATCAACGTCGACGAGTTCACGGCGCTCGCGGAGAATCGCGACGGCATCGACATGTTCGAGCGGATGCGCGACGAGTATTCGCGCCGCCAGCTGCTCGTCGGCGTCGACCGGCTCGACTATACGAAGGGGCTGCCGCAGCGCGTGCACGCGTTCCTTCAGCTGCTCGAACAGTATCCGGAGAACCGCGACCGCGCGACGCTGATCCAGATCGCCGCGCCGAGCCGCGAGGATCTCGGCGCGTACGACGACCTGCGGCGCGAGATGGACAGCCTGTGCGGCGCGATCAACGGCGATTACGGCGAACTCGAGTGGATGCCGATGCGCTACATCCACCGCACGGTCGCGCGCAAGCGCTTGCCGGGCCTCTACCGCGCGAGCCGCGTCGCGCTCGTCACGCCGCTGCGCGACGGGATGAACCTGGTCGCGAAGGAGTTTCTCGCCGCGCAGGACGAGGCCGACCCGGGCGTGCTCGTGCTGTCGCGTTTCGCGGGCGCGGCCGAGCAGCTGAAGCCTGCGCTGCTCGTCAATCCGTACGACACGCAGGGCACCGCGCAGGCGATCCAGCGCGCGCTCACGATGCCGCTCGACGAACGCCGCCAGCGTCACGACGCGCTGATGGCGATCGTGCGCAAGACCGACGTGCACTGGTGGCGTACGCGCTTTCTCGAGGCGCTCGCCGAGGCCGCGGAAGTCGCCGCCGCGACCGTGTCCTGACGCGCCGGGTCCTGCCCTCGCTTACACGCCGGTCGTCTCGCGGTCGAGCACCGCACCGTTCACGTCCTGCACCGCCACCGCGATCGGAATGCCTTCGCGCATGCTCTCGGTCACCACGCAATACGCATCGAACCGGTCGAGCATGCGCGTCGCCGCCGCGAGATCGGCCCATGCCTTGCCGACCGACAGCGTCACGGCCATCGCGCCGACGCGCACCCTGCCCGCATCGTTCTGCACCATGTCGACGTCGATATGCGCGGTGACCGGCTGCGGATCGACGCGCTGTTTCTCGAGCGCGAACAACAGGCTCGCCGCGAGGCAGCTCGCGACCGCCGCGGCCAGCAGCCGGACCGGGTTCGGGCCGCGGCCGGCACCGAGCGGCGGCGGCTCGTCGGTGAGCACCGGCGAAAGCTCGGTGCCGGCAAACGTGACTTCGAAACTGAAACGCGCATGCTGCGCGACATCCACCGATACGTGTGCCTCGCTCATGGCGACTCCATGACTCGAAAAAGGGAAAGAGAACGCCAGCGCAACGGCGTGCCGGCAAGTGCGAATTGCAGCGAAGGCGCGGCGCGATCATGGCCGCCCGCCGGCTGCGCGAGCGGTCCGCGCTTCAGCGTTCGGGTTCGCGCGGCGGCCCGTATGCGACGAAATCGCGCTCGATCGCCGACGCTTGCTCCGGCGCATTCGCACTCGTGCATGGCCCGCGATCGGTCAGGGAAGATTCGGCGACCGGCGCCTCGCGCCCGTCGATCAGCGCCTGCAACGCGTCGCGTTCGAGCACTTCGCGCTCGAGCAGCCGTCGCGCGATGCGCTCCAGCGCATCGCGGCGTTCGCCGAGCGTTGCCGCGACGCGCGCATGCGCGTCGGTCAACAGCGTATGCACCTCGTCGTCGATCATCCGTGCGGTGTGCTCGCTGCAGCGGCCCTCGCCCGCATGCCATGCGCCCGGGATGCCGGTGCGCGTTTCGCCGTCGTCGACGCTGACGAGCCCGATCTTCTCGCTCATCCCGTATTGCATGACCATGTGGCGCGCCATCGCGGTCGCGCGTTCGAGGTCGTTCTGCGCGCCCGTCGACACGTCGCCGAACACGAGTTCTTCCGCGACGCGCCCGCCGAGCAGTGCATCGATCCGATCGAGCAGCTCGCTGCGGCGCAGGACGTAGCGATCCTCCGTCGGCACCTGTTGCGTGTAGCCGAGCGCGGCCACGCCGCGCGGAATGATCGACACCTTCTTCACCGGATCGCAATGCGCGCGGCTTTCCGCGACGAGCGCATGGCCGGCTTCGTGATAGGCGATCGTCAGCTTCTCCTGCGCGTTCATCACGCGGCTCTTGCGCTCGAGGCCCGTCAGCGCGCGGTCGATCGCCTCGTCGAAGTCGTCCATCCCGATCGCCGGCTTGCCGAGTTCCGCCGCATGCAGCGCGGCTTCGTTGACGACGTTCGCGAGATCGGCGCCGACGAAGCCCGGCGTGCGCGACGCGAGTTCGCCGAGATCGACCTCGGCCGCGAGCTTCACGCGCTTCACGTGCACGCCGAGAATCTGGCGGCGGCCGTTCACGTCGGGCCGGTCGATCGCGATGTGACGGTCGAAGCGGCCCGGGCGCAGCAGCGCGGGATCGAGAATCTCCGGCCGGTTGGTCGCGGCCATGATGATCACGCCGGAGCCGGCCTGGAATCCGTCCATCTCGACGAGCAGCTGGTTGAGCGTCTGCTCGCGCTCGTCGTTGCCCGACATCGGACCGACGCCGCGCACCTTGCCGAGCGCGTCGAGCTCGTCGACGAACACGATGCACGGCGCCTTCTGCTGCGCCTGCTCGAACAGGTCGCGCACGCGCGCGGCGCCAACACCGACGAACATCTCGACGAACGCCGAGCCGCTGATCGAGAAGAACGGCACGGCCGCCTCGCCGGCCACCGCGCGCGCGAGCAGCGTCTTGCCGGTGCCGGGCGCGCCGACGACGAGCACGCCCTTCGGGATCTTGCCGCCGAGCCGCTGGTAGCGATCGGGGTTGCGCAGGAACGCGACGAGCTGCTGCAGCTCGGCCTTCGCTTCGTCGATGCCCGCGATGTCGTCGAACGTGATGCCGGTTTCCTGCTGCACGTACACGCGTGCGCGGCTCTTGCCCATCCCGGTGAAATCCTGCAGCCCGCCACGCTTGCGCAGCATCAGGTTCCAGATGAACACGAACGCGACGAGCGGCACCAGCCACGACGCGAGCGACGCGATCCAGCCGGTGTCGGACGCGCCGTGAAACCGGATGCCGGCGGCGGTCAGCGTGTCGATCAGCTGCGGGTCGGTCACGCGGTTGGTGCTGAAGCGCGGCGGCGTGCCGTCCGACTTCACGGCCGCGACTTCGGACGCCGGCAGCAGCGTGCCGGCCTGCGGCATCGTCAGCGTGCCCGTGATCGTCGCCGGTCCGATCTCGAGATCGTCGACGAGCCGCGCGGCGACGAGCCGGTGGAAGTCGCTGTACGCGATCATCGTCGACGCCGGACGCAGCATCAGCAACTGCGCGGCGAACAGCACGAAGAAGCCCGCCGCGATCAGCAATCCTGCGTAATCGAATTTCCTGTCCATGGCATCGGGCCGGCCGCGCGCGTCGACGCGCGCGCTTACGCGTGCACGCGCGCCCGGTCGGCGCGCGGCATCGCCGGCCACGCGCAAACGGAATGGATCCGCGCCATCGTCGCCTCGTTTCGTCGCATGAATGACACCGCGACGGCGCCGCCGGGCGCCGTTCGCGCGGGCAGCGCGCCGCAACGCGCCGCCCGTGATTCAAGTCTAGTTCGCGCGCGGACGTCGCGCATTGTCCGACAAACGCCTTTCATCGACGCCGCCGGCCGCGTTATAGTCGCGTTCGTGACATTTTAGTGACAGCCGGCGTCGCCCGCGCCCGGGCGCGACGCCGGCCGTTGCGTCCCGCCGCGCGTCGCGGCAGGCTGTGCGACGCTGCCGCGCATCGAACGACAACCGCCCATCCGAGGAGCACACGACGTGAACGACACCCCCGATCGCCCCGACGACCTTCCCGCCGATCCCGACCGCCGCCGCATGCTCGGCGGCCTCGCCGCGCTCGGCGCGGGCGTCGCGCTCGGCGGCTGCGAGACCACGCCGGGCAGCGCGCCGCGCTCGGCCGCCGACCTGCGGATCGACGACGCGCTGCGCCGGCAGGTGCGCCACATCGTCGTGATCTATGCGGAGAACCGCAGCTTCGCGAATCTGTACGGCGATTTCCCGGGCGTGCAATATCCGCTGAGCGAGGTGAAACCCGAGCACGCGCGGCAGCTCGATCGCGACGGCAAGACGCCGCTGCCGGTGCTGCCGAAGATCTGGGGCGGGCTCGTGCCGCAGGCGCAGGAAGTCGGCGGCCAGCGCTACGCGATCGCCGAGCGCGACATCGACAAGCTGCCGAACGCGCCGTTCCGGATCGCAGACGCGCAGGGCAAGCCGCTGCCGAACGGCGTGATCACGCGCGACCTGTGGCACCGCTTCTACCAGAACCAGATGCAGATCGCCGCGGGCCGCAACGACCAGTTCGCCGCGTGGGCCGATTCCGGCGGCCTCGTGATGGGCCATTACCGCAATTCCGCCGACACGCTGCGGCTGTGGAACCTCGCACGGCAATACACGCTGTGCGACAACTTCTTCATGGCGGCCTTCGGCGGGTCGTGGCTGAACCACATGTTCCTGATTTCCGCGCAGCCGCCGATGTATCCGGATGCGCACAAGCATCCGCATGCGGCGAAGCTGCTGTCGAAGGTCGACGGCGACGATCCGGCCGGCACGCGCCTGACGCTCGCCGCCGATTCGCCCGCGTCCGCGCTCGACGGCCCGCCGAAGTTCGCGGTCGACGGCCCGCTGACGCCCGATGGCTACGGCGTCAACACGATGGCGCCGCCGTATCAGCCGAGTTACGTGCCACCGGCCGATCCGGGCAACGCCGCGTATGCGGATCCGTCCGATCATCGCGTGATCCCGCCGCAAGGCCATGCGACGATCGGCGACCGCCTGTCGGAGAAGAACGTCGACTGGGCGTGGTACAGCGGCGCGTGGCAGTACGCGCTCGAGCACCGCGACACCGGCATGGTGCCGGATTTCCAGTACCACCATCAGCCGTTCAACTACTTCGCGAACTACGCGCCGGGCACCGACGCGCGCCGCAAGCACCTGCGCGATGCGGGCCTCGGCGACGAGCCGTCGACCAATCATTTCATCGCCGACATCGACGCGGGCCGCCTGCCGGCCGTCGCGTTCTACAAGCCGCAGGGCAACCTGAACATGCACGCGGGTTATGCGGACGTCGAATCCGGCGATCGCCACATCGCGCACGTGATCGAACGCATCCGGCGCGGCCCGCAGTGGGCGAACACGGTGATCGTGATGACGCACGACGAGAACGGCGGCTGGTGGGATCACGTCGCGCCGCCGGTCGGCGATCGCTGGGGCCCCGGCTCGCGGATTCCGGCGCTCGTGATCTCGCCGTTCGCGAAGAAGGGTTACGTCGACCACACGATGTACGACACGAACTCGATCCTGCGCTTCATCAGCCGCGTGCACGGGCTCGCGCCGCTCGACGGCGTCGCCGCGCGCGACAAGGCGTTCGCGGCGCGCGGCGCGACGCCGCCGGGCGACCTGACGAACGCGCTCGATCTCGGCTGACGAACGGCTGACGCCTCGCTGAAACGACGACGCCCCGGTGCAACGCGGTTGCCCGGGGCGTCGTGTTGTGCCGTGTGCGTTCTGCGTTCTGCGTTCTGCGTTCTGCGTTCTGCGATCCGCGATCCGCGATCCGCGATCCGTGCTCCACGCGGGCGACGCTACGCGACGCCGTGCAACGCGTCGCTCGCCGCACTTGCGGCATGACGACCTGCCTGCCGGCCGAAGAACGTCGCATCGGCCAGCGACAATCCCGAGCTGTACCCGGCGCCCCAGCGCGGCAGCCCGCAGGTCGTGCGGCCGGCCGCATAGAGGCCCGCCACCGGTGTGCGCGCCGCGTCGAGCACCTGCCCGGTCGGCAGCGTATCGAGCCCGCCCAGCGTGAAATGCGGGTAGAACGCGTAATCGATCCGGCAATCGAGCGCGACGAACGGCGGCTCGATCAGCGGCTGCAACCACTTCCTCGCCTTGTGGAACAGCGGATCGACGCCTTCGGCCGCGTGACGGTTGTAGACGTCGACGGTCGCCGTCAGCGTGCCGGCCGGCATCTGCAGGTCGCGCTCGACTTCGTCCCAGGTCTCGCCGGCCGCCGCGATGCTGATCCGCGCGATGTCCGGCGGCTCCTGGTAGGTCGCCTGGTCGACCAGCAGGTAGATCCGGTCGTCGGCCTGGTGGAACGCGTGGTGGCCCGTGCGGCCGTGATAGCCGTCCTCGTTGATGAAACGCTGCCCGCGCGCGTTCACGAAGATCCCGCGGATCAGCGATTCGGGCGCGTAGAACGGCAGGCTGACGAAACCCTGGTCCATGTGGATCGCGGCGCCGCCCGCGCTCTGGCCGAGCAGGATGCCCGAGCCGTCGTCTCCGGGGCTTCCGATCGGTTCGGCCGAGCGCAGGAACTGCGGCGCATGCCGGCGCACCATGTCGCGGTTCATCGCGAAGCCGCCCGCGCACAGGATCACCGCGCGGCGCGCCCGCACGAACGCCGTCTCGCCGTACGCCCGCAGCACGACGCCGCGCACCGCGCCGGCATCGTCGACGATCAGCGCCTGTGCGCGCGTGTCGTAGCGCGTCGACACGCCGAGCGCCTGCACGCGCTCGGCCAGCACGCGCATCAGCACCTGCCCGCCGCCCCAGCCCGGCCATTGCGGCGTGTGGCCGCGCGGGCAAGGCTTCGCGCTCTCGCTGAACGGCCAGGCCTCCTCGCTGCCCGACCAGATCAGGCAGTCGTCGGTTTCCGGCTCGACGATCCGCTCGGCGATGAACGTGTTCTTGTACGTGACGCCCTGCGCGACCAGCCAGTCGTGATGCGCGAGGCTCTCGTTCGCATAGAGGCGCACCTTCGCCTCGTCGGCGTCGCGGCCGCCCGCAAGCATCAGGTAGCGGTACAGGTCCTCGGTGTCGTCGCTGAAGCCGGCCTGCCGCTGCGCGGGCGTGCCGCCGCTGCCGCCGAGGTAGATCTCGCCGCCGGACAGCGCGCTCGTGCCGCCGTAGCTCGACGCGCGCTCGACGATCAGCGTGTCGGCGCCGGCGCTCGCGGCTTCGATCGCCGCGCACGCGCCAGCCGCGCCGAAGCCGACGATCACGACGTCGTGTTCGGCGTCCCAGCGATGGACGTCGCGGATATTCAGGGGGCGAGCGAGGGAATATTCGGATGACATGGAGGCAAGGGTCTGCGTGAAGGGATTCGGTGAAAAGCGGCGGTCGGGGCTCAGCGCGGCCGGCCCGGCAGGCCGGCACGTCGTCGATGCGAGCGATCGCAGGCACGCGAACGCCGCGTCGTCGACGGGGAAATCGAGCGGCAGCGGCGAGCCAAGCCGGGGGCATGCACACGCCGGACGAACTGCCGCGAGCGTGCCGCGCCGCGACACTGCGCTGCGCGAACGCCGTCCACCCGGTCGCCGTCGCATCGTGACGGCGTCAACGTGACATCGAGTCGGCGCGGCACGCGGCCGCGCCGTCGTCACATGCCGCGCAGTGCGGCGAAACCGAAGCGCGAAGGATCGATCGGCACGCAACCGGTCGGCAGGCCGTTCGCATCGAGCGAGCGGCATTGCAGGATGCCGGCCGCATACGGCGGCGCCGGGACCTGATCGGCGCCATATCGCGCCATCACCATCGCCGCGAACGCGCCCGTCGCCAATACGCACAGCTTGCGAGTCGTCAGTCTCATGATCGTGTCCCCTCCGGTTGGCCGCTATCGCGGTTCGTGTCCGGCGCACTGGCCTCGGGCAAACAGGCAACCGCACCGGATGACTGCACGGTAGCCAGCGCCGGCCCGCCGGCCATCGTCCATTTCGACTAGGGGCAAACGCGAAGCGGCCCTGGCGCGACGTGCGGCGCCGCAGCATCGCCGAGCGGTGGCAGCGGCGTCGCGATCGGAAAACCGCGTACCGCAGCCCGTCGTGACGGGGCGCGCGATCTTCGGGCGCATGCCATGCGTTCGCCGCTGCATCGCACCATCGGACGATGCGCGGCCGCCGCGCCGGTATTTTCCCTGATCGTGCCCCTGCTCCGTATGGATGATGAGGATCGCGCGGCCGGATGCGAACCTGCGGGTCGACGTCGCAATGCCGTCGCGTCAGCGCTCGCGGCGCGACCGAGTCTTTCCGTTCATTCACGGGAGTACCGCATGACCGAATCGAATCCCCGCCACGCGCTGTACGAACTCGCGTGCCGTTACGCGCAGGCCGTCGACCGGCGCGACTGGCCGCGCCTCGCCACCCTCTTCACCGCCGACGCCCAGCTCGACGGCCCCGGTTTCCGTTTCGACGACCGCGATGCGATCGTCGCCGGCATGCGCGTGATCGAGCGCTACGAAACCACCCAGCATCACGTGCACAACCAGCTCGCCACGCTCGACGGCGGTGAGGCCGACGTCGAGACCTACTGCCTCGCGTGCCACGTGTACGTGCGCGACGGCGTGAAGCGCAAGCTCGACTGGGGGCTGCGCTATCGCGACCGCTGCGTGCTCGACGGCGGCACGTGGCGCTTCGCCGCGCGCACGCTGCACGTCGACTGGTCGCAAGACCTGCCGCTGGAGGGCTGAACGATGCGCGCATCCCTTCCCCTCGCCGGCCGCACCGCGCTCGTCACGGGCGGCGCCGGCGGCATCGGCGCGGCCTGTGCGCACGCGCTTGCCGCCGATGGCGCGGCCGTCGTGCTGATGGGCCGCCGCCGCGATGCACTCGAACGCACGCAGCGGCACCTGACCGACACGCTGCCCGGCAGCCGCGTCGCGATCCACGCCGGCGACGCGTGCGACGACGGCGACCTGCAGGCGGCGCTGGATACCGCGTGGGCGCTCGACGGCCGGCTCGACATCGTCGTGCCGACCGTCGGCGGCGCCGGGTTCCGGCCGCTGCTGATGCACGACGCCGACAGCTTCCGCGCGGAAATCGAGCTGAACCTGAACAGCGCGTTCGCCGCGATCCGTCACGCGGCGCCACGGCTCGCCGACAGCGGCGGCGGCACGATCGTCTGTATCTCGTCGACGGCCGCGCAGATCAATTTCCGCTGGCTGACCGCGTACTGCACCGCGAAGGCCGCGCTTGAGGCGCTGGTGCGCGGGGCCGCCGAGGAACTGGCCGGCGCGAGGATCCGCGTGAACGCGGTGCGGCCGGGCCTCACGCGCTCGGAGGCCACCGCGCCGATGTTCGACAACCGGGCGCTCGTCGACAGCTTCCTCGACCAGATTCCGCTCGGCTCACTCGGCGAGCCGGAAGCGATCGCGCACGCGGTGCGCTATCTCGCGGGCCCCGAGTCGGGCTGGGTCACCGGCCAGAGCTTCGCGGTCGACGGCGGCCACGAGCTGCGCGCCAACCCGCGCGTCGACGCCACCATCGCGCAGATCTACGGCGCGGCCGCGCTCGACGCGGTCAGGGCCGGCCGTGCGCCGGGCGCCGCATGAGCGCCCGCCTTCTTTCAACGTCACAGGAAATCGACCGGACATGAATCGAGTCGCAAACAAGGTCGCGCTGATCACCGGCGCGGCGAGCGGGGTCGGCCGCGCGGATGCGCTGCTGCTCGCCGCCGAAGGCGCGCGCGTGGTCCTCACCGACATCGACGAGGACGCGGGCCGCGCACTCGCGCGCGAGATCGGCGACACCGCGCTCTTCGTCCATCAGGACATCGCCGACGAAGACGGCTGGCGGCACGCGATCGCGTCGACGCTCGAGCGCTTCGGCCGCCTCGACGTGCTCGTCAACAACGCGGCGATCTGCCCGGTCGGATCGATCGAGGACACGAGCCTCGACACCTGGCGACGCGTGCTGCGCGTCAACGCGGACGGCTACTTTCTCGGCTGCAAGTATGCGATCGGCGCGATGAAGCACAACGACACGCCGGGCTCGATCGTGATGATGTCGTCGGTCGCCGCGCTCGGCGGCCTGCCGATGATGTGCGCGTACACCGGCTCGAAAGGCGCGGTAACGGCGCTCGCGCGCAGCGTCGCCGTGCACTGCAAGCGCAGCGGCTA
Source organism: Burkholderia sp. Bp8991 (assembly GCF_003853795.1). Classification (NCBI taxonomy): domain Bacteria; kingdom Pseudomonadati; phylum Pseudomonadota; class Betaproteobacteria; order Burkholderiales; family Burkholderiaceae; genus Burkholderia; species Burkholderia sp. Bp8991. Next base: position 31,035 of record NZ_QTQJ01000020.1, on the reverse strand, counting down.
CCGGATCCGCTGCAACTCGATCCATCCGGACGGCATCTGGACACCGATGACGCAGGCGCTGATGCCCGGCCTCGATCCGGCCGAGCTCGGCATCGGCAACGATCCGATGGCACGCATGTGCGATCCGCAGGACGTCGCGAATCTCGTGCTGTTCCTCGCATCCGACGAATCGCGCTTCGTGAACGGCGCGGAGCTGCGGATCGACAACGCGCAACTGGTTGCGTCGCTGTGATGCGGCGCGTGGCTTTTCCGTTCGAAGGAGTAGCGTTCCGATGATTTCCTTTTCCGGCAAGACCGTGCTGGTCACCGGCGGCGGCGCGGGCATCGGCCGCGCATGCGCGCAAGCGTTCGGCGCGGCGGGCGCGCGGGTCGTGGTGGCCGAGGTCGATCCCGCCCGCGCGCAGGACGTGCGTCAGGCACTCGAAGCCGCGGGCGTCGACGCGCTGGTCGGCACCGTGGACGTCACACGCCGCGACGAGGTCAACGCGTTCGCGCGGACGATCGACGCCCGCTTCGGCGGGCTCGACGTGCTCGTCAACAACGTCGGCGATTTCCTGCAGATCGCGAAACCGTTCGACGACCATACCGACGACGACATCGCGCGGCTGTTCGACGTGAACCTGCGCCAGGTGTTCGTCGTCACGCGCGCGATGCTGCCGTTGCTGCGCAAGCGCGGCGCGGGCAGCAGCATCGTCGGCGTGTCGTCGATCGAGGGCTTTCGCGCGATTCCGAACTGCACCGTGTACGCGTCGTTCAAGGCCGCGCTGACCGGCTTCACGAAAAGCCTCGCGCTCGAACTCGGGCCGGCCGGCATCCGCGTGAACCAGATCGCGCCGGAGACCACCGAGACGCCGCAGGTGCCGGTCAACGCGATGGTCGCGCCCGAGCATCGCGCGCACGTCCCGCGCTGGATTCCGCTCGGGCGCTTCGGTGTGGCCGGCGACATCGCGGGCGCCGCGCTGTTCCTCGCGAGCCCGCTCGCCGCATGGGTCACCGGCACGACGCTGCACGTCGACGGCGGCGCACTCGCGGCGGCCGGCTGGTATCGCGATCCGAACGGATTCTGGACCAACATGCCGGTCGTCAGCGGCAACGGCTTCAATTTCTGAGCGACGTTCCGCACGGATTCGTCCGTTCAATCATCGGTTCAATTCAAGCGGCGCAGCGGCGCCGCCACCGGAGACACCATGAAAATCCTGATCATCGGCGGTACCGGCCTCATCGGCGGCCACGCCGCATTGCATCTGCGCGCGCAAGGCAACGACGTGACGCTCGCCGCGCGCAAGCCGCCCGCGCCGGGCAGCGCGCTCGCGCAATTCGACGTGCTGCTGCGCGACTACGTGGCCGGCAACTTCACGCGCGACGATCTCGCGCCATTCGACGCGGTCGTGTTCGCGGCCGGCAACGACATTCGCCACCTGCCGCCCGGCACCGACGAAGCCGCGCACTGGGAACGCGCGAACGTCGACGCGGTGCCGCGCTTCTTCTCGCTCGCGCGCGACGCGGGCGTAAAGCGCGCGGTGCTGGTCGGCAGCTTCTATCCGCAGGTCGCGCCGACGCTCGTCGACACGGTGCCGTACGTGCGCTCGCGCCACCTCGCCGACGAACGCGTGCGCGCGCTCGCGTCGCCGTCGTTCGCGGTGTGCAGCGTGAACGCGCCGTTCGTGGTCGGGTCGGTGCCGGGGCTGCGCAACGAGATGTTCGCCGCGTACACGGGTTATGCGCAGGGCAAGCTCGCGGGGCTGCCGGTGTACGGGCCGGCCGGCGGCAGCAACTTCATCTCGACACAATCGCTGTCGGAAGCGATCTGGGGCGCGCTGCAACGCGGCGAATCCGGCAAGGCCTATCTCGTCGGCGACGAGAACCTGAGCTTCGCCGACTACTTCGCTGCATTCTTTCGCGCGGCCGGCAATCCGCAGCCGGTGCCGTCGCTCGACCAGGAGCATCCGCTGCTGCCGGACATCGCGATCTATACGGGGCGCGGCAACGTCGTGGCGTACGAGCCGGACCCGGCCGATATCGCGCTGCTGCGCTACCGGCGCGGCGACGTGCAGCGCGCGGTGAATGAGGTGGTTGCGCAGTGCGGCGCGTAAGCGCACGGCCGGCGTTGCACGCGCGACGCTGAAACGAAGCAGAAACGAAAACGTCCCGCCACCGGCGATGCATGCCGGCGGCGGGACGTTCGTGCCGCAACGGCGTTACGTCGTTACGTCGTTACTGCGTGACTTCGACTCGCATCGTCAGCCGCCGATACGCTGTTCGATGTTCTTCATCGTCTCGGTCAACTCCGCCGGCAGACGCAGCTTCAGCGTGTCGAACAGCGCCGCATGCAGCTTCAGTTCCTCGCGCCATTCGCCTGCATTCATCGACGTGACCGCCTCGAACTGCTCGCGCGTGAAGTCGAGCCCGTCCCAGTGCAGGTCGTCATACGCCGGCGACACGCCGAACGCATGTTCGCCGCCGCCGCCGTTGCCCTCGAGGCGATCGAGCATCCACTTCAGCACGCGCATGTTCTCGCCGAAGCCCGGCCACACGAACTTGCCGTTCGCGTCCTTGCGGAACCAGTTCACGCAGTAGATCTTCGGCAGTTTCGCGCCCGCGCCTTCGAGCTGCTTGCCGAGCTTCAGCCAGTGCGCGAAATAATCGCTCATGTTGTAGCCACAGAACGGCAGCATCGCGAACGGGTCGCGGCGCACCACACCCTGCTGGCCGGCCGCGGCGGCGGTCGTCTCGGAGCCCATCGTCGCGGCCATGTACACGCCTTCGACCCAGTCGCGCGCCTCGGTCACGAGCGGCACGGTCGTCGAACGACGACCGCCGAAGATGAACGCGTCGATCGGCACGCCGGCCGGGTTCTCCCAGTCCGCGTCGATCGACGGGCATTGCGATGCCGGCGCCGTGAAGCGCGAGTTCGGATGCGCGGCCTTGCGGCCCGTTTCCTTGCCGATCTCCGGCGTCCACGGGTTGCCCTGCCAGTCCGTCAGCTTCGCGGGCGGCGTGTCGGTCAGGCCTTCCCACCACACGTCGCCGTCCTCCGTCAGCGCGACGTTCGTGAAGATCACGTTCTCCTTCAGCGTCGAGATCGCATTCGGGTTGGTCTTCACGCCGGTGCCCGGCGCGACGCCGAAGAAGCCGGCTTCCGGGTTGATCGCATACAGGCGCCCGTCGCGGCCGGGCTTCAGCCACGCGATGTCGTCGCCGATCGTCGTGACCTTCCAGCCGTCGAAGCCCTGCGGCGGGATCAGCATCGCGAAGTTGGTCTTGCCGCACGCGGACGGGAACGCGGCCGCGACGTGATACTTCTTGCCGGCCGGCGACGTCACGCCGAGGATCAGCATGTGTTCGGCGAGCCAGCCCTGGTCGCGGCCCATCGTTGACGCGATGCGCAGCGCGAAGCACTTCTTGCCGAGCAGCGCGTTGCCGCCGTAGCCGGAGCCGAAGCTCCAGATTTCACGCGTATCGGGGAAATGCACGATGTACTTGACCGGGTTGCACGGCCACGGCACGTCATTCTGGCCCGCTTCGAGCGGATGCCCGACGCTGTGCACGCACGGCACGAATTCGCCGTCCTCGCCGAGCACGTCATACACCTCGCGGCCCATGCGCGTCATGATCCGCATGTTCACGGCCACGTACGGGCTGTCGGACAGCTCGACGCCGACGTGCGCGATCGGCGAACCGAGCGGGCCCATCGAGAACGGCACGACGTACAGCGTGCGGCCGCGCATCGCGCCGCGGAACAGGCCGTTCAGCGTCTCGCGCATTTCTTCCGGCGCGATCCAGTTGTTGGTCGGGCCGACGTCGTCAGGCGATTCGGTGCAGATGAAGGTGCGGTCCTCGACGCGCGCGACGTCGGACGGATCGGACTGCGCGAGATACGAGTTCGGGCGCTTCGCCGGGTTCAGGCGCGTGAGCGTGCCCTGGTCGACCATCGCCTGGCACAGCGCGTCGTTCTCTTCCTGCGAGCCGTCGCACCAGACGACACGCTCGGGCTCCGTCAGCGCCGCGATGCGCGATACCCAGTCGATCAGCTTGCGATGTTTGACGTATGCCGGGGGAGCGATCAGCGGGCCGTGCGTCGCTTCGGCCAAAGAGTTTTGCGACATGGGAATGTCTCCAGATTATTGGGCGAGGATGGGGGATGCGGGGCGAGCCCGCGAGATGAGGAATGCGGTCGGAGCGCAGGTTGAAGCGACGCGCAAGGCGGGACGCGCGAGCGGAGCGCGTGTCGATGCCGCGATGCGGGCGAGAGAATGTGATGTCTCGTATGAGTGTGCGAACGCGAGTTTCGCCATGCAAGCAACCTGCCGTACAACTCCATATCGGCCAGCATACCATCGCCGTTATTGGGCTGGCGTTGCGTTGCAACAAGAAACAACTGTGTCGACGCGCCGGCACGCAGCTTGCCGGCAGGTCCTTTTTTTGCGCCGCCGCGTGCGCTTTGGGGACGAAACGGCTGGAACGTCCGTCCGGCAAGGGTTTCGCAAAAACGCAAAATCGGCGCGACACGTTCGCATGCGATGCACCCGAACCGTCGCCGTCCGAATTCACGTTTTCGCTACTCAGGCAAACCCTGAATTAGGTTGCGTACACAAACATCCGTCGCCCACGCGTTGTGTACGCTACCGCTCAAAACGGCGCGCCGGGCAATCCGGGGTAATACGCGCCCGCCGCCATCCCGCCGTCGACCGACAGCTCGGCGCCGTTGCAGTACGACGCTTCGTCGCTCGCGAGAAACAGCGTCGCGCGCGCGATTTCCTCAGGCAAGCCGACACGCTGCAGCGGCACGTGCGTGTAGTGCTTGTTGACTTCGTCGAGCGGCGCGCCGGTCGGGTTCGACATCGCGGTGTTCACGCCACCGGGATGGATCGAATTCACGCGCACGCCCTGGTGGCCGAGTTCGAGCGCCGCCACCTTCGTCAGCCCGCGCACACCCCATTTGCTCGAGACGTAGGCGGCCAGCGCATTCACGCCGCGCAGCCCGTCCACCGACGAAATGTTGACGATCGACCCGCGCTTTTGCGCGATCATGCGCGGCGCGATCGTATGGATGCCGACGAACGTGCCGACCAGATTGATCGACACCGCACGCTCGAAATCGCGTTTCGACAACTCGGTGATCGCGCCGAACATCAGCACCGCCGCGTTGTTGACGAGCACGTCGATGCGGCCGAACTGCTCGACGGTCGCGTCGGCCACGCGTTGCCAGTTTGCTTCGTCGGCCACGTCGAGCCGCATGAAGCGCGCGGCGTCGCCGAGCTCGCGCGCGAGCGCCTCGCCTTCCGCGTCGAGCACGTCGGCGATCACGACGCGCGCGCCCTCTTCGACGAACAGCCTGCACGTCGCCGCGCCCATTCCGCGCGCGCCGCCCGTGACGATCGCTACCTTTCCTTCCAGTCGACTCATGTCGTTCTCTCTTCGATGCGTTTCGATTTCAGTTCCGGTTCCGGTTCCGTTTGCTGGCCGCCACGCCCGGCTGCACGCCGGTGCGCGGCCGATCACGAGCTGACGACGACGCGGCGATCCCGCGCCAGCCGTCAGCCCCAGTACGCCTGCCCGCCGTCGAGCGGCAGCGTCGCGCCCGTCAGGTAGGCCGCATCGCGGCTCGCGAGAAACACGATCGCGCGCCCGATGTCCTGCTCGCAGTCGCCGACGCGGCCGAGCGGGATCGTGCGGAAGAACGCGGCGGCCTCGTCCGGGTTCGCGTCGACCCAGCCCTTCAGCCCCGGCGACAGCGCATGCGGCGCGACCGCGTTCACGCGGATGCCGTCGGCGCCCCATTCGCATGCCGCCGCACGCGTGAGCGCACGAATCGCTTCCTTGGTTGCCGCATAGGCGCCGTAACCCGACGTGTCCCAGCGCACCGCGGCCGACGATGCGAAATTGACGATCACGCCATCGCCCTTCAGATGCGGATGACACGCGCGCATCATCCGCAGCGTGGCGATCGGCCCCGATTCGAGGCCCGCGAGAAAATCCGCGTCGGTCACGTCGAGCAGGCGGCCGAGCGGTACGACCTGCGCGTTGTTGATCAGGATCTGCACGCCGCGAAAACGCTCGACCACGGCGTCGACGCACTGCGCGATCTGCGCGGCGTCCATCACGTCGCACACGAACGGCACCGCGACCCCGCCGCGTGCGCGAATCGCATCGCACGTCGCGACCAGCTTGTCGCGCGTGCGGCCGACCACGGCCACCTGCGCGCCTTCGGCTGCGAGCGCGTGCGCGACACCTTGCCCGACGCCCTGCCCCGCGCCCGTCACGAGCGCGACCTTGCCCTTGAGCATGCCCATGCGCGCTCCTTAAGCGACAATTGCCGGATGCGCCTGCACGGGGCCGCCGAGCAGTTCGCGATACGACGGCGGCTGTTTGCCGTCGAGATCAGAAATGCCGTATTGCAGCGCGGCTTCCGCGCCGACCAGCACCTGCCCGGACAGCGCCATGCGCTGCGGATCGGCATGGATCGCATGAATCACGCGGCCGGTGAATTCGGGGCTTTCGGCGACGAGCGAGAATTCCTTGTAGAGGTCCGGATGCTCGTCCCACACGCGCGTCGTGCGCTCGGTGCGCAGCGGCCCCATCCAGATCGACACGGCCGCGACGTCGAACGGCTTCAGGTCGACCGCCATGTCCTTCGCGAACTTGTCGACGCCGGATTTCTGCGCGCCGTACGCGGCGCCGTGCATGTAGCAGCTCGCGCCGAACGACGACGTGAACGCGATCAGCCCGCTGCGGCGCTTCGCCATCAGCGGCGCGGCATGCCAGCTCGCGACATAGGCCGAACGCAGCCCGACGTCGAGGATGTTCACGAGGTCCAGCGGCTTCTCCCAGAACGGGCCCGGCAGGATCAGCTGGTCGTGCAGGTACGTCGCGTTGTTGACGAGGATGTCGAGCCGCCCGCTTTCCCGTTCGACACGCTCGAACAGCGCCTTCACCTGCGCGTCGTCCGCGTGGTCGCACGCGACCGCGATCCCGCGGCCGCCGAGCGCGTCGATCTCGCGCGCGGTCTCGTGGATCGTGCCGGGCAGCGGCGCATCGCCTTCGTTCTGCGAGCGGCCCGTCACGTAGACGGTCATGCCGGCCGCACCGAGCGCGCGCGCGATGCCCTTGCCTGCGCCGCGCGACGCGCCCGTCACGACGGCGACCGGCGCCTCGTGGTTCTGTGTCATGTTCGATGTCTCCTGGGGGAATGTTCTCGACCGGCGCTGGGAGCGCGCGTCGTTTCGTTATGCGGCAGGCGGCTGCGCGCCGGCGAACAGCACGCCAGGCGCATCGCCGTCGTAGCGGGCCGACAGCGTCGACGTGACGACGCAGCGCGTGGCCGCGATCTTCCATTCGCCGTCGACCTTCCGGTATTCGTCGTCGTAGGTCGCGCCCAGCTGCGTGAGCGTGCGCGCATCGGTGTCGAGCATCTGGTAATGCAGGCCCCACGTGCCGCGCGCATGCGTGTCGTCGAGCACGGTGATGTGCGGATTCACGCCGTGGTGCATCTCGACGATGTGCGGGTGGCAGCCGAGCCGCTCGAACACGTCGACGAGCGCGTCGCGATGCTCGAACGTGCCGATCCGGCCATAGTCGATGTGCACGGTGCCGGGCGCGAAACAGTCGCGCATCCCTTGCGGATCCTTCCGGTCGCAGCACGTGAAGTAGCGGGCCTTCAGCTGGCGGATAGCGTCGGCGTCCTCGAGCCTGCGCACGCGCACTTCCATTCGTTCGATCGGGGTCATGCCGTCTCCTTGGTCTCGTGTGCGCGGATCGAAGCCGCGTCGACGCCACGTTACAGCCGCACGAATGGCCGGCCATCACCTGTTTGGATGAACCTCGATGGTCCGTGGCGGCGGAGATGCACGCGGCCGTCGCGGCGTTCGTCCGAACAGACGATGTGACATGAGTGGCTTCGTTCCTAAGATCGGACGACACCACCACGAGACACGACGATGGACGAGACGACCCGCACGCTCTACGAGTACGAGCAGATCCGCCAGCTGAAGTACCGGTATTTCCGCGCGATCGACACGCACGACTGGGCGTTGCTCGAACAATGCGTGACCGGGGATTGCGAGGTGCGCCTGCAAGGCGGCCGCTATGCGTACGACGGCCGCGACGCGTTCGTGTCGAGCCTGCGTGCGCTGATCGGCAAGCCGACCTTCCTGACGATGCATCACGGCCATCATCCCGAGCTCACGCTGGTGTCCGCCGGTCACGCGTGCGGCGTGTGGTTTCTCGAGGATCACGCGATCAATCTCGAGGATGACTACCTGGTGCACGGCACCGCGTTCTACGACGACCAGTACGTGAAGCACGACGGTGTGTGGCGCATTCACGCGACGCGTCACGAGCGCCTGTTCGAAACCGTCACGTCGCCGATTCCGCCGTCGTTCACGCTGACCGCGAACCGCTTCGCGCCGCACGCGCACGACGCAACGCGCCCGGCCGATTCGGCCGCCGGCGCTTCCTGAAACCCGGCGGCAGCGCCGCCGATCCCGTCATTCCCCCCTGGAGCCGGAGCAATGGAGAAAGTCATTTACGTGTTGTGGCGCGACGCGCAGGCCGCGCCCGAGCCGTGGAGCCGCAGCGTGCGCGCGCAGCTCGCCGACAAGCTGCTGTCGCTCGGCGCGCACGGCGTGCAGGTGAACGTCGCCGACGCCGACGTCGCGCCGGCCGCCGGCCTCAAGCAGACCAACACGCACCCGGGCATCGACGGCATCGTCGCGGTATGGATCGACAGTGCGAACCCGATGTTCCGCCAGCCGTTCGACGACGCGGTGCGCGCGGGCGTCCCGCACATGGCCGCGTATCTGGTCACCGAATCGCAGCCGATTCCGAACACGCGCTTTCCCGCGCGGCCCGGCGAGCGCACCAGCGGCTTCTCGCAGCTCGCGTTCCTGAAGCGCCCGCCGCGCCTCACGCACGAAGCGTGGCTCGATGTGTGGCACGGCCATCACACGCGCGTCGCGATCGATACTCAGGATAACTTTCTGTACGTGCAGAACGTGGTCGTGCGCGCGCTCACGCATGCGGCGCCCGGCTACGACGCGATCGTCGAGGAGTGCTTCCCGGCCGCGGCGATGACCGATCCGTACGCGTTCTTCGATGCGGTCGGCGACGAGGAGAAATTCCAGCGCAACGTCGCGGAGATGATGGACAGCTGCGGACGCTTCATCGATTTCGACAAGATCGACGTGGTGCCGACGAGCCAGTACGTCGTGAAGGCGGTGCGCGGATAAAACGCGGATAAAAAAAACGCCAACCCGTCATGGACGGGTTGGCGTCGTGCCGCGGGTATGACGATTACGAGAACTGGTTCATCGTGTTGTCCTTGCCCGCCGCCTTCAGCGCTGCTTCGCCGCTGAAGTATTCCTTGTGGTCGTCGCCGATATCCGAGCCGGACATGTTCTGGTGCTTGACGCACGCGATGCCCTGGCGGATTTCCTTGCGCTGCACGCCGGCCACGTAACCGAGCATGCCCTGGTCGCCGAAGTATTCCTTCGCGAGGTTGTCGGTCGACAGCGCGGCCGTGTGATACGTCGGCAGCGTGATCAGGTGATGGAAGATGCCGGCTTCGCGCGATGCATCGGCCTGGAACGTGCGGATCTTCTCGTCGGCGAGCTTGGCCAGTTCGGTCTCGTCGTACTCGACGCTCATCAGCTGCGCGCGGTCGTATGCCGACACGTCCTTGCCCGCGGCCTTCAGCGCGTCATATGCCTGCTGACGGAAGTTCAGCGTCCAGTTGAACGACGGGCTGTTGTTGTACACCAGCTTCGCGTTCGGGATGACCTTGCGGATTTCGCTGACCATGCCGCCGATCTGCGCGATGTGCGGCTTTTCGGTTTCGATCCACAGCAGGTCGGCGCCGTTCTGCAGCGACGTGATGCAGTCGAGCACGCAGCGTGCTTCGCCCGTGCCGGCGCGGAACTGGAACAGGTTGCTCGGCAGGCGCTTCGGACGCAGCAGCTTGCCGTCGCGCTTGATGACGACGTCACCGTTGCCCAGCTGGTCGGCCGACAGTTCCTCGCAGTCGAGGAACGCGTTGTATTGGTCGCCCAGGTCGCCCGGCGCGTTGGTCACGGCGATCTGCTTGGTCAGGCCGGCGCCGAGCGAGTCGGTACGGGCGACGATGATGCCGTCGTCCACGCCCAGTTCCAGGAACGCGTAGCGGATCGCGCGGATCTTCGCGAGGAAGTCCTCGTGCGGCACCGTGACCTTGCCGTCCTGGTGGCCGCACTGCTTCTCGTCGGACACCTGGTTCTCGATCTGGATGCAGCACGCGCCCGCTTCGATGAACTGCTTGGCCAGCAGGTAGGTCGCTTCCGCGTTGCCGAAACCGGCGTCGATGTCGGCGATGATCGGCACGACGTGCGTCACGTGGTTGTCGATCTTTTCCTGGATCGCGGCCTTGGCAGCGGCGTCCTTGGCGGCGTCCAGCTCGCGGAACAGGCCGCCGAGTTCACGTGCATCGGCCTGGCGCAGGAACGTGTACAGCTCGCGGATCAGCGCGCTGACCGAGGTCTTTTCGTGCATCGACTGGTCCGGCAGCGGGCCGAACTCCGAGCGCAGCGCGGCGACCATCCAGCCCGACAGGTACAGGTAACGGCGTTCGGTGCTGTTGAAGTGCTTCTTGATGGAGATCATCTTCTGCTGGCCGATGAAGCCGTGCCAGCAACCCAGCGACTGCGTGTACTTGGCCGGGTCGGCGTCGTACGCGGCCATGTCGGCGCGCATGATCTTCGCGGTGTACTTCGCGATGTCGAGCCCCGTCTTGAACTTGTTCTGGGCACGCATGCGGGCCGCATACTCGGGGCTGATGGCGTTCCACGCGCTGCCGTGGTTTTCCTTCAAGCCAGCCACTGCCTTGATGTCGTCTTGATATTGGGACATGTCAATCTCCTGGGAACGAAGCGCATTTGAGTAAAGGGTTCAGCGTGCCCGCTCCGTGTGACGAAGCGAACTGCATGGACTCAATGGTAACGCCGCGCGGCGCACTGTCGAGCAACTCTTATATAAGACATAAGATATAAATTCTGCTTGTTTTTCAATGAGATAAGCGACGCGTTTTGCGATGCAAAACAGGTTTTCAAGCGGCGGGAAGATGACACGGCCGGAATTCGGCGCACATTCCGCGATATGAAACGGCCTTTCGGCAGTTGGTGGGAGGACAGGCGCGGCGATTCATGTTTCGCGCTTTTGCCACCAACATGACAAAACGTCTATACTTGGACAATCCATCGACGGCGAACCGACAGGCGCCGTTCCCGCGTACCGATGCGCGCCCTCCTGCCTGGAACCCCATGAGCGACTACCCCGTCTTCGACGCGCTGTGCGAACTGCTGAACACCTCGGGCGCGCGGTTCCGCGTGCTCGATCACCCGGCCGAAGGCAAATCCGACGCGATCGCCGCGCTTCGCGGCACGCGTCCCGAACAGGGCGCGAAGGCGATGCTCTGCACGTTCAAGGACGGCGGCGACGCCACCGCACTCGCGGTGATCCCCGGCCACCTGAAGATCGACTTCCGCAAGGTCGCCGACGCGGTCGGCCGCCGCAAGGCGACGCTCGCGCCGCCCGAACTCGCCGCCGCGGTCACGCGCTGCGTGATGGGCGCCGTGCCGCCGTTCGTGTTCGACGTGAACGTGGCGCTCGTCGTCGACCCTGCCCTGATCGAACTCAACGACGAAATCGCGTTCAACGCAGGCCGCCTCGACCGCTCGGTCGTGCTCGACGCGTCCGACTACGTGCGGATCGCCCGCCCGCTGCTGGCCGACATCACGCGGCCGGAAACGACCGGCGCGCCCGCGCTCGAGGCCAGCGCATGACCACGCCCCGCCCCAGGCCGCATTCGGAACAGGCGTCGCTGATCGAGCAGGTGCTGCGCATCGCCGAAGGGCTCGGCGCGATGTTCGCGCCGTTCACCGAAGTCGTCGTGCACGACCTGCGCACGCCGGAGCACGCGATCCTCGCGATCCACAACAACCTGTCGGGCCGCGCGATCGGCGATCCGGCGACCGAACTCGGGCTCGCCCGCATCGCGGACGACGACTTCCCGCAGGTGCTCGCGAACTACGCGAACCGCTTCGCCGACGGCCGCACCGCGAAAAGCACGTCGATCGGCATCAAGGACTCGGGCGGCCGCTATGTGGCCGCGCTGTGCCTGAACGCGGACGTCACGCTGTTCCGCGGCTTCCAGGGGATGCTGAACCAGTTCTGCAGCACCGAAGGCGCGCCGGTCGCCGAAACGCTCGACCCGGCCGGCGCGGACGCGATCCGGCAGCGCATCGACGCGTTCGCGACGCGCCTCGCGACCACGCCGCGCGAGCTGAAGACCGACCAGCGCCGCGAGCTGATGCAGGCGCTGAAGGCGGACGGCTTCCTCGAGGTGCGCCGCGCGATGGAAATCGTCGCGCAACACCTCGGCGTGTCGCGCGCCACTGTATACAACGATGCGAAATGATGCGTGCCCGCGGCGCGCCCCGCTTACCTGTTGACTGACTCTTCCGACGAGCGACTCATGAACACTCCGACCCTCCCCACCTACGACGACGTCGCGGCCGCCGCGGCGCGGCTCGATGGCCACGCGCACCGCACGCCCGTGATGACGTCGCGCACGATCGACGAAGCGCTCGGCGCGCAGGTGTTCTTCAAATGCGAGAACCTGCAGCGCATGGGCGCGTTCAAGTTCCGCGGCGCGTTCAACGCGTTGTCGCGCTTCGACGCGACGCAGCGGCGCCACGGCGTCGTCGCGTTCTCGTCCGGCAACCATGCGCAGGCGATCGCGCTGTCGGCGCGCATCCTCGGCATCCCCGCGACGATCGTGATGCCGCAGGACGCGCCGGCCGCGAAGATGGCCGCGACGCGCGGCTACGGCGGCAACGTCGTGACCTACGACCGCTATACCGAGGACCGCGAGCAGATCGGCCGCGAACTCGCGGAAAAACACGGGCTCACGCTGGTGCCGCCCTACGACCACGCGGACGTGATCGCGGGCCAGGGCACGGCGGCGAAGGAACTGTTCGACGAAGTCGGGCCGCTCGACGCGGTCTTCACGCCGCTCGGCGGCGGCGGCCTGCTGTCGGGCACGGCGCTCGCGACGCGCGCGCTGTCGCCGCACGCGAAGCTGTACGGCGTCGAGCCGGAAGCCGGCAACGACGGCCAGCAATCGTTCCGGTCCGGGTCGATCGTCCATATCGACACGCCGCGCACGATCGCCGACGGCGCGCAGACGCAGCACCTCGGCAACCTGACGTTCCCGATCCTGCGGCGCGACGTCGACGACATCCTGACCGCGACCGACGCGGAGCTGGTCGACTGCATGCGCTTCTTCGCGACCCGTATGAAGATTGTCGTCGAGCCGACCGGCTGCCTGTCATTCGCGGCCGCGCGCCGGATGAAGGACGAACTGCAAGGCAAGCGCGTCGGCATCGTGATCAGCGGCGGCAACGTCGATCTCGAGAACTTCTGCGCGCTGGTATCCGCCTCCGCGTAATGCGTCGCGTCGCGCGGATGACCGCATGAACATCCTGTCATCCGCGCGCCGCCGCTCCTTCACGCCGCGTTAAGTTTCGCGCCCTAGACTGAATGCGTTGTCCCGCAGTCAGTCGTGAAGAAGGAGTCACCATGAACACGCACGCGATCGTCGCCGCCGCCCTCGCGGCAGCATCCCTTTCGGCGTTCGCTCAACCGGGCGTGACGTCATCCGGTTTTCCCGCCACGCTGCTGCACGCACCGCACGCCTCGGTCGCGCAGGCAGCCAACCGTTCGCCCGCCGCGCTGCCGCATGCCGGCTTCGTGCTCGCGAAGATCGATCAGAACAATACGCCGCCCGATCGCGGCGGCGACCCGAGCGGCCGCACGCACGGCGGCATGCATATGTAACGCGGGTCACGCTGCGTGAGCCGGCCGCGTCGGTCGGCCGGCCCGCGTCACGCCATCACAACGACGGCAGCGACGGATCGCGCGCGGCGAGGATGTCCGCGGTGCGCCGCTGCAGCGCGCCGTCGAGCGTCTCCGGCTGCGGAATCAGCCAGTAGCGCCCGTCGCGAATGCCGTCGAACGCGCGCGCCGCGAACACGTCGGGCGTGAGCCCGTGCGCGTTCAGCATCGCGCGCATCGTATCGACGAAGCCCTGTACTTCGGGCCGGTCGTGCGCGGCGCCGAACGGGTCGTTGAAGATGCCCGTCTGCACCGGGCCCGGCGCGAGGAGCGACACGCCGACCGGCGCGCCGAGCATCTTCAGTTCGCCGTACAGCGATTCGGTCAGCGCGACCACCGCGAATTTCGTCGCCGAGTAAGGCGACATCAGCGGGCTCGGCAGGAACCCGCCGACCGACGCGGTATTGACGACGCGCGCCGGCACGTTGCGCTCGAGCATGCGCGGCACGAAGCTGCGGATCCCGTTCATCACGCCGTGCACGTTGATCGCGACGCTGCGCTCGAAGCGCTCCGGCGTGATTTCCCAGCTGAAGCCGGTCGCCATCACGCCCGCGTTGTTGAACAGCAGGTCGACGCCGCCGAAGCGCCGCCAGGCGGCGTCGGCCAGCGCGTCGACGGCTTCCGGGCGGCTCACGTCGGTCGGCACGCACAGCACGTCGGTGTCGAGCGTCGCGGCGAATGCGTCGAGCTTCGCCGGGTCGAGGTCGGCCAGCACCACGCGCATCCCGAGCACGGCCGCGTGGCGCGCGAGCCCGCTGCCGATGCCGCTGGCCGCGCCGGTGATCACGGCGGTGCCGCCGTCGAAGCGAATCGGGTTCGTCATGTCACAGTCCTGCCGGGTCGATATGGGGATGCGCGTACGCCGGAATCTCGGGCGGCGGCAACGGCGTGCGGCCGTCGAGCGAGCGCACCGCGAGCCCCTGCGACATCGGAAAATGCAGGCTGTGCGTGACGAGGCCCGTGCGCTCGCGCGCCGGCAGGCTGCACAGCGCGAGCGCGGTTTCCGCCAGATACGCGACGTCCTCGGTCGGATAGCCTTCGGGGATATAGCGGGCCGCGCCCGGCGTGCGGATCGCGGTGCTCGGCGCGACCAGGTTCACCGCGATGCCGTCGGCTTCGAGTTCGGCTGCGAGCCCCTGCGTGAAACGCGACAGCGCGGCCTTGACCGCCGCATAGACGGTCGCGCCGCCCGCGCGCGCGAAGTCGTCGAACGGCCGCAGCGGTGCGAGCGCGGTGACCGAGCCGACGTTCACGATCCAGCCGGCGCCGCGCGCGCGCATCAGCGGAATCGCGGCCTGGCTCAGTGCGAACGGAATGCGCAGGTAGTGTTCGATCGTCGCGTCGAACATCGTCATCGGCATCGCGTCGATGCACGCGTAGTCGGCCACGCCCGCGTTGTTCACGAGGATGTCGAGGCCGCCGGCCGCCTCGGCCGCGCGCGCGACGAGCGCATCGCGCTCGGCCGGCTTCGACAGGTCGGCCGCGAGTGCGATCGCGCGGCCGCCGGCCTGCTCGATCAGCGCGACCGTTTCGGCGAGCGTGCCGGCGGTCGTCGCCGAGTGCGTGAGGCTGCGCGCCGTCACGACGACGGTCGCGCCTTCGGCTGCGAGGCGCTGCGCGATCGCGCGGCCGATGCCGCGGCTCGCGCCCGTCACGAGCGCGCATTTGCCCGCGAGCGTCGCGGTTCGGTGGTCGGTCATGATGTCTCCGGTGTAGATGATGGTGTGTCGGGGTCGTTATGCGTCAGCCCGCGATATCCGCAACGTGCAGCACGAACTTGGTTTTCGCGTCGCCCGTTTGAACGAGGTCGAGCGCGCGCGCCGCCTGTTCGAGCGGAAAACTGTCGAAGCGCGGCACGCGCAGCGTGCGCATGCCGAGCCGCTCGGCGATCGATGAAAGCGTGGCGCCGCTCGGCATCCGGCTGTAGGTCATCGCGGTGCGCAGCCCGCGCCGCGCGGCCTCCGCGCCCGTCGCGGCCAGCCGCTGCGCATCGCCGGGCGCGAGCGTCATGATGGTCACGAGCGTGCCGCCCGGCGCCAGCAGGTCGAGTGCGGCGGGCAGCGTGTCGCCGCCGACCGCATCGAGCACGAGATCGACGCCGCCCGGCGCCCACGCCCGCACGGCCGTCGCGATGTCCTGCGCGCGATAGTCGATGCTCGCCGCCGCGCCGAGCGCTTCGACGCTCGCGCGGTTGCGCGCCGAGCACGTCGCCACGACGCGTGCGCCGGCCTGGGCGGCAAGCTGGATCGCGAAGGTGCCGACCGCGCCCGCGCCGCCGTGCACGAGCACGGTCTGCCCGGCCCGCAGCCCGCCGTCGTCGAACAGGCCGGCCCATGCGGCCAGCGCGGGCGTCGGCGTGGCGGCCGCTTCCGCGAAGCCGACCGCGTCGGGCAGGCGCACGACCGAGTCGTGCCGCACCGCGACGTATTCCGCATACGCGCCCCAGCGCCCCGCGCCGACGTCGGTCTGCGCGAATACGCGCATCCCGGGCGCGACACCTTCGACGCCGTCGCCGACCGCCGCCACCACACCTGCCGCGTCGAACCCGATCACGAACGGAAACGTCATTTGCATGAACGCGCCGAGATAGCCTTCGCGGCATTTCCAGTCGGCGGGATTGACGCCCGCGTACGCGACGCGGATCAGCACGTCGCCGGGGCCCGGCTTCGGGGCGGGAACGTCGGCCAGTCGCAGCGCGTCGGAATGGCCGACGCGGTCGATCAGCAAGGCTCGCATGGTGGTGTCTCCGGTGTTGTCGTTTGCATTGCGGCGGGTCGCGTGCGCGTCGCGCGTCACGCCGCCGTGTCGGCCAGCAGGCTCGACGCGAGCGGACAGAACGCGTGCGAGATCGCCTCGACCGTCCAGTCGGGGCTTTCGGCGTCGAAGCGACGGTCGACCCAGCCCCAGTGATACGGATGCAGCAGGTATTCGCCGAGCAGGTCGCCGACGTGCGCGAATTCCTGTTGCCAGACGTGGGTCCACATGCCCGGCGTCACGATCCGGCTCAGCCGCCAGTTGCGGATGCCGGGCATGAATGCCGGCATGCGCAGCAGTTCGCGCTCGAGATCGCGCACCTGCGCTTCGCCGGCCGTGGGCCGCACGCGCAGCATCAGCGTGCGCCATATGCCGTCGCGCAGCGCCGGTTCGCGCAGGCCGCCGCCGATCGCATGACACGCCGCGCCGTCGATCCGCACGACGCCCGGCAGACCGGCCAGCGCGGCGAAATCCGTCGCGTGGCCGGTCGCCCGTTCGTCGCGCAGCACGTCGAGCGTGTAGTCGCCCGCGCCCCAGCAGCCGTCGAGATTGCGCGCGAGCGCCACGCGGGTCGCGCCCGGCAACGCCTGCGCGGCTTCGCGCAACGCGTGCTCGAATGCGCCGGCATCGCCGGTCGCCGAAACGAAAATCTGGGCCGTGTCATGCCGCATGGTCGACCTCCGTCAGGGCCGGCAGCGGCGCATCGGCATCCGTCATCACATGGCGGCGGCGGGCGTCGCACAGTGCGTCGACGGCCATCCAGAACGCAACCACGTCGCCGTCGGTCAACGCGCGCATCCGGTAGTACGACGGCGCATCGGCGACCTGCCACGTCAGCCACAGCGTGCTCAGCTGCCCCGGCACCGCGACGGGCGGCGACACCCAGCGGCCGGCCGCCGTCAGTCCGCGTGCCGCGTGGCCCGGCAAATAGCGGTCGCGCAGCAGCGCGAGAACGTCGGGAATGCGCTCGGGCGCGAGGGTGATTTCGTCTACGATCTGGATCATTCGCGGGTCGTCTCGGGTGGTTCGTGGCGGGATGCGATGCCGGCCGCCTACGCTGTTCCGGCGAGGCCGGAAGCGGCCGGCGTGGATAGCATTCTTGCGTGGCGGCGGTCGGCGAACCCCTACCGGCACGCTCACCGGCCCCTGTCAGGACGCTCAAACCGGGAGACATATGAAACAGCGTGCATTGCCGGCACGCGGCCGCGTGCTGCCGGGCTTCGGTGCCCGTCTGCTCGACGAACTGGCGCGCAGCGGCGTGCCGCCGGCGCAACGGCCTGCGCCGCCCGCCGTTGCTGCTGCGTCGACGACGACACCCGGCGGCTTCGTCGCGCTGTACCGCGACGCGATCGAGCGGCTCGAGGCGCAGGTCGCGCGCGGCGACGGCCATCCGCCGATGCGCAAGCAGGAAGTCGACCTGATGTGCCGGTGCCTGCTCAGTTGCGCGACGCTCGCCGACGCGATCCGCTGCGCCGCCGAGTTCTGCGAGATGCTGACGCCGCGCGCCGGCGCGCTGTCGCTCGCGGTGCGCGACGGACGCGCGACGTTCCGGATGGATTCGCTGCGCCGCACGCGCAGCCCCGCCGCGTGCCTCGTCGACCTGACGGGGCTGTTCTGCTATCTGCAACTGTTCGGCTGGCTGATCGGGCAGCCGCTGCGGCCGGACGAAGTCTGGCTCGGCCATCCGCGCCGCGAAGACGCGATGCCGCTGCTCGGGCTGTTCAACGCGCCGGTCGACGTCGGCCGCAAGACCTACGGCTTCGCGTTCGACGCGGTGCGGCTCGATGCACGCGTGATCCGCCAGCCGGGCGAGCTGGCCGCGTTTCTCGTCGATTTTCCGTTTGGGCTGATCGATGCCGCGCCGGCCGTCGTGTCATGGGCGCAGCAGGTGCGCGGCTTTCTCGATGCGGCGCTCGCGCGTGAACAGGCGCTGCCCGCGCTCGCGGCGCTGGCGACATGGCTCGGCGTCAGCGAAGCGACGTTGCGGCGGCGGCTGGCGGCCGAAGGCAGCGGCTATCACGCATTGCGCGAACAGTGCCTCGCCGACGTCGCGCGGCGCTGCCTGCGCGAGTCGGACTGGCCGGTCGCGCGGATCGCCGCGCATCT
The DNA here is from genome assembly GCF_003853795.1 of Burkholderia sp. Bp8991. Lineage (NCBI taxonomy): Bacteria > Pseudomonadati > Pseudomonadota > Betaproteobacteria > Burkholderiales > Burkholderiaceae > Burkholderia > Burkholderia sp. Bp8991. The sequence continues at coordinate 12,252 of NZ_QTQJ01000020.1, read as the reverse complement.
CGGGTTCGGTGGCGAAGAAGCGTTTCGGCGGGCGTTCGTGCGATGGACGGGCATCGCGCCGAGCCGGTTCCGGCGCGATTGCAGCGCCGCCGGCGGTGCGTTTCGTCAGACATGAAACGCGGTGCGAAGGCTCGAATTGAAATGATTTCGAAAGCATCCGGCGAACACTGACGTTTTTTCGCATCCCTGCGCACTTCGATAATTGACGCGCCGGCGCGCTCGCCATTACGCTTGCGCGCTGATGGTTCCCGGGAACGGGATCAAAAGGGAACGCAGGAGAGGCCGTGCCTCGAATCTGCGGCTGCCCCCGCAACTGTGAGCGGCGAATCCGCACCACCCCATGCCACTGGGAAACCGGGAAGGCCGGTGCGAATCGCGACCCGCGAGCCAGGAGACCTGCCATCGACCCGAGGTCCAAGCAGCCGCACCGGGCGGGGTGTCCCGATGCGCCAGCACCGCCTTTGGCGGTCGCCCCGTTGCATGGACGGCCCGACCTCAGGACCCTTCAGATGTCCGATCTTTCCGCCTCCGCTTCCACGCCGGAAGCGTCGTGCCGTTGCGCGGCCAGTCCGCGCGGCGTGTCCGCACGCGTGTGCCGTGCCGTGTCGTGCGGCACGCGTCATGACGACACGCGTGAATGCCGCCCACGCTGCCCGGTCCCGCGATAGACCGACGATAACCAGGCGGTACCCGCCGCCGCCCGCTTACGCTCGCCGTACCCGCAACACGATCACGCTCGCTGCCTCATGAATCTTCGCCACCTTCTCGCCACGTCCGCCGCCACGGCGCTGCTCTCCCCGATCGCCCACGCCGCCGGCGACATGCCGCCCGCGCAGCCGCCCCAACCCGCCGAAGGCGCCGACCTGCCGACGATCAGCGTGACCGACACGCGGCATCTGCCCGAGTCGTTCGACCAGCGCTATGCGACGACGCAGGTGCTCACGCGCGCCGATCTCGACCGGCTGTCGCCGAGCGACCCGAGCATCACGCAGGCGCTCGCGACGCTGCCGGGCGTGACCGTCTCGCAGAACGGCGGCCCGGGTTCGTCGGCGTCGGTCAGCATCCGCGGCTCGTCGGCCAGCCAGGTCGCGGTGTTCATCGACGGCATCCGGATCGGCTCGCCGACCACCGGCATCGCGCCGTGGGCCGACCTGCCGACCGAAGCGTTCGAGCGCGTCGAGGTGATCTCGGGGCCGGCCGCCGCGTCGTTCGGCGCGAACGCGATGGGCGGCGTCGTGCAGCTGTTCACGCGCCGCGCCGCCGGCCAGCCGAACCAGACCACCGTGTCGTTCGGCGGCGGCTCGAACAAGACCTTCGACACGCAGTTGCGCACGTCGGGCACCGTGCCGTCGACGGGGCCGCTCGCCGCGCTGGGCGGCCTCACCTACACACTCGGCCTGCACGACTACAACACGGCGGGCATCGACGCAACGCGGCCCGTGTTGCCCTACCACGAAGACGGCCGCAATCCGTATCACGCGCAGGACCTCGATGCGCGCCTCGGCTATGCGCGCGACAACTGGTCGATCTCGACGTTCGCGCTGTACCACCGCTCCGACCTGTCCTATGACAACGCCGGCTTTGCGAACCGCGAGCTCGATCATCAGCTGACGACCGGCCTCGCGTTCCATCTAGACGTCACGCCCGACACGCAGTTCGACCAGTCGTTCGGTTATGCGAACGATCGCCAGTTCCTGTACGCGAGCGACCCGGCCATCCCGACCGACCAGATCAACTCGCAGCGCATCAGCTCGTCGACGTCGCTGACCCATCAGGCGCACGGCTTCCATCTGTTCGGCCTGCCGCTGTCGGGCGAGACGAAGGTGGCGTACGACTTCACGCGCGAACAGGCGTTCCTGCCGGTCGACGTGCCGGACGGCGTGCCGACGCGCAACGATTCCGCGTTCTCGATGCATCAGTCGGCGACGCTCGGCAGCGTGACGATGTTCGTCGCGGGCCGCCACGAGATCATTGCCGGGAAGGCCGTGAACACCGGCAACGCCGCGCTGTCGTGGGCCATTACGCCGGTCTATACGGCGCGCGTGTCGTACGGCAATGCGTTCCGCCTGCCGTCGTTCAACGACCTGTACTACCCGGGCTACGGCAATCCCGACCTGAACCCGGAACGCAGCGATTCGGTCGAGGCCGCGTTCGACGCGAACACCGCGTACGGCACGTTCAGCGCCGCGATCTACGACACGCGCGTCAGCAACCTGATCGCGTACAACCCCGCGACGTTCTCGCCGATCAACATCGGCCGTGCGCATATCCGCGGCATCGACCTGTCGTACAAGGGCACGATCGGCCGCTATACACCTGTCAGCGTCGCGATCGGGATCCTGAATCCGCAGGACGAGACCAACGACAGCTGGCTCAACCGCCGGCCGCGCCAGACCGTCAGCGTGAACGTCGACCACACGTGGGACGAATTCCATCTGCACGCGCTGAGCACGGGCGTGTCGCTGAGCTACGGCGGCACGACGTTCGACGACCCGGCCAATACGACGTACCTGCCGTCGTACCTGAGCGTGAACCTGCGCGCGTCGTACAGGATCAGCGCGCACCTGACGGTGTCCGCCACGCTGTCGAACCTGTTCGACCGTCAGTACATGACCGCGTACGGCTACAACACGCTCGGCCGCACGGCGTTCGGCAAGGTCAGCTATACGTTCTGAGCGGGGTGGCCGGTGCATCGGCACCCAGGTGCGCGGGTGGCGATGCCGACGGGTGTACGGGTGCCGGATGTCGTCGGCCGCAAGCGAGCGATCGCGCGATCGCGTTCGCTCGCACCGCGCTACGCGTCAGGCCCCTGCGACGCCCCGCACGCCCGCGATCAACTGGATCGCGCCGAACGCGGCGATCACGACGGCCGACATGCGCGACAGCCGGTGCATGAACGTCAGCGACATCTTCGTGCGCAGCGCGGCGGTCGCGCTGCTGAGGCACAGCCACCACGTCGCGGAACCCAGGAACACGCCGACAACCATCAGCGCCACGGTCGCTCCCATCGAGCCTTCATGCGTGCCCGCCAGCGGGCCGAGCGCCGCGAAGATCCCGACGAACGACAGGATCGTCATCGGGTTCGACAGCGTGAGGCCGAAAGTCGTCAGGAAATCGCGCAGCACGGTCGTGCGCGGCAGGTCTCGAACCGCCGCCGATGCGGTCGACGCCGCCGGCGCCTGCCGCGCGATCGACCACGCCAGCCACACGAGGAACGCGCCGCCGCCGATTTTCAGCGCGACGGTCAGCATCGGGAACGCGATGACGATGCCGGCGACGCCCAGCGCGCCGAGCAGCCCGTAGATCGCATCGGCGCACGCGGCGCCGATGCCCGTCGCGAACCCCGCGTGAAAGCCGCGGCTCAAGCTGCGCTGGATGCACAGCATGCCGATCGGGCCGACCGGCACCGCGATCGACAATCCCATTACGACGGACTTGATGAACAACATGGCCGGCTCCTCGCGACATGCAATGCGTTGAACCGTCATCGTAGGGAAACTCCGGTCGCCGCTGAAGGCGGTTTTTAAGGAAAAATAGCCGCTTCACCTTAAAAACTCCGCCGCGATGGACGAACTCGACTGGAAAATACTCGCGCTGCTGCAGGCCAACGGCCGCATCAGCTACACGGATCTGGCACGCCAGGTTCACCTGTCGGTGCCGGCGGTCACGGAACGCGTGAAGCGCCTCGAATCGGGCGGCGTGATCGACGGCTATACGGCGCGGGTCAATCCGGCCGCGGCCGGCTACCCGGTGAGCGCGCTGATCGGCATCACGGTGCCGCAGCCGGCGAAGGCGAAATTCCTGAAGCTGCTGGAGACCATTCCCGAAGTGGTCGAGTGCCATCACGTGACCGGCGCGGATTCCTACGTGATGCGGTTCGTCGCCGTCAGCATGGCGCATCTCGAACAGCTGATCGAGCGCATCAACCTGTATGGCGAAACGCGCACGTCGATCGTGATGTCGACGCCGCTGCCGGCACGCGGGCTCGCGCGTCCGGCCGCGGCGGTCAAAGGCGTTCGGGGGTGACAGGATGCCCCGCGCTGCGCGATGCTGTGCCATGCGCCGCTTGCGCGAACCGGACAACCTGCCATGCCAGTCATCGGATTCGATCATTACAACCTCCGCGCGGATCGGGCCACGCTCGATACGCTGCGCGACTTCTACATGAACGTCGTAGGCCTCGAACCCGGGTATCGACCGCCGTTCCAGAGCAGCGGCTACTGGCTCTACGCGGGGGCGCAGGCGACCCTCCACCTGTCGGAAGCGCGGCCCGGCGAGGCGCGGCCGGCGCACGTCGTCAATACGTTCGACCATGTGGCGTTTGCATGCGCGAATGCCGCGGACATGGAGCGGCGTCTTGGCGACGCGCAGGTCCGGTACGCGCGCCGGTACGTGCCGGTCACGAGCCAGCTGCAGATCTTTTTCACCGATCCGGCCGGGAATGGCGTCGAGTTGAATTTTGCGGAAGCCGGCGGATATTCCGGTGACAAACGGTATTAGTGCTCAGCACATCGATCGACGCTGCGGCTTTCCTGAACATCGTCACGCATGCGGTTTCCGCGTACCTCGCGGCGGAAACTGGCGCTTTCGCGACTATTCCATCGACGTCAGACACATCGGCCCTTACTTGAGATGAATCGATCCAACGCGAAACTGATCACCCTCGTTCTGCGATTTCTATTCGCCAGCCTCTGCTTGCTGGCCGCCAATTCGCAAGCCAGCCCTTTTTCAGCCCAGACCAGCCAGCTGAGTGCCTCCGTGTCCGACCTGCCCCGTTACGAGAAACTGCCGTTATTCAGCCCTCATCGCAAATCCTTCGCGTGCGTGTATCAGGCCCAACACGTACCGCCTGTCGACCCCCAGGCTGAATTGTGGTTTCAGCAGGCGCTGGCGCTTGATAATCCGAACATTGACTACGATAAGCGCGATTACCCGAAGATTTACCAACTCTACTCGCAGGCTGCCGAGCGCCATCACTGGAAGGCCATGCTCAATATCGCCTCACTGTTATTGAGCGATCGTCAGGGCGTACCAACCCATGATCCTGAAGCCGCTATCCGCTGGGTGGAAAAAGCGATGAAACTGGGTGTGCCTGACGCCTACGACATGATGGGGGTCTACCATCAGAACGGGCTGGTTAAAGGTGGCGATGCCACCAGTGCCTATGCCTTCTTCCAGCGCGCGGCTGATATGGGCAGCCCGTCCGCACAAACGTTCATTGGAACAAAGACAGATGCTGCATATGACGACCCCGGCGGTGAATTCTGGGGAAATTTGCCTATCGCGACGCAAATGCTGGAATGTGCGCTCGCGCAGGGATATGGAACTGCTGCGAAAGAGTTAGGACACGTCTACGCGAGACCACAAACTGCTGAAGCGAAGCTGCGTGCGCTTCATGTTCTTCATCAAGGGGTCAAGCTAGGTTCCGCTGAATGCGCAAATAAGCTTTTCACCGAATTCGATGGAATGGACCTTACCGATGGAACCAACCTGGTCGGGCATATCGACAAAGCGCGTGCGGAACGTTACAGCAAGCTCGGGGATGCGCTCGAGTTCTATCAGGGTCGCCTGAAGCTGCCGAATCTTGACAAGGTACTCCCGCTGCCACCCGCCCCGTTGCCGAAATGGGATGGTAAAGCACAGACGCTGATCGACGGCGCAAAGGCCGTGACACCGCCCCCCAAGCCGCAAAAGAGTGTGGCGCAGCAAGGCCGGGAATTCATTCCGGACGGGTATGCCGTGGCGGCACGAGAACATAGCACGATGGTTGTCACGGGCGACAATCCAGTACCACGCGATGGCTATTGGCTCGCGCTGTACGGCCCACCCTCTGCCCCCAAAGCCGAACTGATCCCCGCCCGCCGTAACATTGCGGAGCGCTATCAAATCGGGGAACGCTTCGGCGCACCGTCATTCGACTGGCTGGCCGCTGAGCAGGTGCAGTGGCACTACCTTGGCGAAGCCTATGCCCTGCCCCCGCAACGCCATGATTGACAGGACTACCGTTCCCCGGAATGCTCGCCGGACGCGCCCCCTCACGCGCCGTACCTGCGATCGTTCCCGAGCACGATGTGCCGCATGCAGACCGAAGCGTTCGGGTTTGGCCCGTCTCGCCTGCCATCACGCGCGGCGAACCTCACCGCTGCTTCTCGAGCTTCACGATCGTCAGCGCACCGTTCACGCGCTCGACCCGGACCTTGACCTTGTCGCCGACGTGCAGCGACGCGATCATCGCTGGGTCGCCGGCCTTGAATGCCATCGTCATCGGCGCCATCCCGACGTTCTGGAGCGCGCCGTGCTTCAGCGTCACCATGCCGTGCTCGGCATCGATCCGTTTCACTTCGGCGTTGGTCAGCGCGGCATCCGGCGCCGACGTCTTCGAGTCGCCCATGTCCATGTTCATGTCGGACATGCTGCCGGCTGAATACGCCGGTGTCGCGACGACGTTCATCGCGCAGAGGACGGCGACGGCAATATTTCGAATCTTCATCAACCGACTCCCGGCTGCAGCGGGTAACGCATGGAACGCACCCCCTACACCAGCAACGTCGCGACCGCCCACCCGATCAGCACGACACCCAGTGCGCGGCCGACCCGCTCGCCGCCCGGCAGCACCTTTTCGACCAGCACGAACAGCGACAACGCGACGATCCACACGACGTTCATCACGCCGCCGACGAACAGCAGCGCCATCAGCAGCCAGCAGCAGCCCACACAATACGCGCCGTGGCGCGCGCCGAGCAGGAAGCTGCCCGTGATGCCCGGGCGCCAGTATGTCGCGAGAAACCGAACCGGCGACCGGCATTGCCGCAGGCAGGCCTGTTTCAGCGGCGTGAACTGATAGACGCCGGCCAGCGCGAGGACGATCGCGGACAGCACGGCGCTCTTCGACCACAGCATCATCCCGGAGATCAGGCCGGCTGGCTGCAGCAGCATCTGCAGCACGGCCGCGCCGACCGAGAACGCGAGCCATACGGCCAGATAGCCGGCCAACAGGCACGTCGACGTGAATGCCGACCCGGCATCGCCCCGATCGTGATGGCGCAGCACGCGCCGGTACAGCAGCACGACCGGCGCCGCGCCGGGCGTCATCATCGCGATCATCATCACCCACCACATCAGGATCACGGTCGCCAGCGACGGATCCATGGCGCCCATGCCGTCGGCCAGCCGATGCGGGAACAGCGCGACCGCCGTCATGTCCAGCGCCGACATGCCGGTGCCGGCCCCCGTCCACAGGTAGGCCCAGCACGCGCCGACGAGCGCGGTCATGCCGAGCAGCGTGACGACGCGCTCGCGTCCGAGCAGCTCGCCGACGGGGATCATGCCGCGACGCGATGCCGGATCAGCCCGTGGTTGTTCAGGTGCAGCCGTGCGAACTGCGCGTAGCTCCGCTCGAGATCCAGCTGGATGTGGCCGTGCGACCGGCCGGTGCCGGATCCGATCTCGGCCAGCTCGTATTCGAAGCCGTGCGGCAGGTCGATCCGCACGCGATGTTCGGCGCCCGTCACCGGATTGCGGATCGGCTCGCCGACGATGTCGAGCACGCCGTCGATGCTGATCCGGCCGCGCCGCGCATCGACATCGACGTCGAAATCGATCTTCGCGAAGATCGGCTCGTAGGCCTGCTCGAGCGTCGATGCGAACACGGAAAACATCGTCGCGAACGGATCGGTGTCCTGACCGGTCATGATCTTCAGCACGGCTTCGCACTGCGCGGGACTCGCACGCTCGTCGACGATCGGCTGGCACCGGCCGTGGCCTTCGTGAATCGGCCCGGGCCACTGGAACACGACCGCGATCCGGACACCGTCGAGCACCACGTCGCCGTAGTGGCCGCTGTCGATCGAAATCGCACCCATCGCTTCGCAGTTGCCGTGCGTCGGCAACGAATTGAACTGGCAGGGGCAACCGTATGAGCAATTGCAGTTCATCAGTTCGGTTCCCTGGATCTCCCACGGCGTCATGGCTTCACCTCGCGCAGTCGCTGGCACGTAATGTTTCGAATCTAGTGCAGCGGACAGGGGAAATCAAAGTGCGCGCGGGTGCCTCGTGCGTCGAAAAAAACCAGGCGCCGCGCGGCGCGCAACGGTGCCGGCCCGACGCATTCAACCTCGTCCTGCAGCCCCGCCGATGCAGGCCTTTCGATGCGCAACGGCGCGCTCGGACGAGCGTGTTCGAGCCATGTCGGACAAAAGCCGACGGCACGCATGCAGCATCACGAATGCGGGCATCCCGCATCGGTCCTGGTTCATACTGTCTCGCAATCGACGATTCACCCCGACCGTCGCCGTCGCCCCGGATAGCCGTCATGCGCGTTCAAAGTGCGTTGCTGTTTCTCGTCGGCACCCTGCTCACCGCGGGAGGCTACGGTGCAACCTTCCTGCTGTCGATGCGCTTTCGCGCGATCGGCGGCAGCGATCTCGATACCGGCGCGGCACTGGCCGCGGCGACGGTCGGCACGTTCGCCGGCTTGTCGTTCGTCGGCTGGTTCTCGCAGCAGATCGGCACCACACGGATCGCCGCGCTGTCGTCACTGTGCATCGGCGCCGGCATCGTCGGCTTCGCGCTCGTCGGGCGCGCGCCCTATGCGGACCTGCCGTCCGGCTTCCTGGTCGGCTTCGGCTGGGGCGCGTTTCACCTGGCCGCGCCGATGTCGCTGGCCGAGCGTACCAGCGGTGCGGAGCGCGGCACCTGGTTCTTCCGATCGGCGACGTTCCAGATGACCGGAATCGGCGCATCCCCGGCGTTTGCCTCCTATGCGATGCGCATGCTCCACTGGTCGATCGACGACACGCTTTACGCGGTCGGCGCGCTGTGCGCGCTCGCGTCGCTGATGCTGGAAGCATTCGGCCGCCTGAGCCCGCGTCCGTCCGCCCCCGCCGCCGGCGGCCGGTGGGTGCGCGAGCTGCGCACGATCTCGCGCACGCGGGCCGCCGCGCCGATCGCGATGATCGCACTCGGCACCTGCGTGTTCTCCGGCCTGATGACGTTCCAGATGTCGCTCATGCAGGGCACGCAGGCGCGGTCCGGCACATTCTTCAGCGTTTATACGATGACGGTGGTGAGCGCGCGCTGGCTGCTCGGGAGATGGGTCAGGATGGCGCGCCCCGAAACGGCGACCAAGGGCCTGCTCATGTTGATGCTGCTCGGCGCGCTCGCGATGTTCGGCGCTGCCGCGCACGCATCGCTGCAGTCCGTCGCGGCCGTCCTGCTGGGCGCCGGCTACGGCCTCATGTATCCGGTGATCCAGGCGCAGGCGGTCAACGATTGCCCGGACGCGCAACGGCATGGCGTGCTGACCTGGTTCGTCGCGTCGTATTTCATCGGCGCGTTCGGGTTTCCGTCGCTCGGCGGCTGGGTGATGGTGCATGCCGGCAAGGGCGCGTTGCTGATGCTCATCGCCAGCTGCGGGCTGGCGGCGCTGTCGCTCGCGATCCTGCGCGACCGGCCGGAGCCGGTGCGCACGCAATGACGCAGTGGCGGGACGACCCGCCGCGCGGTCTGCCGGTCAGAACCGCCCGACGTCGACCACCGCCTGGGCGAATGCCTGCGGCGCCTCCTGCGGCAGATTGTGGCCGATACCGCCGGTGATCGTGCGATGCTCGTACTTGCCGGTGAACTTCGCCCGATAGACGGCCGGCGGCACGTGAAACGCCCCGTTCGCGTCGCCTTCCATCGTGATGCTCGGAACCGTGATCGGCGGCGCGGATGCAAGCCGCTGCTCGTATTCGTCGTACTTCGCCTCGCCCACCGCAAGGCCCTGCCGCCACCGGTAATTGTGGATCGTAATGGCGACGTGATCCGGGTTTCGGAAAGCCGGCGCGCTTCGCGCGAAGGTTGCGTCGTCGAAGTTCCATTTCGGCGACGCCTGTTTCCAGATGAACTTGACGAAATCTTCGGTGTACTTCTCGTAGCCGTCGCGGCCGCGGTCGGTCGCGAAATAGAACTGATACCACCACTGGAACTCGCCGGCGGGCGGCAGCGGCATTTTTCCCGCGCTCTGACTGCCGATCAGATAGCCGCTCACCGATACCAGCCCCTTGCAACGCTCCGGCCACAGCACGGCAATGATATCGGCGGTTCGCGCGCCCCAGTCGAATGCACCGAACAGGGCCGTCCGGATGTCCAGCGCATCCATCAGCGCGATGATGTCGAGTGCAACGGCCGTCGGCTGCGCGTTACGCATCGTCTGGTCCGACAGGAAGGTGGTCGAGCCGTAGCCCCGCAGGTACGGAACGATCACCCGATACCCCTGCGCGCCGAGCGCCGGGGCGACGTCGACGAAGCTGTGGATGTCGTATGGCCAGCCGTGCAGCAGCATGACCGGCGGCCCATCGGCCGGGCCCGCTTCCGCATAACCAACATTGAGCAACCCGGCCTTGATCTGCTTGATCGTCGTGAACGACGGATGGCTTCCAGGCTTGATCGGTGGCAGCGGCGGTGTTGCCGACGGCGCATTTTGTGCGTGAGCGGATTGCAGCATCCCGTACTGCGCTGCAACAAGCGCACCGGCTGCCAAGCGCGCAAAGCCACGCCGGCGCGGGTCGATTTCTTCTGGCATTTTTATCTCCCGTTTCAGTGGGACTGACCGACAAACCGCAAAACAGACGCTACCGGAAAATGTTAGTCGATAGGAAACGGCTTGCAAGGCGGATTGAAAGACGGCAATAGGACGCATTGCCTGAATCCGTCTGTATGCGCCTGGGTCGCGCGTGCCGCCATCGGCTGGTCGGCTGGTCGGGTCGACCGAATCGCCGCAATCTCGGCGTCGAAGGGTGTCACGCCTGCGCAAATCGTCATCGCGTGGACGTAGAGCCGCAACATGGTGTCCATTCCGGGTACCCGGCGTATCGCATATCTTGAGGAACACGTTGTCGCATCGGACATCGATCTCTCGCCCGGCGAACTGGCAGCGCTGGACGAGCCCGCACCGGTCGGTGCGGCGACAGGCGAACGCCATTCGGCGCGAATGATGGCAGCCGTCGGGCATTGACGGCGAAAACGCGCCGCCGCACGCGGCGCATCCGAAGCCCTCGGCGGTGTCGTCCCGACGTCAACCCGGTTTCTTCGACGACCGCGCGACCGCGAACCACGCCATCATCGCCCCCGCGACCCACGCGCAGGTCAGCAGCAGGTCGAAGTCCATCATGCCTTCGAAATTCTCACTGTTCTCGAAGCTGCAATGCCGGCTGCCGCGAAATTCGATGCAACCGCTGGCGACCCACTGAATGTGCATGAATACGTGATAGACGGCGAAGGCCGAAGCGATAATGGCGACGCGCAGGCGTAGGGTCGTTTTCATTCGGCGCCGGAGGCGGTGGGATGGTGTGACGCCGATCTTAAGACAACGGCGCCGCATCAGGCAATCGATCCGGCGCGTGCGTCGCGACCGGCATGCACGACGTCGAATCGCCATCCGCACAAACCCCGATAAACCGTGTGACATCGCGCTTTCGGCGCGGCGCGCGGCGCGCACGGATTTGCGGTATTCACGCTGATGCACGATGGTCTTGCCGCCGGCCAAGCCTCCGCCGCCCGAACGACAACGCGCATCGCTTACGCGTCGTCGATCTGCCGGAGCCCCCTCAAGCAATCCACCGCCAGCTGCTGATAGATCCGCGTGCCGTTCGCCTTCGCGTCGATCTCCGCGTCGCTCAGCCGCCGCACCACACGACCTGGCACCCCCGCGAGCAGCACGCCGCGCGGCACGTCGTAACCGGCCTTCACGAACGCGCAGGCCGCGACGATCGTGGTCGCGCCGATCGTCGCGCCGTCCATCACGACCGCGTTCATCCCGATCATCGTGTCCGGCTCGAGCGTCGCGCCGTGCACGATCGCGCCATGGCCGATGTGGCTGTTCACGCCGAGCCGGCACGTCTCGCGGATGCCGACGTGCAGTACGCAGCCGTCCTGCACGTTGCTGCCGTCGCCGACGACGATCGCGCCGAAGTCGCCGCGCAGGCTCGCATGCGGGCCGATGTAGCAGCCCGCGCCGATCGTCACGTCGCCGATCACGACCGCGCTCGGATGAACGTATGCGGACGGATCGACGCGCGGGCGCATGCCGTCGAATTCGAACAGCGGCATCGCTCAAAGCACCGCGGCCGCTTCGGGCACGAGCGTGAACAGGTCGCCGACGAGGCCGTAGTCGGCCACGCCGAAGATCGGCGCGTCCGGATCCTTGTTGATCGCGACGATCACCTTCGAATCCTTCATGCCGGCCAGATGCTGGATCGCACCCGAGATGCC
>NZ_QTQJ01000019.1:0-159588 GCF_003853795.1 Burkholderia sp. Bp8991 | reverse complement strand
GCCGCGATCTTCGCGAGCGAGCCGCCGAATTTGCCGACCGCGGTCCGCGCGGCCGATACGATCACTACGTCCGTCATGTTTTGTTCCTGCATCGAAATCAGTGGGTCGATCCGTGTTGCATGCTGTATCGCGTGCCGGGGCCGGGCGGCACGGCGACCGACGTCGGCGCTTGAGCGCCATACGACCCGCGATGCGGCTCAGGGCTCGCGCTTTCATGCGCGCCGCCCATTCGCCCGCTCCAGCCGGGCCCGGACACGTTGCGGCGAGCCGGACGCCGCCGGCCACCACGCGGCACACGCGGCGGCCGGCGCCCGCCGGCGCCGTTCGATCAATGGTGTCGCGCCTGCGCGCGACACGCGCTCATGCAGCCGATTCGCGCGAAGCGGCTTCCTTGCGTGCGGCAGCCGCCGTCTGCTTGGCACCGCGCGTCGCCGTTTCGCTGACCGCGTCGAAACCGCTTTGTGCGGCTTCGATTGCCTGCCCCGTCGCTGCGCGCACGGAGTCTGCCGCGGCAGTCGCCGCGGACAGCGCCGAATTCAGCGCGGCGACCACCGCGCCCGAACCGGCCGGCGCATGCTTCGTCAGCTCGCCGACCACCTCCTTCACGCGCTTGTCGGTCTGCTCGTATTGCGCCTGCGCGACCTTCGCCCACTCGGCCTGCGTCGACACCGCGATGTCGAACAGATGGCGACCGTACGCGACGGCCTTGCCGGCAGCTTCCTGCGGTGCGGCGACTTGCTGCGCGAAGCCCGCAGCCGGGTTGCTCGCGTTGAACGCGTTCTTCAGCTTGTCCTCGTATTCGTCGAGCGCCGTCTTGGCCGCTTGCAGGTTGAGTTCGACGACGGCCTCGAAACCATTGATTGCCGGACGCGCAATCGCGAACCAGGCGGCAATTCCGGACTGATAATCGGCGGCGAATTTTTCGGGGGCAAATACGGACATCGGGCACGCTCCTGTTAGCAATGCGAGAGACGAACGAAAAAAATGGAAGCCAGATCGAGGTCCGCTTCCTTATTCACAACCCGCAGGCACGATTGACTGCGGGGAGTTGAAGATTGCCATTCTAGATGGATTAATTGTCAATTAAATGGCATTAATAGTAGGTAAAAACCCTTATCGATCGGGTTGATCTCCTCGCATCTGCGCCCGCACACAATGGGGCCACGTCGCAACGCCTTGTCCCGAAATGATTTTTACTTTTTTACGGCATGGCGCACCGCGACGTCCGTAACATTTACCCCGTCATTATTCCGGTTATTTGAAAAACAGGTGCGCATTGGAAAATAGGGCAGATTCCCCTGTAATCGTTTTTCCAGATTTATTTTGAAATCGTTACCGGGATTATTAATGACGAATTCAATGATCGTATATAAACCGCCGGGCCGGGCCAGCGCCGACACTCTCACCCGACCAGTTCGCGATGCAGCGCGCGAAACTCCTGCGCGAGCTTGTGTGCCGGCTCGAGATGGATCACCGGCGTCGACTGCTGATGCGATTCGCGGATCTTCACCGATGCCGAGAGCCGCGACGCCAGCACCGGCAGCCCTTCCTCGACGAGTTCGTCGACCAGCCGCTGCGGCAGGCTCGCGCGCGGCTGGAACTGGTTGATGACGATCCCTTCGACCTCGAGCGCCGCGTTGTGGTCCTGCTGGATTTCCTTCACGTTCTCGAGCAGCGTGTACAGCGCGCGGCGCGAGAAGTCGTCGCAATCGAACGGAATCAGGCAGCGCTCGACCGCGATCAGCGCCGAGCGCGTGTAGAAGTTCAGTGCGGGCGGCGTGTCGATGTAGACGGCATCGTAGGTGTCGAGCTCGTTGAGCGCGTCGCGCAGCTTGTAGATCTTGTAGCGCGACTCGAGCTTGCCGTGCAGCGTGTCGAGGTCCGGATGCGCGGGCATCACGTCGAGCCCGTCGAACGGCGTCGGATGGATGAACGATGCGACGTCGACCGGCCGGAAGTTGAAGGTCAGCGCGGTCTCGAAGAATTCGGCGACGCCGGGATGCGCGTCGGTGGCCCGGTCGCCGAGCAGGTAGTGCGTGGAATTCGCCTGCGCGTCGAGGTCGATGACGAGCGTGCGCAGCCCTTCGCTCGCGCTGATCGCCGCCAGGTTGCAGACGATCGTCGACTTGCCCACCCCGCCCTTCTGGTTGAATACGACCCGCCGCATTGTGTCTCCTTCGATCGAAACGTCGAAAAATCGAGCTTAGCCGGTCAATCGTGGCGGCCGCGTGACATCGATCAGATACACGAACCGCCCGGGAGATTTGCTGAGCGGCGCGACGAACGACTGGAAATCACCACGGAAGACGCGCGCACGAGGAACGGGCACAAGGGCTAATGTTGCGACGCAACATCCGAACTGTTAAACTAGGGAAAACCCGTAGTTCAAGCTTGCGAAGGAGCAGTCGTGTACCCTGTATTTTCGTTCCTGATGGATCTGCTGCCGGGCCGCAGCGCGGCTTCGTTTTCGCCGTCGGCAAAAGTAAACCGTGTCACGTTCACGGGTGCCGTGGACCGCAGCGATGGCGTGATCCTGTCGATCAACGGTAGCGACGCGCTGGTCCGCTGGCCGAAGGGTGGAAAATCCGTCGAGCGCGTCAGCAATCTGGTCGCGATCGTCACGGAAGCGTAAGCGGTTCTGTTCTGCGGCGGCCACGGCGCCGCTCTTGTCATGGTTCGCACCGTCCGAAGCAGGCGACTCGGGTGTGAATGCCACGGCCCCCATGTCGGGAATGGGCCGTTGCAGGGCTTCAGGAAACCTGCTCACCGGCGCGGTTGCGTCGGTTGAAGTTTGCGGTCGGCATGCTCGCCACGTAAGCACAACAGACGTCAGGGCCATCGCGCCCGCGACGACGAACGTCCGCTGACGGGGGAGTCCATTCTCAAGTCGCGCCCATCCGACGCGGCCGGCGCCTGCGGCTTCTCCCCGCCTTGCACGACGCCACCACGACGCTCCTCACGCCCGATCGGGCACGTTCCGCCCAAAGCCCAAAAAACGCGTAAACGAAAAAAGGACCCGAAGATCCAGGCTGAACCAGTGATTCAGCGTGGAGATTCGGGCCCCTCTTTACATCGGGAACCGGCGTTCCGCTTAGAACGGAATATCGTCGTCCATCTCGTCGAAGCCGCCGCCTGCCGGCGCGCTCGGACGGCTCTGGCCGCCGCCTGCACCGCCGCGCGGCGCGCCGCCGGCACGACCGCCGCCGCCGCGTTCCATCTGTTCGCCGCCGCGGCCGCCGCCACCACCACCGTAGCCGCCGCCGTAACCGCCTTCGTCACCGCCGCCACCGCCGCCGCCCGAACCGCCGCGGCCGCCGAGCATCTGCATCTGGTCGGCGACGATTTCGGTCGAGTAGCGATCCTGGCCGTCCTGGCCCTGCCACTTGCGCGTGCGGATGCGGCCTTCGATATAGACCGACGAACCCTTCTTCAGGTACTCGCTGACGATTTCGGCGAGACGGCCGAAGAACGCGACGCGGTGCCACTCGGTCATTTCCTTGAAATCGCCGCTTGCCTTGTCCTTGTAGCGATCGGTCGTCGCGAGACGGATGTTCGCAACCGCGTCGCCGCTCGGCAGGTAACGGACTTCAGGATCGGCGCCGAGATTGCCGACGAGGATGACCTTGTTGACGGATGCCATGTGTTTCTCCAGTAAATTCGATGCCGGGCCGCCCGCGAATGTCGTCGGAGCGGCCCGCCGGGCAAGCCGGCGAGCGCCGCCGGTGCCTGCCCGAAAAGAAGGTTCAGGCCTTGCGCGGCGGCGCTTTCATGCTGGCCGCGATTATAAGCCACGCCGCCACGAGCCCCGAGCACGCGTAGAAGACGGTGTTCGCGCCGCCGTGCTTCAGCAGCCAGCCGCCCACGATGCCGCCGAGCGCGAGCCCGATCGATTGCGTGGTGTTGTAGACGCCCGTGGCCGCGCCCTTGCGCGAACCGGGCGCGAGCTTCGACACGAGCGACGGCTGCGACGCTTCCAGGATGTTGAAACCCAGGAAGTACACGAACAGGATCGCCGCCACAATCAGGATGGTATGCGGAGCGCTGCCGAGCAACAATTGGCCGATCAGGATAGCCAGAATCCCACCGAGCAGCACCGGCTTCATCTTGCCCCGTTTTTCCGCGACGATGATCGCCGGGACCATCATCACGAACGCGAGCCCCATCACCGGCAGGTAGACCTTCCAGTGCGCGGCGACCGGCAGCCCGCCGTCGACCAAGAGGCGCGGCACGACGAGGAACAGCGCCGTCTGCGTCGCGTGCAGCACGAGCACGCCGAAGTTCAGGCGCAGCAGCTCGCCGTTGTGCAGCACCTCGCCGAACGGCGCCGGCACGTGCACGGGCTTCGCCGCGTCGGGCACGATCCACACCACGACCCCGATCGCGAGGATCGACAGCACGCCGACGATCGCGAACAGCCCGCTCATCCCGACCCAGTGGAACACGATCGGCGCGCCGACGATCGCGACCGCGAACGACACGCCGATCGAGCCGCCGACCATCGCCATCGCCTTCGTGCGGTTCTGCTCGGAGGTCAGGTCGGCGATGAACGCGAGCACCGCGGACGACACGGCGCCCATCCCCTGGATCACGCGGCCGACGATGATCCACGTGATGTCGTGCGCGAACGCGGCGACGAAGCTGCCGAGCGCGAAGATCAGCAGGCCGGTGGCGATCACGGGCTTGCGGCCGAACTTGTCCGACGCCCACCCGTAGAAGATGTACAGCAGCGACTGCGTGACGCCGTACGCCCCGAGCGCGATGCCGACGAGCAGCACGTTGTCGCCGCCCGGGATGGTTTTCGCGTAGACCGAGAACACCGGCATGATCATGAACAGGCCGAGCATGCGCAGCGCGAAGATCGCCGCGAGCGACGTGGTCGCGCGCAGTTCGGGCGCACTCATGCGGGAAGACGTGGCGGACGGATTGGACATCGGGAATGAATTTCGAATGATCGGAATGTCCGCCCGGCGGCGGGCGGCGGAAGATCAGGGCCACCGGCCCGGCAGGCCTGGCAGGCGCGCTTTCCGGGGCCGCTTTCCGGGACGTCGGGCAGGCAGCCTGCGGGCCGCCTCGCGCCGTGCGGCGCGGCCGCCTTCCCGGCGTGGACACCGCCTTGCTGCCAGCTGCTGCAAAGGCTGGGGGCCCCCAACGACGGCCTCGAAAAGCCGTTATAGTAGCAGGTTTGGTTCCCTCCATTTTCGCCAGGTTCATGGAACAGATCCGTATCCGTGGGGCACGCACCCACAACCTGAAAAACGTCAATCTCGACCTGCCGCGCCACAAGCTGATCGTGATTACCGGGTTGTCCGGGTCGGGCAAGTCGTCGCTCGCGTTCGACACCCTTTATGCCGAAGGCCAGCGCCGCTACGTCGAGAGCCTGTCCGCGTACGCCCGCCAGTTCCTGCAGCTGATGGAGAAACCCGACGTCGACCTGATCGAGGGCCTGTCGCCCGCGATCTCGATCGAGCAGAAGGCGACGTCCCACAACCCGCGTTCGACCGTCGGCACGGTCACCGAAATCCACGACTACCTGCGACTTTTGTTCGCACGGGTCGGCACGCCGTACTGCCCCGACCACGACATCCCGCTCGAGGCGCAGAGCGTGTCGCAGATGGTCGACGCGGCGCTCGCGCTGCCCGAGGAAACCAAGCTGATGATCCTCGCGCCGGTCGTCGCGAACCGCAAGGGCGAGCACGCCGAGCTGTTCGAGGACATGCAGGCGCAGGGCTTCGTGCGCTTTCGCGTGCGCTCGGGCGGCGGCACCGCGAACGAAGGCGTCGCGAAGATCTACGAGGTCGAGTCGCTGCCGAAGCTCAAGAAGAACGACAAGCACACGATCGACGTCGTCGTCGATCGTCTCAAGGTGCGGCCGGACATGAAGCAGCGCCTCGCGGAATCGTTCGAGACCGCGCTGCGCCTCGCCGACGGCCGCGCGATCGCGCTGGAGATGGATACCGACCACGAACACCTGTTCAGCTCGAAGTTCGCGTGCCCGATCTGCTCGTACTCGCTGCAGGAGCTCGAGCCGCGCCTGTTCTCGTTCAACAACCCGATGGGCGCGTGCCCGGAATGCGACGGCCTCGGCCAGATCACGTTCTTCGACCCGAAGCGGGTCGTCGCGCACCCGTCGCTGTCGCTCGCCGCGGGCGCCGTGAAGGGCTGGGATCGCCGCAACCAGTTCTACTTCCAGATGCTGCAGAGCCTCGCGGCGTTCTACGAATTCGACATCGACGCCGCGTTCGAGGACCTGCCGGAAAAGATCCGCAAGGTGCTGCTGTTCGGCTCGGGCAAGCAGACGATCCCGTTCTCGTACATCAACGAGCGTGGCCGCACGACGATCCGCGAGCACGTGTTCGAAGGGATCATCCCGAACCTCGAGCGCCGCTACCGCGAGACCGATTCGGTCGCGGTGCGCGAAGAGCTCGCGAAATACCAGAACAACCAGCCGTGCCCGTCGTGCGACGGCACGCGGCTGCGCCGCGAGGCGCGCCACGTGCGGGTCGGCACCGGCGACTACGCGCGCGGCATCTATGAAATCAGCGGCTGGCCGCTGCGCGACGCGCTCGGCTATTTCGACGGCCTGTCGCTCGACGGCGCGAAGCGCGAGATCGCCGACAAGGTGATCAAGGAAATCGTCGCGCGCCTGACCTTCCTGAACAACGTCGGCCTCGACTACCTGTCGCTCGAGCGCAGCGCTGAAACGCTGTCCGGCGGCGAGGCGCAGCGGATCCGGCTCGCATCGCAGATCGGCTCGGGCCTGACCGGCGTGATGTACGTGCTCGACGAGCCGTCGATCGGCCTGCACCAGCGCGACAACGACCGCCTGATCGCGACGCTCAAGCACCTGCGCGACCTCGGCAACTCGGTGATCGTCGTCGAGCACGACGAGGACATGATCCGCACGGCCGACTACGTCGTCGACATGGGCCCGGGCGCCGGCGAGCACGGCGGCGTGATCGTGGCTGAAGGCACGCCGAAGCAGGTGCAGTCGAACCCGCAGTCGCTGACGGGCCAGTATCTGGTCGGCAAGCGCACGATCGAATACCCGGACGAGCGGCTCGCGCCCGATCCCGAGCGGATGCTGCGCATCGTCGACGCGCACGGCAACAACCTGAAGCACGTCGATCTCGAACTGCCGGTTGGCCTGCTGACCTGCATCACCGGCGTGTCGGGCTCCGGCAAGTCGACGCTGATCAACGACACGCTGTATCACGCGGTCGCGCGCCACCTGTACGGCTCGTCGGCCGAGCCGGCGCCGCACGAGGCGATCGAGGGCCTCGAGCACTTCGACAAGGTGATCAACGTCGACCAGTCGCCGATCGGCCGCACGCCGCGCTCGAACCCGGCCACCTACACGGGCCTGTTCACGCCGATCCGCGAGTTGTTCTCGGGCGTGCCGACCGCGAAGGAGCGCGGCTACGATCCGGGCCGCTTCTCGTTCAACGTGAAGGGCGGCCGCTGCGAGTCGTGCCAGGGCGACGGCGTGCTGAAGGTCGAGATGCACTTCCTGCCGGACGTCTACGTGCCGTGCGACGTGTGCCACGGCAAGCGCTACAACCGCGAAACGCTCGAAGTGCAGTACAAGGGCAAGAACATCAGCGAAGTGCTCGACATGACGGTGGAGCACGCGTACGAGTTCTTCAGCGCGGTGCCGGTGATCGCCCGCAAGCTGAAGACGCTGCTCGACGTCGGCCTCGGCTACATCCGCCTCGGCCAGTCGGCCACGACGCTGTCGGGCGGCGAGGCGCAGCGCGTGAAGCTGTCGCTGGAACTGTCGAAGCGCGACACGGGCCGCACGCTGTACATCCTCGACGAGCCGACCACCGGCCTGCACTTCCACGACATCGCGCTGCTGCTCGAGGTGATCCACCGGCTGCGCGACCAGGGCAATACGGTCGTGATCATCGAGCACAACCTCGATGTGATCAAGACGGCCGACTGGGTGATCGACCTCGGCCCCGAAGGCGGGGCCGGCGGCGGCCAGATCATCGCGCAGGGCACGCCCGAGCAGGTCGCGAAGACCAAGGCGAGCTTCACCGGCAAGTACCTCGCGCCGCTGCTCAAGCGCCCGGCCCGCAAGGCGGCGGCCGGCTGACACTTTCCGTTCCCGCGCGCGGCTGCCCGGCCGCGCGCGCCCGGCAGCGGGGCGGCGCCGGCCTCCTCGTTTTCCCTTCTGCGGTTTTCCCCTCTGCGTTTACACCACGAGCCAAACAGCCCCGTGGCAGACCATAATGGAAGCTATACTTTACGGTCGTAAGGTTCGCCATCCGCACCAATCCGGTGCGGCGCCGGGCGATCGCCGCCGTGTCGCCCACCGCGCGGCACGGCACACGAACGACAGGAATCCATGATGGAGAAGCAACAAGAGTCGCGCGACGCGCAGAACCGCGAGCCGCACCTGCGCAGCGTGCGGCTGACGAGCGACTTCAGCCTGCCGAAGCTGTCGGCGATCGAGATCGGCAGCTACCTGTTCGCCCTCGTCGCGATGGTGCTCGTCATCGAACTCAAGCTGCTGGGCGGGCTGCTGGCCGGCATGCTGGTCTATCAGCTGATCCATACGATCGCCCCGGTGATCGAACGCCACACCACGAGCATGCGCGCGCGCTGGGTCGCCGTCGTGCTGCTGTCGATCGCGATCGTCGGCGGGCTCACGGGCCTGACGATCGGCATCATCGACCACTTCGAGCACACGGTGCCGAACCTGCAGAGTCTCCTTGGCCAGCTGATGCAGATCGTCGAGCAGACGCGCGCCCGCACGCCGGCCTGGATCGCGAACCTGCTGCCGGTCGACGTCGAACAGATGAAGACCAAGGCGGCGCTGCTGATGCACTCGCACATGGACCAGCTCCAGCAAGGCGGCAAGAGCGTCGCGCGCGGCTTCGGCCACGTGGTGTTCGGGATGATCATCGGCGCGATGATCGCGATCGGCGTCGAGCACGGCAAGGTGCGTCGGCCGCTGTCGACCGCGCTCGTCACGCGCGTGTCGCGCTTCGCCGAATCGTTCCGCCGGATCGTGTTCGCGCAGATCAAGATCTCGGCGATCAACGCGACCTTTACCGGCATCTACCTGCTCGTCGCGCTGCCGATCTTCCACCAGCGGCTGCCGCTGTCGAAAACACTGGTGCTCGTCACGTTCATCGTCGGCCTGCTGCCGGTGATCGGCAACCTGATCTCGAACACGCTGATCGTCGCGGTGTCGCTGTCGGTCAGCATGGGCACCGCGATCGCGTCGCTCGCGTTCCTCGTCGTGATCCACAAGCTCGAGTACTTCCTGAACGCGAAGATCATCGGCGGCCAGATCGAGTCGCGCGCGTGGGAGCTGCTGCTCGCGATGCTGATCATGGAAGCCGCGTTCGGGCTGCCGGGCGTGATCGCCGCGCCGATCTTCTATGCGTACATGAAGCGCGAGCTGTACATGCTGCGGCTGATCTGACGCGCCGTACCCGACGCAACCCGATCCCCGCGCATCACGCGATAAAAAAACGCCGCTCCCCGTCAAGGGCGCGGCGTTCTTGTTTGCGGCAACCGACGGCCTGCGCAGGCCGGCCGGCGCGCATCACCGATCAGCCGATCAGCGGAACACGA
Organism: Burkholderia sp. Bp8991; assembly: GCF_003853795.1. Taxonomy (NCBI): domain Bacteria; kingdom Pseudomonadati; phylum Pseudomonadota; class Betaproteobacteria; order Burkholderiales; family Burkholderiaceae; genus Burkholderia; species Burkholderia sp. Bp8991. The sequence goes on along the minus strand of NZ_QTQJ01000019.1, from coordinate 150,003 downwards.
CGGTCTTCGTCCCGTTCAGCACGATCCGGTGCTCGACGTGCCACTTCACCGCACGCGCGAGCGTCACGCACTCGACGTCGCGGCCGATCGCGGTGAGCTGGTCGGGCGTCATGCTGTGGTCGACGCGCTCGACTTCCTGCTCGATGATCGGGCCTTCGTCGAGGTCGGTCGTCACGTAGTGCGCGGTCGCGCCGATCAGCTTCACGCCGCGGTCGAACGCCTGGTAGTACGGCTTCGCGCCCTTGAAGCTCGGCAGGAACGAATGGTGGATGTTGATCGCGCGGCCGGCGAGCTGCTGGCACATGTTCGGCGACAGGATCTGCATGTAGCGCGCGAGCACGACGAGATCGGCCTGGTGTTCGTCGATCACTTCCAGCACCCGCGCTTCCTGCGCGGCCTTCGCCGCATCGGACGAACCGCCGACGAGCGGGAAATGATGGAACGGGATGTTGTAGCTCGCGGCGAGCTGGTAGAACTCCTTGTGGTTCGACACGATCGCCGGAATCTCGATCGGCAGCTGGCCGGTGCGGTAGCGGAACAGCAGGTCGTTCAGACAGTGGCCGATCTTCGACACCATGATCACGACGCGCGGCTTCACGGCCGCGTCGTGCATTTCCCAGCGCATCCCGAACTGCTCGGCGAGCGGCGCGAATTCCTCGCGCAGCGTGTCGAGCGCCGACGCGGCATCCGCGCCCTCGCCGTCCTGCACGAAGTGCACGCGCATGAAGAACTCGCCGGTGCGGCTGTCGCCGAACTGCGCCGAATCGAGGATGTTGTTGGCGCGCTCGAACAGGAAGCCCGAGACCGCGTGGACGATGCCATGCCGGTCGGGGCACGACAGTTTCAAGATAAAGCTGTGATCGGTCGACATGACCGCTACTCCCTTCGTTTCGGTATTCGTCAAATAGGCCGTTCGTCCGGCCTCACCCTGGGGCCCAAGCCCGGGCAGGCAGGCGGCGCCTTCAGGTGGGTCGCCAGGTGGTGCGTCAGGCGGCCGGCGCGAACAGCGCGTCGATGCCCGCGGCGTCCGCCGCCGATAGCCAGCGGTGGCGCAGCAGCGTGTCGAGCATCGCGAGGCTCGCATCCATCGTCGCGCGGCCTTCGCGCAGCCAGCCGATCACCTCGGGCACGCCGGCCAGCAGGTGCTCGGCCACTTCGCCGTCCTGGTTGTGCGGCGCGAAGTCGCGCGGCAGCGGCAGGTCGTACACGAAGATCAGTTCGGACTGCGTGCCTTCCGGCAGCGAACACAGTACCTGCACGGCGCGGCCCGCGATCGCACGCGCCGCCAGTTCGGCCGGCATGCCGGCCTCTTCCCAGCATTCCTTCGTGAGCGTCTCGTGAACGCCCAGGCCCCAGCCGATGCCGCCCGCGACGACGTTGTCGAGCATGCCTGGGTCGGTGGCCTTGGTCGCGCTGCGGCGGCCGAGCCACATCTGCGGCGCGGCGGACGAACCCGGCGCAGCCGCATATTCTACGATGCCGTTCAGGTGCACCGCATAAGTCTGCGTGCCGAAGAAGCGCGACGCGGCGCGCTCGATGTACGCGAGCGGCGGATCGCCGAAGCGGTTGCGGATCGCATAGATCTCGTCGCGCCAGCCGGGAATCGCGCCTTCGGCCGCCAGCGCGCCGATCGCGCTCGCGAGCGCCATGCTGCGCGCGTCCACCGTGTCATAGCGCGCCGACAGCACGACGCGCGCGTCCGTCAGCTCGAACACGTCGGGCCAGCGCGCGAGCTTCGCGACGTCCTGGCGGCGCACCCAGCCCACGGCCACGCCGGCGATCTCGAAACGCAGGTGCGCGGCCGGATCGAAGCGGCGCGCGGCCGCAATGCACGGAAACGTCATCGGGCTCAGTCCTTCAGCGCGACGCGGATGCCGATCGCGATGAAGGTCGCGCCGGCGATCCGGTCGAGCCACACACCGGCCTTCGGGCGGCGCTTCAGCCACGTGCCGATCGCGCCCGCGCCGACGCCGAACAGCGAGAAGATCGCGGCCGTCTGCAGCATGAACAACGCGCCGAGCTCGAACATCTGCAGCGTCACGCCCTGCACGCCGTGCGGATCGACGAACTGCGGCAGGAACACGACGAAGAACAACGTGACCTTCGGGTTCATCAGGTTGCCGATCACGCTCTGCCGGAAGATCGCGCCAAGCGGCTGCGGCGGGCGCGCGTGCGCGTTCGCGAGGCCCTGGCTGCGCAGCGCCTTGATGCCGATCCACACGAGGTACGCGGCGCCCGCGAGCTTCAGCGTCTGGAACGCCACCGGCGACGAGCGCAGCACCGCCGCGACGCCGAGCGCCGCGAGCGTCGTATGGAACAGGATTCCGGCCGTGAAGCCGAGCGCGGCGACGAAGCCGGCCGCGCGGCCCTGCGAGATGCCGCGCGCGAGCACCTGCAGGTTGTCGGGACCCGGTGCGAACGTGATCGCAATCGACGTGGCGAGAAACAGCATGAAGTTGGGCATCGTGACCTCGCGGCGTGGGCCGGCTCCAGTGGTTCAGTGGCCGGCGAATTCGGTGACGGTATAGACGGGCAGCCCCGCGTTGCGCAGCAGCGTCGAGCCGCCGAGATCGGGCAGGTCGATGATCGCCGCGCCTTCGACGACGACCGCGCCGAGCCGCTGCAGCAGGTTGCGCCCCGCCATCATCGTGCCCCCGGTCGCGATCAGGTCGTCCATGATGATCACGCGGTCGCCGGGGCGGCACGCGTCTTCATGGATCTCGACGGTCGCGCTGCCGTATTCGAGGTCGTACGATTCCGAGCGCGTCTTGTACGGCAGCTTGCCGAGCTTGCGGATCGGCACGAAGCCGACGCTCAGCTCGTACGCGACGATCGGCGCGATGATGAAGCCGCGCGCGTCGAGCCCCGCGACGTAGTCGAGCTTCGCATCGACATAGCGTTCGACGAACAGGTCGACGAGGATGCGCAGCGCCTTCGGGCTCTGCAGCAGCGTCGTGATGTCGCGGAACTGCACGCCCGGCTGCGGCCAGTCGGGCACGGTGCGGATCTGGCTGTGGATGAAGGCGACCGGATCGAGCGGTGCGCCCGGCGACGAATGCGGCATGAAACTCTCCGAAAAAAACGGTGCGCGAAGATCGGGCACCGTTTCGAATAAATACGGGTCAGGTTATCGAAGCGCGACTCAGGCGAGCGCGGCCGGCGGCTCGCGCCGATGCCGCGACAGCCGCTCCTCCGCGAGCGCGAGCGCTTCGGGCAGCCCGCGCAGCACGACGATGTCGCTCGCGCGCAGCTTGGTCTGCGGGTCGGGTTCGACGCCGCGGATGCCGTGCCGGCGGATCGCCGTGACTTCCAGCCCGAGCGCATACAGCCCGAGCTCCTCCAGCGAGCGCCCGACCGCATCCGCGCGCGCGTCGACCGGCACCGATTGTAGCCGCACCTGCTCGTGATCGTCGTCGTCCGTGTCGTCCGCGCCGCGGAAATAGCCGCGCAGCAGGCTGTAGCGCTCGTCGCGCATCTCCTCGACGCGCCGCACGACCTTGCGCATCGGCACGCCGACCAGCACCAGCGTGTGCGACGCGAGCATCAGGCTGCCCTCGACGATCTCCGGAATCACCTCGGTCGCGCCCGCCGCGAGCAGCTTCTCGAGATCGGCATCGTCGACCGTGCGCACGATCGCCGGCAGCGTCGGCTCCAGCTCGTGAACGTGGTGCAGCACGCGCAGCGCCGACGGCGTATTCGCATACGTGATCGCGACGGCCGCCGCGCGATGGATACCGGCCGCGAGCAGCGACTCGCGGCGCGCCGCGTCGCCGAACACGACCGATTCGCCGGCCGTCGCGGCCGCGCTCACGCGATCGGGGTCGAGGTCGAGCGCGACGTACGAAATGCCTTCCTGCTCGAGCATGCGCGCGAGGTTCTGCCCCGCGCGGCCGTAGCCGCAGATGATCACGTGGCCGCGCTGCTTGAGGCTTTGCGTCGCGATCCGCGTCATCTGCAACGACTGCTGCATCCATTCCGTCGACGACAGCCGCATCACGATCCGGTCGGCGTTCTGGATCAGGAACGGCGCGGCGAGCATCGACAGCAGCATCGACGCGAGGATCGCCTGCAGCAGCGTCGAATCGACGAGATGCCGGTCGAGGATCAGGTTCAGCAGCACGAAGCCGAATTCGCCGGCCTGCGCGAGGCCGATGCCGGTGCGCATCGCGACGCCCGGCGTCGCGCCGAACAGCCGCGCGAGCCCGGCGATCATCGTCCCCTTGAACAGGATCTGCCCGACGAAGAAGCCGAGCACCAGCAACGGATGCTCCCAGATCACGCGCGGATCGAGCAGCATCCCGGTCGTCACGAAGAACAGGCCGAGCAGCACGTCGCGGAACGGCTTGATGTCCTCTTCCACCTGATGCCGGAACGGCGTCTCGGAAATCAGCATCCCCGCGATGAACGCGCCGAGCGCGAGCGACAGGCCGAAGCGGTCGGTGATGAACGCGGCGCCAAGCGTGACGAGCAGCAGGTTCAGCACGAACAGTTCCTGCGAGCGGCGCCGCGCGACGACGTTGAGCCAGCGCGTCATGAAACGCTGGCCGACGATCAGCAGCAGCGCGAGCGCGATCACAATCTTGACGGCCGCGAACCCGAGCGTGAGCGCGAGATCCTTCGACGACTCGGCGCCGAACGCGGCGATCACGATCAGCAGCGGCACCACCGCGAGATCCTGGAACAGCAGCACGCCGAAGATGTTGCGGCCGTGCGCGGTCTCGATCTCGAGCCGCTCGGCGAGCATCTTCGACACGATCGCCGTCGACGACATCGCGAGCGCGCCGCCGAGCGCGACGCTGCCCTGCCACGTGATGTGCACCCAGCGCTCGAACAACGCGCCGAGCACGACCGCGAGCGCGAGGGTCGCGACCACCTGCAGCAGCCCGAGCCCGAACACGAGCCGCTGCATCGCCCGCAGCTTCGCGAGCGAGAATTCGAGGCCGATCGAGAACATCAGGAACACCACGCCGAATTCCGCGAGATGCTCGGCCCGTTCGAGGTCCGCGGCGATGCCGAACGCGTGCGGGCCGACCAGGATGCCGACGGTCAGGTAGCCGAGCATCGGCGGCAGGTTCAGTGAGCGAAATACGACGACGCCCACTACCGAGGCCAGCAGCAGCAGCAGGGTCATTTCGAGCGGGGAAATCACGGGCGAAGCGTCCTCGTTCGTCGGGGCCACGGCAAGGCGGGCGCGGGTGGTGGCGGTAGGCAAGCGGCATCGGACGAGTCCGAAGGCGCGGCGCGGCGAACAAACGCCTTTGCTATACTCCGCGCATGATAGCGAAAATCAATGATGATCGGGCGCTCGCGCTCGCCCGCGACGTGCTCGACATCGAGGCGGACGCCGTGCGCGCGCTGCGCGACCAGCTCGACGGCGACTTCGTCCAGGCCGTCGCGCTGCTGCTCGGCTGCCGCGGCCGCGTCGTGGTATCCGGCATCGGCAAATCGGGGCATATCGCCCGCAAGATCGCGGCCACGCTCGCCAGCACCGGCACGCCGGCCTTCTTCGTCCACCCGGCCGAGGCCAGCCACGGCGACCTCGGCATGGTCACGTCGGACGACGTCTTCATCGGCATCTCCTATTCCGGCGAATCGGAAGAACTCGTCGCGATCCTGCCGCTCGTGAAGCGGATCGGCGCGAAGCTGATCGCGATCACGGGTCGTGCGGAATCGAGCCTCGGCACGCTCGCCGACGTGAACCTGAACGCCGCGGTGTCGAAGGAAGCCTGCCCGCTGAACCTCGCCCCCACCGCGAGCACGACTGCCGCGCTCGCGCTCGGCGACGCGCTCGCCGTCGCGGTGCTCGACGCGCGCGGCTTCGGTTCCGAGGATTTCGCGCGCTCGCATCCGGGCGGCGCGCTCGGCCGGCGCCTGCTCACCCACGTGCGCGACGTGATGCGCTCGGGCGACGACGTGCCGCGCGTCGGGCTCGACGCGACGCTGTCGGACGCCCTGTTCCAGATCACCGCGAAGCGGCTGGGCATGACCGCCGTGGTCGGGCCCGACGGCCGCGTGGCCGGCATCTTCACCGACGGCGACCTGCGCCGTGTGCTCGCGCGCGACGGCGATTTCCGCACGCTGCCGATCGTCGACGTGATGACGCGCGAGCCGCGCACGATCGGCCCCGACCATCTCGCGGTCGAGGCCGTGGAACTGATGGAGCGCCACCGGATCAACCAGATGCTGGTGGTCGATGCCGACGGCGCGCTGATCGGCGCGCTGAACATGCACGACCTGTTTTCGAAGAAGGTGATCTGATGAGCGCAGCGCTGACTGCGGCCGAACGCGCGAGCCGCGTGAAGCTGATGATTTTCGACGTCGACGGCGTGCTGACCGACGGCGGCCTGCTGTTTACCGCGGCCGGCGACGCGATGAAGTCGTTCAATTCGCTCGACGGCCACGGCGTGAAGCTGCTCGGCGAAGCCGGCATCGCAACCGCGATCATCACCGGCCGCCGCTCGGAAATCGTCGCGGCACGCGCGAAGGAAATGAAGATCGCGCACCTGTTCCAGGGCGTCGAGAACAAGCTCGCCGTGTTCGCCGACCTGATCGCATCGCTCGGCATCACCGCCGACGCCTGCGGCTACATGGGCGACGACTGGCCCGACCTGCCGGTGATGCTGCGCTGCGGCTTCGCGACGGCACCGGCCAACGCGCACCCCGAGGTGATCGCGCGTGCGCACTGGGTGGCCGAGGCCCGCGGCGGCCACGGCGCGGTGCGCGAGGTCTGCGACACGATCCTGCGCGCGCAGCGCCGCTACGACGCGCTGCTCGCGGCTGCCTGTGGAGCCTGACGGATGAACACGCATTTCCGCTGGACCCAGCTGCTGCCGCTCGTCGCGGTCGCCGCGCTCGCGGGCATCACGTGGTGGCTGCTGCAGGCGACGCTGCCGCCGCCCGGCGAGGGTGCCGTGCGGCCGAAGCGCCACACGCCCGATTATTTCGCGGACAACTTTTCCGTCACCGAGCTCGACCAGTCCGGCTCGACGCAATACCGGCTGACGGCCGCGAAGCTGATCCATTACGAAGACACCGACAACAGCGACCTGACCGATCCGGCCATGCGCGCGTTCCAGCCCGGCAAGCCGGTCGTGACGACCACCGCGAAGCGCGGCACCGTCAACGGCGACGTGTCGATCGTCGACTTGTACGACGATGCGCGCATCCTGCGCGTGGCCGGCGGCGGCGATCCGCAGATGCAGGCCGATTCCCAGCATTTCCGGATCTTCGTCAATGACGATGTGATCCAGACCGAAAAGCCGGTTAAACTTCAGCGCGGCCTGTCGCTCGTCAATGCGACCGACGGCATGAAGTACAACAACGTCACCCGGGTCATCGAGCTTTACGGCAACGTGCGCGGCACGATCGCCGCGGCGGACACGTCCGGCGGCTCGAAAGGTCAATCCAGGTGACGCATCCCTCACGTGACTGCATGAACGAACCGTTCCCTCGACAGAATTCCGGCGGCGCTGCGCGCGCCGTCCGCGCCGCGCTCGCCGCGACGCTCGTGGCGCTCCCGCTCGTCGGGCTGGCGCCGCTCGCCCATGCCGAGAAGGCCGACCAGAACAAGCCGATCAACGTCGAGGCGGACAACCTGACCTATGACGACCTGAAGCAGGTGACGGTCGCGACCGGCAACGTCGTGATCACGAAGGGCACGATCATCATCAAGGGCGACCGCGTCGAAGTGCGCCAGGATCCGGAAGGCTATCAGTACGCGACGTCGTTCGGCAGCGGCAAGAAGCACGCGACGTTCCGCCAGAAGCGCGAAGGCCTCGACGAATACATCGACGGCGACGCCGAGCGCATCGACTACGACGGCAAGCAGGACCTGACGACGCTGACGACCGCCGCGACCGTGCGCCGCCTGCAGGGCACGTCGACGATCGCCGACACCGTGCACGGCAGCGTGATCACGTACGACGGCCAGCGCGACTTCTACACCGCGAAGGGCGGCAAGGACGTCGCGGCGCCGGGCAACCCGAACGGCCGCGTGCGCGCGATGCTGTCGCCGAAGAACGGCGGCCCCGGGCAGCTGAACGGTGCGCCGGCGAAGCTGTCGCCGTCGACCACGATCCAGGGAGCGCCGGCCCAATGAACGCGCTTCCGAACCGCCAGCCGGCCGGCACGACGAGCTCGCTCGTCGTGCGCAACCTGAAGAAACGCTACGGCTCGCGCACCGTCGTCAAGGACGTGTCGCTCGACGTGAAGAGCGGCGAGGTCGTCGGCCTGCTCGGCCCGAACGGCGCCGGCAAGACGACGTCGTTCTACATGATCGTCGGCCTCGTGCCGACGGATGCGGGCGAAATCTCGCTGAACGGCAGCTCGATCGGCCTGCTGCCGATCCACAAGCGCGCGTCGCTCGGCCTGTCGTACCTGCCGCAGGAAGCGTCGGTGTTCCGCAAGCTGACCGTCGAGGAAAACATCCGCGCGGTGCTCGAGCTGCAGCACGGCGAAGACGGCAAGCGGCTGTCGAAGGACGCGATCGCGTCGCGCACCGAGGCGCTGCTCGACGAATTGCAGATCGGCCACCTGCGCGAGAACCCGGCGCTGTCGCTGTCGGGCGGCGAACGCCGTCGCGTCGAGATCGCGCGCGCGCTCGCGACCAATCCGAACTTCATCCTGCTCGACGAGCCGTTCGCCGGCGTCGACCCGATCGCGGTGCTCGAGATCCAGAAGATCGTCAAGTTCCTGAAGCAGCGCAACATCGGCGTGTTGATTACCGATCACAACGTCCGCGAAACGCTCGGCATCTGCGACCACGCTTACATCATCAGCGACGGTTCGGTGCTCGCCGCCGGCGCGCCGAGCGAAATCATCGAAAACGAAAGCGTGCGCCGCGTGTACCTCGGCGAACACTTCCGCATGTAAATCCCCCGTGGCTGGCCGCCCCCGCCCGGCATCGCCGCGCGGGGCGCGCCCGCGTGTCCTGCGGCCCCGCCGCGGCCGGGCGCCGCGCCGCGCGTAATCGCGGATGGCTCAAGGCGCCTGGGTCGTGGCAAACTGCCGGTATGACTCCCTCTCTGCCATGAAAGCCAGCCTTCAACTCCGCCTGTCGCAACACCTGGCGCTGACACCGCAACTGCAGCAGTCGATCCGGCTCCTGCAGCTGTCGACGCTCGAACTGCAGCAGGAAGTCGCGATGGCCGTCGCGCAGAATCCGCTGCTCGAGAACGACGACGAATGGATCGCGAGCCCGCTGCGCGTCGCGGCGGACGGATCGCTGATCGCGCAGACGCCGCCCGGACAGAACACCGAACCGGGCATCACGAACGGCAGCAGCCAGTCGAGCGAACGCGCCGAGCGCGACGAGCCGGCCGGCGCCGACGAATACGACGGATACGCATCGGGCGACGCCGGCGACGGCCCGCAGTGGAATCTCGACGAGTTCGGCCGCTCGAGCGGCGCCTCGGACGATGACGATCTCCCGCCGCTGCAGGTGCAGGAAGCCGCGACGTCGCTGCGCGACCACCTGTCCGCGCAATTGCGCGTCACGCAGGCCGGGCCGCGCGACCGCGCGCTCGTGATGTTCCTGATCGAATCGCTCGACGACGACGGCTACCTGACCGCCACGCTCGACGAAGTGCTCGCCGACCTGCCGCCCGAACTGGAAATCGACTGCGACGAACTGAATGCGGCGCTCGCGCTGCTGCACAGTTTCGATCCTGCCGGGGTCGGGGCCCGCTCGGCGTCCGAATGCCTGAAGCTGCAGTTGCTGCGCCTCGATCCGTCCCCCACCCGCACGCTCGCGCTGGAGATCGTGTCGCAGCACCTCGAACTGCTCGCCGCGCGCGACTTCACGCGGCTGCGCAAGCAGCTGAAGGCGAGCGACGACGCGCTACGCGACGCGCACGCGCTGATCCGCTCGCTGGAGCCGTTCCCCGGCGCTGCCTACGGCAAGGCCGAGGCCGACTACGTCGTGCCCGACATCATCGTGAAGAAGGCCGGCCAGGGCTGGCTCGCGGAACTCAATCCGGAAGTGATGCCGCGCCTGCGGATCAACAACCTGTACGCGAACATCCTGCGCAACAGCCGCGGCGACCCGTCGGCCGGATCGTTGAAACAACAGCTCCAGGAAGCACGCTGGCTGATCAAGAACATCCAGCAGCGATTCGACACGATCCTGCGTGTCGCGCAGGCTATTGTCGAACGTCAGAAGAACTTCTTTGCGCATGGCGAAATTGCCATGCGCCCCTTGGTTTTGCGGGAAATAGCTGATACGCTGGGCCTACACGAGTCGACTGTCAGCCGTGTGACAACCGGGAAGTACATGCTGACCCCGTTCGGGACGCTGGAATTCAAGTACTTCTTCGGATCACACGTTTCGACCGACACCGGAGGCGCCGCATCGTCGACCGCCATCCGAGCCCTGATCAAGCAACTGATAGGAGCTGAAGACCCCAAATCGCCACTTTCGGACAGCCGCATTGCCGAGCTGCTGGCAGAACAGGGATTCGTGGTTGCGCGCCGCACGGTTGCCAAGTACCGCGAAGCCCTCAAGATCCCGGCAGTGAATCTGCGCAAGTCTCTTTAAGCCTGCTGCCTGCCCGGCGGCAGGCGTGTTCCGGCCACCGCGCACTCGGGGAACAGGCCGGGCGACTTGTCCGCGAATTTGCCGCGCCATGCGGCAGGGGCAAGTCGACCGGAGCGCCGCCTCGATGCGGCCGGGTGGTCACTCGCTTGGAGAAGCACTATGAACCTGAAGATCAGTGGACATCATCTCGAAGTCACGCCTGCAATTCGCGAATACGTGATCACCAAGCTGGACCGGGTGCTACGGCATAGCGATCAGGTGATCGATGGCACTGTGATCCTCTCGGTCGACAATCACAAGGAAAAGGACAAGCAGCAGCGCGCGGAAATCAACCTGCATCTGAAGGGCAAGGACATCTTCGTCGAAAGCGCAAACGGCAACCTGTACGCTGCGATCGATCTGCTGATCGACAAGCTGGATCGCCAGGTCGTCAAGCACATGGAGCGTCTGCAGACCCATGCGCACGACCCGATCAAGCTGCAGCCGTCGATCGACCAGATCGAACTGCCGCCGCAATAACGTTCACCGCAACACACACGCCGCCCGGTTCGCCGGGCGTTTTTTTTGCGTCCACGCGGCAGTGGTGCGACCGGTCCGTCCATGCCGCGCCACGCACGCGGCTGTGCTCTATAATGTTCCGGTTATCGCCGGGGGGCGTTGGGTGCGGTAGCTGTCGTGCAGGTTTCCGATGCCGAACGCCTTGATATCGCCGAACATGGAAAATCAGTCTGCCGCCGCAAGGAGACCCCAGGCCGCCCAATCGCCTGCCAACATGAATCGCCTAGCCAAAATCCTGCCCATAGAGAACGTCGTCATCGACCTCTCCGTCACCAGCAAGAAACGCGTCTTCGAACAAGCCGGGCTGATGTTCGAGAATCAGAACGGCATCGCCCGCAGCACCGTCACGGACAACCTGTTCGCGCGCGAGCGCCTCGGCTCGACCGGGCTCGGCGAAGGCGTCGCGATTCCGCACGGGCGCATCAAGGGGCTCAAGCATCCGCTCGCCGCCTTCGTGCGGCTCGCCGACGCGATCCCGTTCGAAGCGCCCGACGGCCAGCCGGTCGGTCTCCTGATTTTCCTGCTCGTCCCCGAGCAAGCCACCCAGCAGCACCTCGAGATCCTGTCGGAAATCGCGCAACTGCTGTCCGATCGCGACGCGCGAGAGCGTCTGCACAACGAAACGGATCTCGCCGAGTTGCATCGCCTGCTCACTCAGTGGCAACCTTGAGTTGATCCGGGCGGATTATTTTCCCGAACGAGGCGGCACACGCCGCCGACCAGGGCCGCCCGGCGCCGGTCCGGCATGGCGACGCCCGTCGCCGCGCGCATGCACCGGCTCATTGGAGTGACGAGAGTCATGGATACGTCCAGCATCAACGCCCAGAGCATCTTCGACGACAACGCGGCCACGCTGAAACTGAGCTGGCTGACGGGGCATGAAGGCTGGGAGCGCGGTTTTTCGGCCGACACCGTCGGCAACGCGACGTCGAGCGCCGACCTCGTCGGCCACCTGAACCTGATCCACCCGAACCGGATCCAGGTGCTCGGCGAAGCCGAAATCGACTACTACCAGCGGCAGACCGACGAAGACCGTTCGCGCCACATGGCCGAGCTGATCGCGCTCGAACCGCCGTTCCTCGTCGTCGCCGGCGGCGCCGCCGCGCCGCCCGAGCTCGTGCTGCGCTGCACGCGCTCATCCACGCCGCTGTTCACGACGCCGATGTCGGCGGCCGCCGTGATCGACAGCCTGCGGCTCTACATGTCGCGCATCCTCGCGCCGCGCGCGACACTGCACGGCGTGTTCCTCGACATCCTCGGGATGGGCGTGCTGCTCACCGGCGACTCCGGGCTCGGCAAGAGCGAACTCGGCCTCGAACTCATCAGCCGCGGCCACGGCCTCGTCGCCGACGACGCGGTCGACTTCGTCCGACTTGGCCCCGATTTCGTCGAAGGCCGCTGCCCGCCGCTGCTGCAGAACCTGCTCGAAGTGCGCGGCCTCGGCCTGCTCGACATCAAGACGATCTTCGGCGAAACCGCGGTGCGCCGGAAAATGAAGCTGAAGCTGATCGTCCAGCTCGTGCGCCGCCCGGACGGCGAATTCCAGCGGCTGCCGCTGGAAAGCCAGACGGTCGACGTGCTCGGTCTGCCGATCAGCAAGGTCACGATCCAGGTCGCGGCCGGCCGCAACCTCGCGGTGCTGGTCGAGGCGGCCGTGCGGAACACGATCCTGCAGTTGCGCGGCATCGACACGTTGCGCGATTTCATGGATCGGCAACGACTCGCGATGCAGGATCCCGACAGCCAGTTCCCCGGCAAGCTCGTGTAACCGCCCCGCGCCGGCCTCGCAGCGCCGACGCGTCGAGCCGGTGCTATGATGAAACGTCAGGATTCTCTGCTTCCCATGCGCATCGTCCTCATCACCGGCATCTCCGGCTCAGGCAAGTCCGTCGCGCTGAACGCGCTCGAAGACGCAGGCTACTACTGCGTCGACAACCTGCCGCCGCACGTGCTCCCCGAACTCGCCCGCTACCTGGCCGACGGCGGCCAGCACCGGCTCGCGGTCGCGATCGATGCGCGTTCGAGCGCATCGCTGGACGAAATGCCCGGCCTGATCCGCTCGCTGTCGCTCGAGCACGATGTCCGCGTGCTGTTCCTCAACGCAAGCACGCAGGCGCTGATCCAGCGCTTCTCCGAAACGCGCCGGCGCCACCCGCTGTCCGGCTCGCCGTCGCACGACGCGAACGTCGGGCTGCTGTCGTCGCTCGAGGAAGCGATCGAGCGCGAACGCGAGCTGGTCGCGCCGCTCGCCGAATTCGGCCACCAGATCGATACGAGCACGCTGCGCGCGAACGTGCTGCGCACGTGGGTCAAGCGCTTCATCGAGCAGAAGAACAACGACTTGATGGTGATGTTCGAGTCATTCGGCTTCAAGCGCGGCGTGCCGCTCGATGCCGACCTGATGTTCGATGTGCGCGCGCTGCCGAACCCGTACTACGACCATGAGCTGCGCCCGCTCACCGGGCTGGACCAGCCGGTCATCGCCTTTCTCGACGCACTGCCGATCGTCCACCAGATGATCGACGACATCCATGCGTTCCTGATGAAATGGCTGCCGCACTTTCGTGAAGACAACCGCAGCTACCTGACCGTCGCCATCGGCTGCACGGGCGGTCAGCATCGCTCGGTGTTCATCGCGGAAACGCTCGCCGCGCGCCTCGTGCACGATGCGAACGTGATCGTGCGGCATCGTGACGCGCCGGTGGATGTCGACGCGTCGTCGCGGCTCGTCACCGAGGTCGAACGACCTTAGCGACACCGCCCTCTCGCCGGCGCGCCATGTCCACCCTATCGACCACCCTGATCGACCTGCCGCTGTTTCCGCTGCATACGGTGCTGTTCCCCGGTGGCTTGCTGCCGCTCAAGGTATTCGAGGCGCGCTATCTCGACATGTCGCGCGCGTGCCTGCGCGACGACGCGCCGTTCGGCGTGTGCCTCCTGAAGAGCGGGCCCGAAGTCGCGCAGGACGGCGCCGTGTCGGTGCCCGAGACGATCGGCTGCATGGCGCGCATCACCGAGTGCGACACCGGCGAATTCGGGATGCTGTACCTGCAGGCGATCGGCACGCAGCGATTCGAGTTGCTGTCGTATCGCGTCGAAAGCAACGGGCTGCTGGTCGGGATCGCGGAGCCGCTGCCCGACGACATCCCGCTCGAAGGCGAACAGGCGCTCGCACAATTCGGCTCGTGCGCCGAGGTGCTCGAGCGCATCATCGAAGCGCTGAAGAAGTCCGAACCGGACAAGATGCCGTTCGGCGAACCGTTCCGCCTCGACGACCCGAGCTGGGTGTCGAACCGACTCGCGGAACTGCTGCCGCTCGACCTGCGCGCACGGCAGAAGCTGATGGAGTTTCCGGATGTCGGCGCGCGGATCGACGCCGTGCACCACGTGCTCGACCGGCACGGCTGGCTGTAAGGCGCGGCCGGCCAGCCGCGTCGCACCGGCGTCGCCGGGCGGATCATCCTGACGGGCGAGCCGACCGCGTCGGCGCGGCACTTCCGTAAGCACGGCCCGCGCCGCGCCCTTTCCCCATCGTTACAGCAACGACCCGCTCAGCGCATCGAGCAGCTTGCGCACGGGCGCCGGCACGCCGTACGCATCGAGCCCGGCGAGCGGCACCCACGCCGTCTCGGCATCCCGTGCATGCGCAAGCGGAAGGCCGCCGTTCGTCATGTCGCTCAGCCGCGGCTCGATCTCGAGCCGGAAATGCGTGAACGTGTGCGTGAACGGCGCGAGCGGCACCGGGCCGCCGCCGCCGAAGCCACGCGCGAGTTCCGCGAGCGCCGCGTCGCCGTCCGCCTGCGGCAGGCACCACAGGCCGCCCCAGATGCCGGCCGGCGGACGCCGTTCGAGCAGCACGGCGTCGCCGTCGCGCAGCACGAGCATCCAGGTCTTGCGCGTCGGTACGGCCTTCTTCGGCCGCGCGGCCGGCAGTTCGCGCTGGCGGCCCGTGGATTGCGCGACGCAGTCGCCCGCGAACGGGCAGCGCGCGCAATCCGGCTTGCCGCGCACGCACAGCGTCGCGCCGAGATCCATCAGCCCCTGCGTATAGGCGCTCACGTCGGCCGCGTTCGCGGCATCCGGCAGCAGCGATTCGGCCAGCGCCCACATGTCGTTCTCGACGCGCTTCTCGCCCGGAAAGCCCTCGACGCCGAACACGCGCGCCAGCACGCGCTTCACGTTGCCGTCGAGGATCGTCGCGCGTGCACCGTATGCGAACGACGCGATCGCCGCGGCCGTCGAACGGCCGATGCCGGGCAGTTCGGCGAGCGCTTCCGGCGTCGACGGGAATACGCCGCCATGCTCGGCGACGACGACCTGCGCGCAGCGGTGCAGATTGCGCGCGCGCGAGTAGTAGCCGAGCCCGGCCCACAGCGCCATCACGTCGTCGGACGGCGCGGCCGCGAGCGCAGCGACGTCGGGAAAGCGCTCGAGAAAGCGCGTGTAATACGGGACGACGGTCGAGACCTGCGTCTGCTGCAGCATGATTTCCGACAGCCAGATCCAGTAGGGATCGCGGGTGTTCTGCCACGGCAGGTCGTGGCGGCCGTGCTCGCGCTGCCAGGCGATCAGTCGCGTGGCGAACGTGCGATGCAGCGGCGTGACGGGGAACGGAGCGGGGGCGATGCGGGGCGGCTTCAAGTGTTCGAATCTTCGGAAAAAGGTTGCAACGCGGGGCTCAACGCTGGCAGGTCGGGCAGTAATAAGTCGAACGCTGACCCTGCACGATCTGGCGGATCGGCGTGCCGCAGACGCGGCAAGGCAGCCCCGCACGGTCGTAGACGAAGCAGTCGAGCTGGAAATAGCCGCTTTCGCCGTTGCTGCCGACGAAATCGCGCAGCGTACTGCCGCCGCGCTCGATCGCGTCGGCGAGCGTCGCGCGCACCGCGTCGGCCAGCCGCTCATAGCGCGGCAGCGACACCTTGCCGGCCGCGGTCGTCGGCCGGATGCCCGCGCGAAACAGGCTCTCCGACGCATAGATGTTGCCGACGCCGACGACCATGTCGCCCGCGAGCAGCGCCTGTTTGACCGACACCGTGCGGCCGCGCGTGCGTGCGTGCAGCAGCGCGCCGGTGAACGCCGGCGAGAACGGCTCGACACCGAGGCTCGCGAGCAGCGGATGCGCATGCACGTCGCCGGCTTCGCGCGGGTGCCACAGCACGGCGCCGAAACGGCGCGGATCGCGGAACCGCAGCACGAATTCGTCGAAGATCCAGTCGATGTGGTCGTGTTTCGCAGCCACCGGCACGCCGGCCGCGGGCAGCACGCGCAGCGTGCCCGTCATCCCGAGATGGACGATGAACCAGCCTGCGTCGACCTCGAACAGCAGATACTTGCCGCGACGCTCGACGGCGAGCACCTCGCGCGCGCGCAACTGCTCGGCGAGCCCCGCCGGCACGGGCCAGCGCAGCATCGCAGTACGGACGTCGACACGCTCGACGCGGCGGCCCGCGACAAAGGGCTCGATGCCCCGGCGCGTGACTTCGACTTCTGGCAACTCTGGCATGTTCTACGGGTCTGAAACTCGATTCACGATCGTGCGTGTATTGTAGCGAGCGCGTTACAATCGGTTGAAACATCGAACGGATTTCCATGACCCTGCCCTCGAAGCTGCTTCTGAAGCGCCCCGCCGCCGAGCGCGGCGTGCGTGCCTTCCCGGTCCGCCGTGCGCTCGGCGCCGCGCTGTTCGCCGCCTGGACCCTCACCGCCATCCCGGCTCACGCGCAGGATCCGGCATCGGACGACGCGGAGCCGCAGGGCGCGTTCGAGCACGTGATGCCGGACGAGCAGAAGAATCTCCCGGGCGTCCCGCTGACGAGCCAGATCGTCTACCAGGTACTGGCCGCCGAAGTCGCGCTTCAGCGCAACCAGCCGGCGCCGGCCTACCAGACCTACCTCGCGCTCGCCCGCGACACGCGCGATCCGCGCATGGCGCAGCGTGCGACCGAGATCGCGCTCGGCGCGCAAAGCCCGGCCGACGCGCTGTCCGCGGCCAATCTCTGGCGCCAGTACGCACCGGATTCGAACCGCGCATCGCAAGTCGACGCCGCGCTGCTGGTGCTCGCCGGCAAGCCGGCCGACGCGCAGCCGATGCTCGCGCGCGAACTGGCCCGCGCGACCGGCGAAACGCGCGGCCCCGCGATCCTCGCACTGCAGGCGCTGCTGGTGCGCGGCGCGGACCGCGTCGGCGGCCTCGCGGTGCTGAAGGACATGCTGAAGAACGACATGAACCGTCCCGAGGCGCAGCTCGCGATCGCGCGGCAGCAGCTCGCGGTCGACGACAAGGAAGGCGCCGCGCAGTCGCTGAAGCAGGCGCTGCAGATCCGCCCCGACTATCTGCCGGCGGCGCTGATGCTGTCGCAGATGGGGCCTGCCGAGCGCGCAGCCGGCATCACGTCGTTCGAGAAATATGTTCAGCAGAATCCGAAGTCGCGCGATGCGCGCCTCGCACTGTCGCAGCTCTACCTCGCCGACGACCGCCTCGACGACGCGCAGAAGCAGTTCGAGACGATGCGCAAGCTCGACGCGAAGGACCCGACGCCGCTGATGGCGCTCGCGCTGATCAAGATCCAGCAGAAGAAACTCGACGACGCGAACGCATACCTGAAGCAGTACGTGCAGCTCGGCAACAAGCAGCCGAACCTCGACGTCGGCCAGGGCTACATCTACCTCGCGCAGATCTCGATCGAACAGGGCAATGACGCGCAGGCGTCGCAATGGCTCGACAAGGTCGACCAGACGAGCCAGCACTACCTGCCCGCGCAGATCACGCGCGCGCAGCTCCTGCAGAAACAGGGCAAGACCGACGAGGCCCGCAAGGTGCTCGACGACCTGCCGATCAGCGATCCGCGCGATGCGGCCGTGGTCGCACGCACCGACGCGTCGATCCTGTTTACCGCGAAGCGCTATCCGGAAGCCGAGGCGCGACTCGCGCAAGCAGTCCAGGACTTCCCGGACGATCCCGACCTGCGCTACGACTACGCGATGGCCGCCGAGAAGACGGGCCACTACGCGGCAATGGAAAAGCAGCTGCGCGAGCTGATGCGCACGCAGCCCGACAACCCGCAGGCGTACAACGCGCTCGGCTATTCGCTGGCCGATCGCAACCAGCGCCTGCCCGAAGCCAGCAAGCTGATCGACAAGGCGCTGTCGCTCGCGCCGAACGACGCGTACATCATGGACAGCCTCGGCTGGGTGAAGTACCGGATGGGCGACGCGGCCGGCGCGGCGAAGGTGCTGCGGCGCGCGTACGAGCTGCAGCCGAACGCCGAGATCGGCGCGCACCTCGGCGAAGTGCTGTGGAAGAGCGGCGCGCAGGACGACGCGCGCACCGCGTGGCGTGCCGCGCAGAAGCTCGAGCCCGACAACGACACGCTCGTGCAGACGCTCAAGCGCCTGCAGATCAACGGCCTCTGATGCGGATGTTCCCGATGCTTTCCCTGTCTTCCCGCGCGCTGCGCACGCTGGCCGCGGCCGGCGCCGCGCTCGCGCTCGCCGGCTGCGCGAGCACGCCGCCGGCGGCGAATGCGCCGGCGGGCGCCGTGCTGCAAACGGCCGCGACGCACGCGTACCACGGCCGTTTCGCGGTGCAGTACAACGATCGCCTCGGCCGACCGCAGAACGTGTACGGCAACTTCGACTGGCAGGAGTACGGCGACGACGTGTCGCTGGAGCTGCGCAGCCCGCTCGGCCAGACGCTCGCGGTCGTGAAATCGACACCGCAGGCCGCGTCGCTCGAACTGCCGAACCGCCAGCCGCAATACGCGACGGACGTCGGCGAGCTGATGCAGAACACGCTCGGCTTCTCGCTGCCGCTGGCGGGCCTGCGCTACTGGCTGCTGCCGACGCCCGCGCCCGCGACGCCCGCGCAGACGGTGCGCGACCCGGCCGACACGACGCACGTCAAGCAGATCCGCCAGGACGGCTGGACGATCGACTATCTCGCCTACGCGGACGCACCGGCCACGGGCGTCAAACGCGTCAACCTCGTGCGCGCGACGCCGCCGCTCGACATCAAGCTCGTGCTCGACCAGTAAGCACGTGAACCTAGCCCCGACATACGCATGACCGATTCGATCCGCTCGCTGCGCAACTGCCTTGCGCCCGCGAAACTCAACCTGTTCCTGCACATCACCGGCCGCCGCCCGAACGGCTATCACGATCTGCAGAGCGTGTTCCAGCTGCTGAACTGGGGCGACACGCTGCATTTCACGCTGCGCGACGACGGTCGCGTCGCACGCGTCACCGACGTGCCGGGCGTGCCCGAGGAAAGCGATCTCGTCGTGCGCGCGGCCAACCTGCTGAAAACGCACACGGGCACCGCGGCCGGCGTCGACATCGAGATCGACAAGCGCCTGCCGATGGGCGCGGGCCTCGGCGGCGGCAGCTCCGATGCGGCAACGACGCTGCTCGCGCTGAACCGTCTGTGGCAACTGAACCTGCCGCGCGCGGAACTCCAGTCGCTCGCGGTGAAACTCGGTGCCGACGTTCCGTTTTTTGTTTTTGGAAAAAATGCGTTTGCAGAGGGTATCGGAGAAGAATTAGCTGAGGTAGAATTGCCGACTCGCTGGTTTTTGGTTGTGACGCCGCGAGTTCATGTCCCCACCGCTGAAATTTTTTCAGACGAGTTGTTGACAAGAGATACAAAGCGAGTCACAATTACAGACTTTCTTGCACAGCAAAACAGCGATGCGGGATGGCCAGATAGCTTCGGCCGGAACGATATGCAGCAAGTTGTGACAAGTAAGTACGCGGAAGTTGCGCAGGTGGTCAAATGGTTGTATAATGTGACCCCCGCGAGGATGACCGGCTCCGGAGCAAGCGTGTTTGCAGCGTTTCATAGCAGGCACGAGGCAGAAGCGGCGCAAGCCAAGCTGCCCACCGGTTGGAACGGTGCAGTTGCCGAGAGCCTGAACGAGCATCCGCTCTTCGCTTTCGCGTCATGAAGTTTTGCTTTGCCGGATGGCCTACAAGTCCGGTGAAGTTATCAGTTGAGTGTAGGGGAGTCGCCAAGTTGGTCAAGGCACCGGATTTTGATTCCGGCATGCGAGGGTTCGAGTCCTTCCTCCCCTGCCAAAAATTTTCCCGCATTTCCCGCCTAAGCCTGAAGCAGGTGCACGATGAGCAGCCACAGCCATGATGGCTTGATGGTCTTTACTGGCAACGCGAATCCCGCGCTCGCCCAGGAAGTCGTCAATATCCTTGGAATCCCCCTCGGCAAAGCAATGGTCAGCCGTTTCTCCGACGGTGAGATCCAGGTCGAGATCCAGGAAAACGTGCGCGGCAAGGACGTCTTCGTCCTGCAATCCACGTGCGCGCCGGCCAACGACAACCTGATGGAACTGATGATCATGGTCGATGCGCTCAAGCGCGCATCCGCCGGCCGGATCACCGCTGCCATCCCCTACTTCGGCTATGCCCGCCAGGACCGACGCCCGCGTTCGGCGCGCGTCGCGATCTCGGCGAAGATCGTCGCGAACATGCTGGAAATCGCCGGCGTCGAGCGGATCATCACGATGGATCTGCACGCCGACCAGATTCAAGGCTTCTTCGACATCCCGGTCGACAACATCTACGCAACGCCGATCCTGCTGGGTGACCTGCGCAAGCAGAACTACTCGGATCTGCTCGTCGTGTCGCCGGACGTCGGCGGCGTGGTCCGCGCCCGGGCACTCGCGAAGCAACTCAACTGCGATCTCGCGATCATCGACAAGCGTCGCCCGAAGGCGAACGTCGCCGAAGTGATGAACATCATCGGTGAAGTCGAAGGCCGCACCTGCGTGATCATGGACGACATGGTCGATACGGCCGGCACGCTCTGCAAGGCCGCGCAAGTGCTGAAGGATCGCGGTGCGAAGCAGGTGTTCGCGTACGCGACGCACCCGGTTCTGTCGGGTGGCGCCGCCGAGCGTATCGCCGCATCGGCACTCGACGAGCTGGTCGTCACCGATACGATCCCGCTGTCGGCCGAGTCGCTGTCCTGCTCGAAGATCCGCTCGCTGACGAGCGCGAGCCTGCTGGCAGAAACGTTCTCGCGGATTCGCCGCGGCGACTCGGTGATGTCGCTGTTCGCGGAATCCTGATCGCGGAACGACACGATATAGCATGCGCAGAAAGCGAAGCGGCAACGCTTCGCTTTTTGCACAATCGGACGGGATAGACGAAACCCCGTCCGTTTCATCGGGGGCCGCCATTTCGCCGGCCCCGTTTTACTGCCTGGTCGCGGGCAGCAAATGGAGAATCACATGAAAGTCGTCGCTTTCGAGCGCCAACAGCAAGGTACGGGTGCGAGCCGCCGCCTGCGCAACGCCGGTAAGACCACGGGTATCGTCTACGGTGGCGAAGCAGCCCCGCAAAAGATCGAACTGGATCACAACGCGCTGTGGCACGCCCTGAAGAAGGAAGCCTTCCACTCGTCGATCCTCGACCTGGAAGTCGCTGGCCAGTCGCAACAGGTTCTGCTGCGCGACGTGCAATACCACCCGTTCAAGCAACTCGTGCTGCACGTGGACTTCCAGCGCGTCGACGCGAAGAAGAAGCTGCACACGAAGGTGCCGCTGCACTTCCTGAACGCTGAAGTCAGCCCGGCAGTGAAGCTGTCGAGCGCAATCGTCTCGCACGTCGCGACGGAAATCGAAGTCGAGTGCCTGCCGTCGGCCCTGCCGGAATTCCTCGAAGTCGATCTGTCGAAGATCGAAGCAGGTCAGTCGCTGCACGCGAAGGACATCGCACTGCCGAAGGGCGTGACGCTGGTCGCGCACGTCGACGCGGAAAACCCGGTTGTCGCATCGGCGACGGTCCCGGCTGGTGCCGTGTCGGACGCAGCAGGCGAAGGCGAAACGCCGGCTGCCTAAGCGGCTGCCCACGCGCCATTCGATCCGTTTCACGAAACGGTCGACGCAACCCGCCGCGGCTTGCCCGGCGGGTTTTTCTTTTTCTGCGCCCAGGCGGGCGCTGCCGCCTACGAAACGTCATGATCAAACTGATCGTCGGCCTCGGCAATCCCGGGGCGGAATACACCGCGACGCGCCATAACGCCGGCTTCTGGCTGATCGACCAGCTCGCCCGCGAAGCCGGCGCGACGCTGCGCGACGAGCGCCGCTTTCACGGCTTCTACGCAAAAGCGCGCCTGCACGGCGAGGAAGTCCACCTGCTCGAGCCGCAAACCTACATGAACCGCTCCGGCCAGTCGGTCGTCGCACTCGCGAATTTCTTCAAGATCCTGCCCGACCAGATCCTCGTCGCCCACGACGAACTCGATCTGCCGCCCGGCACCGTGAAGCTGAAGCTCGGCGGCGGCAGCGGCGGCCACAACGGCCTGAAGGACATCTCCGCGCATCTGTCGTCGCAACAGTACTGGCGCCTGCGCATCGGCATCGGCCATCCGCGCGACCTGATCCCGGAAGGCTCGCGCGCCGGCGCGAAACCCGACGTCGCGAACTTCGTGCTGAAGCCGCCGCGCCGCGAGGAGCAGGACGTGATCGACGCATCGATCGAACGCGCGCTCGCCGTGATGCCGATGGTCGTCAAGGGCGAACTCGACCGCGCGACGATGCAGCTGCATCGCAATTGAACCCGCGCTGCACCGGTGCGGTGCAATGTGCCGCCCGGTTGCGCCGGGCAGCCCCGCCCTGCCGCGCAATTGCGCACTGCAACGCCCACATGCGGTAATCTGGTCGCTTTTGCCCGTCAGGAGCCAAGCGGTGAGCCGTTACTGGAGCGACGTCGTTCAGCAACTCGTGCCTTACGTGCCGGGCGAACAGCCCGCGCTCGCACACCCCGTCAAGCTGAACACCAACGAGAATCCCTATCCGCCTTCGCCGCGCGTCGTCGCGGCGATCGCACGCGAACTCGGCGATACCGGCGACACGCTGCGCCGCTATCCCGATCCGCTCGCGCGCGCACTGCGCGAGACGGTCGCGGCCCATCACCGCATCAAGCCCGAACAGGTCTTCGTCGGCAACGGCTCCGACGAAGTCCTCGCGCACGCATTCCAGGCCCTGCTCAAGCATGACCGGCCGCTGCGCTTTCCCGACATCTCGTACAGCTTCTACCCGACCTACGCGCGCCTGTATGGCGTAGAGACTGCGATCGTGCCGCTCGCGGACGACTTCTCGATCCGGGTCGAAGACTATCTCGACGACGCGGGCGGCGTGCTGTTCCCGAACCCGAACGCGCCGACCGGGCGCGCGCTGCCGCTCGCGGACATCGAGCGGATCGCGGCCGCGAACCCGTCGTCGGTCGTGCTGATCGACGAGGCGTATGTCGATTTCGGCGCGCAATCCGCGATCGCGCTGATCGACCGCCATCCGAACCTGCTCGTCGTGCACACGACGTCGAAGGCGCGCTCGCTCGCGGGCATGCGCGTCGGCTTCGCGTTTGGCGATGCCGCGTTGATCGACGCACTGAACCGCGTGAAGGACAGCTTCAATTCCTATCCGCTCGACCGGCTCGCGCAGGCCGCGGCGCAGGCGGCATACGAAGATACCGACTATTTCGGCGCGACCTGCCGGCGCGTGATCGACAGCCGCACGCGGCTCACGCACGCGCTCGAGGCGCTCGGTTTCGACGTCGTGCCGTCGGCCGCGAACTTCGTGTTCGCGCGCCATCCCGCGCACGATGCGGGCACGATCGCGGCACAGCTAAAGGATCGGGAAATTTTCGTGCGGCACTTCAGGGCGCCGCGCATCGACCAGCACTTGCGCATCACCGTCGGTACCGACGCCGAATGCGACGCGCTCGTCGCGGCATTGCGCGAGCTGATCGGCTGAAACGGTAGCGGAAGCTGAAACGGAAACGGAAACGGAACCGGCGCCGAACGGCGCCGGCCGAGGAAATCGTGACGTCGAGACGCGCGACGTCAGCAGGGCGTCACTGCACGTCGTCGCCCTTCGCGGCGGTCAACGCGTGATACTTCGCCATCAACTGCGCGTGCGATTCGTCGTGCTGCGGATCGCGCGGAATGCATTCGACCGGACACACCTGCTGGCACTGCGGCTCGTCGAAATGGCCGACGCACTCGGTGCACTTGTTCGGGTCGATCACGTAGATATCCGGGCCCATCGAAATCGCGCCGTTCGGGCACTCGGGCTCGCACACGTCGCAATTGATGCACTCGTCGGTAATCATCAAAGACATACTGATCTCACTTCTTCAGGCCGGCGGCCGGCTTCACGACGAAACCGGCCGGCCCCGCGTCACGCGGCCGGGCCTCCCATCGCAGTGACTTTCTCGGTCAGCCACTTCTCGACGGACGGGAACACGAACTTGCTGACATCGCCGCCCAACTGCGCGATTTCGCGCACGATCGTCCCCGAGATGAACTGGTACTGATCGGACGGCGTCATGAACATCGTCTCGACGTCGGGCAACAGATAGCGGTTCATCCCCGCCATCTGGAACTCGTATTCGAAATCGGACACGGCACGCAGGCCGCGCACGATCACGCGCGCGTTGTTGATGCGGACGAAATCCTTCAGGAGGCCCGTGAAACTCATGACCTTCACGTTCGGATAATGACCGAGCACCTCGTTCGCAATCGTCAGACGTTCTTCCAGCGAGAAGAACGGCTTCTTCGCGCGGCTGTCGGCGACACCCACCACCAGCGTATCAAAAATGCTCGACGCACGCCGCACGAGGTCTTCGTGCCCGCGCGTCAGCGGATCGAACGTACCGGGATACACGGCGACTACCATGTCGCTCCTCCTGTCATCACGCAAACGGGGTGGCAGCCGTGCGACGCGCACGCCACTGCCGAGATGGGCATGCGTCGCCTTTGCCGCGCGCCGCCTCGTATGGAACGCGCATTATTCATCATTTTCGCGCCGCAGCAAATGATAGTGAACCGCACCGGCCTTGCCGTGCTTCACCACCTGCCAGCCGGCCAGTGCGTCGTGCGCGGCCGGGTCGAGCTCCGCCCCCGTTTCGACATACAGCGCGCCATCCGGCGAGACGAGCGGCGCCGCCAGCGCGATCGCGCGATCGAGCACGGCCGGCTCGCCGAACGGCGGATCGAGGAACACGACGTCGAACGCGCCCGGGGTCAGCCCGGCCGCGAGCCGCAGCGCGTCGGCTTCCGCGACCTCGACCGAGCGTGCGCCGAGCTTGTCCTTGATCGTGCGCAGCTGCTGCGCCGCGCGCGGGTGGCGCTCGACCATCACGACACTCGTCGCGCCGCGCGACGCGGCCTCGAAGCCGAGCGCGCCGGTGCCCGCGAACAGGTCGAGGCAGCGCCGGCCTTCGAGATCCTGGCCGAGCCAGTTGAACAGGGTCTCGCGCACGCGATCGGGCGTCGGCCGCAGGCCGTCGAGATCGAGCACGGCGAGCGGCGTGCGTTTCCAGTCACCGCCGATGATGCGGATCGTGTGCGGCTTGCCGCGGCCGGCGGGGGCCGCCGGGCGGCCGGAAGAGGAACGGGACATACGGAATATCGACAACGGAGGGAACGGGTGCGCACGCGGGCGCACCGCCAAACAGGCGCACGTTACCACAGCGGCGGCACCGACTGACGCGAGTGCCTCGCCGCACTGATAAAATGCACGGTTTCGGCCGTCGTGCGCACGCGCGCCGGCCTCTCCGGCGCTCCGCCCTGGCGGCGCCCCGCCCTCTTCCCGACGTCAGACCATGTTCAGCTTCTTCAAACGATTCAAGAAAACGCAGGAGCCCGACTCCGCGGAATCGCAATCAGCCGACGCGCCGCAACCGGACGAGCCGTCCGACGCGCCCGCGCCCGCCCCCGAGCCCCGCCGGGCGGTCGAAGCACCGCAAGCGCCCGCGCAACCGCGACAGGCCGCGCCGGCCGTCGTGATGACGGTCACGCCGACCAACGACGGCAGCGACGAAGTCGTCGAAGCGGTCGAGATCGTGCCGCCGCCGACGCAGGACGCGTCCGCGAAGAAGTCGTGGCTCGCGCGCCTGAAGTCGGGGCTCGCGAAGACGGGCTCGAGCATCACCGGCGTGTTCGTCAACACGAAGATCGACGAGGATCTGTACGAGGAGCTCGAAGCCGCGCTGCTGATGTCCGACGCCGGCGTCGACGCGACCGAGTACCTGCTCGGCGCGCTGCGCGAGAAGGTGCGCGCGGGCCGGCTCACCGATCCGCAGCAGGTGAAGGGCGCGCTGCACGACCTGCTCGTCGAACTGCTGACGCCGCTCGAGAAGTCGCTGATGCTCGGTCGCGCGCAACCGCTCGTGATGATGATCACGGGCGTGAACGGCGCGGGCAAGACCACCAGCATCGGCAAGCTCGCGAAGCACCTGCAGAGCTTCGACCAGTCGGTGCTGCTGGCCGCGGGCGACACGTTCCGCGCGGCCGCGCGCGAACAGCTGGCGGTCTGGGGCGAGCGCAACAACGTGACGGTCGTCCAGCAGGAAAGCGGCGATCCGGCCGCAGTGATCTTCGACGCGGTCAGCGCCGCGCGCGCACGCAAGATCGACGTAATGATGGCCGACACGGCCGGCCGCCTGCCGACGCAGCTGCACCTGATGGAAGAGCTGAAGAAGGTGAAGCGCGTGATCTCGAAGGCGCACGACGGCGCGCCGCACGAGGTGCTGCTCGTGATCGACGCGAACACGGGCCAGAACGCGCTCACGCAGGTGAAGGCCTTCGACGATGCGCTCGGCCTCACGGGCCTGATCGTCACGAAGCTCGACGGCACCGCCAAGGGCGGGATCCTCGCCGCGATCGCGCGGCAGCGCCCGGTGCCCGTCTACTTCATCGGCGTCGGCGAGAAGGTCGAGGACCTGCAGCCGTTCAACGCAGTGGAATTCGCGGACGCGCTGCTCGGCTGAACGCCGCCGGCCCGCATCGCACGGGGCGCCTTCGGGCGCCCTTTTTACATGCGCGGCCGGAAGCCGTCAGCCGGAAGCCGGCGGCCCCGCGACGTTATTCGATGTCATTCGGCGTCGGGCTGCACGCCAGGCTCGGCGGCCTTGAACGCATCGAGCGTCGACGCATGATCGGCGATCCGCTGGATCGTCGGAAAGCGCGTCGTGTCGATCGAGAAACGGTTCGCGTTGAACACCTGCGGCACGATGCAGATATCGGCGAGCGTCGGCGTGTCGCCGAAGCACAGCTTGCCGGTGCGCGGATCGCTCGCGAGGCGCGTCTCGAGCGACGCGAAACCCGCCTCGATCCAGTGCCGGTACCATTCGTTCTTCGCTTCCTCCGGCACCTTCAGCGTGTGCTTCAGGTATTTCAGCACGCGCAGGTTGTTCAGCGGATGGATCTCGCACGCGACCTGCAGCGCGATCGCCCGCACATACGCGCGGTCGACCGGCGCCTTCGGCAGCAGCGCGGGTTCGGGATGCGTTTCCTCGAGATATTCGATGATCGCGAGCGATTGCTGCAGCGTGGCATCGCCGTCGATCAGCGTCGGCACGACGGCATCCGGATTCACCGCGCGATACGCGTCCTTCAGTTGCTCGCCGCCGTCGCGCAGCATGTGCACGGGGACCGTGTCGAACGGCAGCTGCTTCAGGTTCAGGGCGATCCGCACGCGGTACGACGCGGAACTGCGGAAATAGCTGTAAAGCTTCATGGGTGTCTCTCTGTTGGTCGTATTCGGCCGGTAACGGCGCCTGCAGCGCACGCACGGCACCGCCGGGAACCCGAGTTTAGCGCGCCGCGCGGCGGTGGCGCGCAGCCGCGCTTGGGCGAGCCGCGCCCATGCGATACTCGGGGCATTCCTTACCGCTCACCGCGCGGCCCGATGCCGGCCGCCCGCCCCACGCCCCGATGACCGCTCCCCACGACTCCGCCGCCTCGCCGCTCCCCTGCGCCCGCTTCATCAAGGAAATCGGCCGCGGCCCGAACGGCGCACGCGCGCTGTCCGCCGAAGACACGTTCGAGCTCTATCGCGCGATGCTCGAAGCGCGCGTGTCGGACGTCGAACTCGGCGCGATCCTGATCGCGTATCGCCTGAAGGGCGAAAGCGCCGACGAACTGTCCGCGATGCTCGCCGCCGCGCAGGCGTCGTTCGAACCGGTGCACGTGCAGGATGCCGCCTTCCGCCCGGTGTCGATCCCGAGCTACAACGGCGCGCGCAAGCAGCCGAACCTGGTGCCGCTGCTCGCGCTGCTGCTCGCGCGCGAAGGCGTGCCGGTGCTCGTGCACGGCGTCGAACGCGATCCGGGCCGCGTGACGAGCGCGGAGATCTTCTCGGCGCTGTCGATCGCGCCGTCGAAGTCGCACGACGCGATCGAGGACATGCTCGCGGAGCGCCGCGTCGCGTTCGCGCCGATCGACGCGCTGGCGCCGCGCATCGCGCGTCTGCTGGCGCTGCGCGGCGTGCTCGGCGTGCGCAACTCCACGCACACGCTCGTGAAGATCCTGCAGCCGTTCGCGCCGGCCGGGCTGCGGCTCGTCAACTACACGCATCCGCCGTACCGCGACAGCCTCGCGCAACTGTTCCGCGATCATCCGGACGCCGCGCGCGGCGGTGCGCTGCTCGCGCGCGGCACCGAAGGCGAAGCGGTGGCCGACACGCGGCGCCAGGTGCAGGTCGACTGGCTGCACGACGGCATGTGCGACACGCTGATCGAGCCCGAGCGCTCGTCGAGCGACGCACCGCCCGTCGCGCTGCCCGAATCGCGCGACGCGGCGACCACGGCCGCGTGGACGGACGCCGTGCTGCGCGGCGAAGTTCCGGTGCCGGACGCGCTTGCGCGGCAGGTCGACACGATCGTGCGGATCGCCCGGATCGCACCCTGACCGGCATCCCGGGCCGGCGTGCTGTCGCGCCGGCCTTTTCAACCGACCATTTGACACGCACCCGCATCCTGGCATAGAGTTGTCGCCATGCGTTCCTTTCCGAACACCCTCCGAATTACCTCCGGCCGCCTAGCGCGGTCGCTATCGCTACGACTAGCCTAAGGCTGTCTTAGCGCCGTGTGCTGTCCGCACGGTCCCTCCCTGCAGTTCCTCGCAGCACCCTTCTCGCAGTTTTTACAACCCGAAGTCGTCAGCATTCGTCCGTCTATCCGTCGGTCGATTCGCGAAGATCATCCGCATCCGCAGCGCGTTTCCGGCGCCACGGTGCGAGGCAGCGCCTACCGTCGCCCATGCCGCCCGTCTTCGCTCGCGACTTGAGACCCGAGGTCCAGAAGATGAAGCGCAACCCGCAAGACAAGTATCGTCCGTTCGAACCCGTCCGCATCAATGGCCGCCGCTGGCCGACCCGCACCATCGAGCGTGCGCCGGTCTGGATGAGCACCGACCTGCGCGACGGCAACCAGTCGCTGATCGAGCCGATGAGCATCGAACAGAAGCTGGAGTTCTTCGACATGCTGGTCGCGATCGGTTTCAAGGAGATCGAAGTCGGGTTTCCGTCGGCGTCGCAGACCGACTTCGATTTCGTCCGCAAGCTGATCGACGAGAAGCGGATCCCCGACGACGTGACGATCGAAGTGCTCGTGCAGTCGCGCGAAGACCTGATCGCGCGCACCTTCGACGCGCTCGACGGCGTGCCGCGCGCGATCGTGCACCTGTACAACGCGATCTGCCCGTCGTTCCGGCGCATCGTGTTCGGGATGTCGAAGGACGACGTGAAGGCGCTCGCGGTCGAGGGCACGCGACTCATCAAGGAACACGCGGCGGCCCGCCGGGACACGCACTGGACCTATCAGTACTCTCCTGAAACCTTCAGCATGACCGAGCTGACGTTCGCGCGCGAAGTATGCGACGCGGTCGCGCAGGCGTGGCGTCCGACCCGCGATCACAAGATGATCGTCAACCTGCCGGCGACCGTCGAAGCCGCGAGCCCGAACGTGTTCGCCGACCAGATCGAGTGGATGGACCGCAACCTCGCGTATCGCGACAGCATCGTGCTGTCCGTGCATCCGCACAACGATCGCGGCACCGCGGTCGCCGCCGCCGAACTCGCGCTGCTCGCGGGCGCCGACCGCATCGAGGGCTGCCTGTTCGGCAACGGCGAGCGCACCGGCAACGTCGACCTCGTCACGCTCGCGCTGAACCTCTATACGCAGGGTATCGACCCGGGCCTCGATTTCTCCGACATCGACGCGGTGCGCCGCGTGGTCGAGCGCTGCAACCAGATTCCGGTGCATCCGCGCCATCCGTACGCGGGCGACCTCGTGTTCACCGCGTTCTCCGGCTCGCACCAGGACGCGATCCGCAAGGGCTTCGCGCAGCAGCGCCCGGACGCGGTGTGGGAAGTGCCGTACCTGCCGATCGACCCGGCCGACCTCGGCCGCAGCTATGACGCGGTGATCCGCGTGAACAGCCAGTCCGGCAAGGGCGGCGCGACGTTCCTGCTCGAACGCGGGATGGGCTTCACGCCGACGCGCCGCGTGCAGATCGAATTCAGCCACGCGGTGCAGACGCTCGCCGACGCATCCGGCGAGGAAGTGACCGGCGACGCGATCTGTGCGCTGTTCGCGCGCGAATTCTTCGAGACCGACGGCCCGGCCGCGCGCCACGGCAACGGGGCGCGCTGGCAGAACCGCGACATCGCGAGCGCGCCGCCGGCCGATGCGACGCCCGAAGACGCCGTGCAGCGCATGGCCGCGGCCTTCGCGACGGCAGCCGGCGCGACGATCGACGTCGCCTCGTGCGAGCACGCGCGCACGACGGACGGCCGGATCGCGGTATCGGTCGGCTGCCGGGTCGGCGACGCGCCGCTGCGGCATGGTGTCGGGGTGCACGACGACGCCGCGAGCGCCGCGCTCGATGCGGTCGTCAGCGCGATCAACCGCTCGGCCTGGCATTGCGCCGACCGCCGTGCGGCGGCCTGACGGCAGGTTTCGCTTCAGGGTTCGAACGTCAGCGAGCGGTGCGTGACCGCCCGTGCGCCGCGCGATCCGCGCCGCACGGGCCAATGAAAAGCGGCCCAGAAGGCCGCTTCGGTCGGGACATGAAAAGGAGCGCCAGGCGCGCTCATGTCTCGGTCGCGCACCGCGTGGCCTGCCACGCGAGCAGGCGCCAGTGGCCCTGCTCATGCGTGTGGACGGCCGTATAGGCGATCGGAAACACCAGCCCGCCGTTGTTCGTTTCCATCTCGATCAACGCGCGCCCGGTGACGACGCAGGTCGCGTCGCCGACGGGCAGCAGGTCCTGCGACTGGATTTCGATCTGGCGATAGCGGCGGCGGCCGGCGACGATGGCGTCGATGAACTGCTGCTTGGTTTCGCGTTTGCCGTTGGTGTGCACGAAGAACACCTTGTCCGACAATTGCGCGTCGAGCGCCTCGCCGTCTCCGTCGACCATCGCCCGGAACCGATCGCGCTCGAGCGCGCGAATCGCATCGACCACCTTCGCCATCGCCTGACTCCTCGGCAACGCGCCCGCCGTGCGCCGGCGTGCGGATCAGAAGTTGTACTGCACGTAGAACTGGTGGAAATTTATACCAGGATTCGGCTCTTTGATACCCGCGTTAGACACATGTTGAAAACGGTAACCGACCTGATACTGTTGCCGTTCTCCGAACTGGGCGCCAACGCCGGCGACGTCCACGAACTGGAACGACGTCGCCAGCGACAGATTGTTGGAGATCGTCGGGGAGGTCAGGAAGCGGATGCCGGCACCGGCCTCGATGAACGGACGCACCTGGCCCGCGCTCTTGATGAAGCGGAACATCGGCTGCGCGCCGAATTCGCCGATGCTGCCATGAACATTGCCGCCCGTATGCCAGTAGCCGGCGTGCCCTTCCATCACGAACGCGAAGTGCCAGCCGCCGATTTCCCACCAGTTCCAGCCCGGATCCCACACGACGCCGAGATCGCCCTTGTCGATCCCGTGGCGATCGGAAAACCCGCCGCCGGCCTGGATTCCCCATCGATCCGCGAACGCGGCGCCCGATCCGCCCAGCAGCGACGCCGCCAGCAGCGCGTGCAGCGCAAGCCGACTATGGGGCCGGCGATTCTTCTTATTGTTCATCTGACACTCCAACTTTGTGGGTTGAATGGAGCCTTGCCGCAGCGGCCGGGCCCGAGCGAACTGAATGGTATGGTAAAGGACTTTTCGGATCGGCATCGCGAAGCGAAATTGTTTGCTTCCAAAACTACAAAAATCGAAACCGTCTACTGATTACCATCAGAAACAATGGCTTACGGAACTTCGCACCGCCAGCCAGGTCGCAAATTAGACTATCGACTCGACAAGTTCGATAGAAAACCGGGAACTCGGATGCCCCCGTGCCCTCTAAGGAATTAGCACTCGGATTACGGGAGTGCTAAGATGGGCCCCGGAATCTCATCCGAGACCAGGGGTTTGTCCCTGATTCCAAAGGAGTTTTTTAGTGAGCCACGCCCTGACCCTTCCGAATACCCTGAGCCCGACGCCGGCCAAGGCCGAATCGGCAGGCTCGCTGGCGCTCGCGACTCAATCGATGTTGCCGGGCCAGCTTGGCAACATCGACGCGTATATCCAGGCCGTCAACCGGATCCCGCTGCTGAGCGCCGAAGAGGAACGCCAGTACGCGACCGAATTCCGCGAAGACAACAACCTCGACTCGGCACGCCGCCTCGTGCTGTCGCACCTGCGGCTCGTCGTGTCGATCGCGCGCAACTATCTCGGCTACGGCCTGCCGCACGGCGACCTGATCCAGGAAGGCAACATCGGCCTGATGAAGGCGGTGAAGCGTTTCGACCCGGCGCAAAACGTGCGTCTGGTGTCGTACGCGATCCACTGGATCAAGGCCGAGATCCACGAGTACATCCTGCGCAACTGGCGGATGGTGAAGGTCGCGACGACGAAGGCGCAGCGCAAGCTGTTCTTCAACCTGCGCAGCCACAAGAAGAGCATGCAGGCGATGACGCCCGAGGAAATCGACGGCCTCGCGCAGGAGCTCAACGTCAAGCGCGAAGACGTGACCGAAATGGAAACGCGCCTGTCGGGCGGCGACATCGCACTCGAGGGCCAAGTGGAAGACGGCGAGGAGTCGTACGCGCCGATCGCCTATCTGGCCGATTCGCACAACGAGCCGACCGCCGTGCTCGCCGCGCGTCAGCGCGACATGCTGCAGACGGACGGCATCGCGCAGGCGCTCGAGGCGCTCGACGCCCGCAGCCGCCGGATCATCGAGGCGCGCTGGCTGAACGTCGACGACGACGGCTCGGGCGGCTCGACGCTGCACGATCTCGCGGCCGAGTTCGGCGTATCGGCGGAACGCATCCGCCAGATCGAAGCGAGCGCCATGAAGAAGATGCGCACCGCACTTGCCGAATACGCCTGAATCCGCGATTTAGAGCGCTTCACCCAAAACCGCTGCCCGCCCGGCAGCGGTTTTTTTTCGTCTGTCGTTTTTAGCCTCGATCGTGTCTGATTAATCGACCTTGTTGATCGGGTATCGGGCGAATTCCGGCCCCTTCCGCATAACCTTGATCTGCCTCAAGTTTCGGCATGCGCTTCGCGACGGTCTGCCGCATCGCCGCACTCGGCATCGGAAAGCCGGCATTTTAAAATTGGCATGTCGGCTCAAAAGGATTAAAACAGCTTAACTGCCGTCATAAATCCGACGTAAAGTCGCCCCAAAACCGATGTAAATCGATTCAGGATAATCACCTTGATCTCGATCAATAAAGCGCCTGCGCCGCGTCCCCCGCAGGCCACAGGCAGCGGCTGGCGCGCACGCATCGCCGCGTGGGCGCGCGGGCCGACCCTCATGCGCGACATCACGCTGGTGCTGATCGTCAAGCTGATCCTCCTGATGTCGCTCAAATACGCATTCTTCAATCATCCGCAGGCCGAGCACATGTCGCTGCCGCCTGCCGTCGTCGCCGAGAAGCTGCTCTCGGTGCCGGCGCCTGCATCTACCGAGGGAGACCACCATGATAAGTAGCGAAGTCGTCGATCTGTCGCGTCTGCAGTTCGGCATCACGGCGCTCTACCACTTCCTGTTCGTGCCGCTGACGCTCGGCCTGTCCTGGCTGCTCGTCATCATGGAAGCCGTCTACGTGATGACCGGCAAACAGGTCTACAAGGACATGACGCAGTTCTGGGGCAAGTTGTTCGGGATCAACTTCGCGATGGGCGTGACGACCGGCATCACGCTCGAATTCCAGTTCGGCACGAACTGGTCGTACTACTCGCACTATGTCGGCGACATCTTCGGCGTGCCGCTCGCGGTCGAGGGCCTGATGGCGTTCTTCCTCGAATCGACGTTCGTCGGCCTGTTCTTCTTCGGCTGGAACCGCCTGTCGAAGGTCAAGCACCTGATGGTCACGTTCCTCGTCGCACTGGGCTCGAACCTGTCCGCGCTGTGGATCCTCGTCGCGAACGGCTGGATGAACAACCCGGTCGGCGCCGAGTTCAACTACCAGACGATGCGCATGGAGTTGACGAACCTGTTCGACGTGCTGTTCAACCCGGTCGCGCAGGTGAAGTTCGTGCACACCGTGTCGGCCGGCTACGTGACGGCCGCGATGTTCGTGCTCGGCATCTCGTCGTGGTATCTGCTGAAGAAGCGCGACACCGACTTCGCGCTGCGCTCGTTCGCGGTCGCGGCCGGCTTCGGTCTCGCGTCGACGCTTTGCGTGATCGTGCTCGGCGACGAGTCGGGCTATACGACCGGCGAAGTGCAGAAGATGAAGCTCGCCGCGATCGAATCGGAATGGGAAACCCAGCCGGCGCCGGCGTCGTTCACGCTGATCGGCATTCCGAACCAGAAGGAAGAGCGCACCGACTACGCGATCAAGATCCCGTACGCGCTCGGCCTGATCGCGACGCGCTCGATCGACGAGCCGGTGATCGGCCTGCGCGAGCTCGCGAAGCGCAGCGAGGAGCACATCCAGAGCGGGATGGTCGCGTACGGCGCATTGCAGAAGATCAAGCAGGGCGACACGAGCGACGCGACCCGCGCATTGTTCGACCAGCACAAGCAGTATCTCGGCTACGGGTTGATGCTCAAGCAGTTCACGCCGAACGTGACCGATGCGACGC
Organism: Burkholderia sp. Bp8991; assembly: GCF_003853795.1. Lineage (NCBI taxonomy): Bacteria > Pseudomonadati > Pseudomonadota > Betaproteobacteria > Burkholderiales > Burkholderiaceae > Burkholderia > Burkholderia sp. Bp8991. Next base: position 115,015 of record NZ_QTQJ01000019.1, on the reverse strand, counting down.
CGGATCAGATCAAGGCCGCCGCGAAGAAGACCATTCCGCCGGTCGCGCCCGTGTTCTTCTCGTTCCGGATCATGGTGTTCCTCGGCTTCCTGTTCCTCGCGACCTTCGTCGCCGCGTTCTGGTTCTGCGCGCGCCGGCAGCTGCTGCAGGACAACCGCCGCTGGTTCCTGCGCTATGCGGTGTGGGCGATCCCGCTGCCGTGGCTCGCCGCGGAATTCGGCTGGGTCGTCGCCGAGCTCGGTCGCCAGCCGTGGACGATCGCGGGCATCCTGCCGACGCACCTGTCCGCGTCGAGCCTGACGTCGACGGACCTGTACCTGAGCCTCGCCGGTTTCATCGCGTTCTACACGGCACTGTTCGTCATCGAGATCAAGCTGATGTTCAAGTACGCGCGGCTCGGCCCGTCGTCGCTGCATACCGGCCGCTATCACCACGAACTCGCCGCAGCCGGCGAGCGTGCCGCGGTTTGAGCACGCCCCCGCAACGGAACAAGGAATCGCTATGGACTATGCAACTCTCAAGCTGATCTGGTGGCTGCTCGTCGGCGTGCTGCTGATCGGCTTCGCCGTCACCGACGGCTTCGACATGGGCGCGACCGCGCTGCTGCCGTTCCTCGGCAAGACCGACGAGGAGCGCCGCATCATCGTCAACACGGTCGGTGCGACGTGGGAAGGCAACCAGGTGTGGCTGATCACGGCCGGCGGCGCGATGTTCGCCGCCTGGCCGCTCGTCTATGCCGCGTCGTTCTCCGGCTTCTACTTCGCGATGCTGCTCGTGCTGTTCGCGCTGTTCTTCCGGCCGGTCGGCTTCGACTATCGCAGCAAGCGGCCCGACCCGCGCTGGCGCGCGGGCTGGGACTGGGGCCTGTTCGTCGGCGGTTTCGTGCCCGCGCTGGTGTTCGGCGTCGCGTTCGGCAACCTGCTGCAGGGCGTGCCGTTCAAGTTCGACAGCGACCTGCGCGTCACCTACTACGGCGGCTTCTGGGCGCTGCTGAACCCGTTCGCGCTGCTCTGCGGGCTCGTCAGCCTCACGATGCTGGTCGCGCACGGCGCGGCATTCATCAAGATGAAGACCGACGGCGTGATCGCACGCCGCGCGTCGATCGCGCTGCGGGTGTCGGCGCTCGTCGCGGTCGTGCTGTTCGTGCTGGCCGGCGTGCTGATCGCGTCGACCATCGGCGGCTTCCACATCACGCACGCCGCGCCGACCGACACGGTCGCGAACCCGCTGCTGAAGGACGTGGCGGCCGGCTCGGGCCTGTGGCTCGCGAATTACGGCGAGTATCCGTGGATGATCGCGGCGCCGGTCGTCGGGATCGCGGGCGGCCTGCTCGCACTGCTGCTCGCCGGCTCGAAGCAGGAAAAGACGGCGTTCTTCTGCACCGGCCTGATGATCGCCGGCGTGATCCTGACCGCGGGTTTCTCGATGTTCCCGTTCATCATGCCGTCGTCGCTCGACCCGCGCAGCAGCCTGACCGTGTGGGATTCGACGTCGAGCCACATGACGCTGCAGGTGATGCTGTTCGCGGTGATCGTGTTCCTGCCGATCGTCCTGCTCTATACGAGCTGGGTGTACCGCGTGATGCGCGGCAAGGTCACGCACCAGTCGCTCGAAGAGAACAAGCACTCGATGTATTGAACCCGGCCGGGGCGCGCACGCGCCCTCGCCCACCGTTTCGCAAGGAGTCGGATCATGTGGTACTTCAGCTGGATTCTCGGTATCGGCGTCGCGCTGTCGTTCGGCATCGTCAACGCGATGTGGCTCGAAGCGCGGCAGAAGCCGCAGGAAGCGCCGGTGCGCGCACGCCGCGACTGACCGCTCCGGCGCGGCGGCGGCTGATCGCCCCGCCGCCCGCCGTCGGGAACGAACCTCGCTACGTGCGAGGTTTTTTTTCGTCCGGACATTCGTTCGGCACGCGCGGCACGTCGAAGCCAATTGAGCGCGATGCCGATGCACGCATCGCGCCCGCGCGCCGACAAAGAAAAACGGCTTGCGACACACGCGTCGCAAGCCGTTTTCGTTTTACCGACCGGCGGCCCGCATCCGCGAGGCGGATCGGGCCGGTCTCGTCAGATCATGCCGGTTGCACGGCCGCACCACCGCCCGTCGACGGCAGGCGCGCGCCGAGCTGTTCCGCATAGCGCGCCGCCGCGTTGCCGCAGACGATGTGGAACGTGTCCGGCGCCACCCATGCGACATCGAGCGCGCCGAGCCGATCGCGATCGACCGCCGCTGCGTCGCGCACGACGACGCGCAGGCGCGTGGTCGCGATCGCGTCGAGCGATGCGACGTTGGTCGCGCCGCCGAACACCGCAAGCCAACGCAGCGGATCGGGATCGAGCGGACCGGCCGCAGCGCCCGTGACCGGCTGCGCGGGCGCGACCGCGGCCGCCGCCGCGGCACCGGCCGCACCGCTGCCGATCGCCGAACGCATCTCGTCGGCGATGATGTCCGCCTCCGGCCCGATGATCACCTGCACGCTGTTGCCGCCGCGCTTGAGCACGCCGCGCGCGCCGATCGACTTCAGTTCCGGCTCCGACACCTTCTCCGGATCGACGACGCTCAGGCGCAGGCGCGTCGTGCAGGCGTCGACGACCGTCAGGTTGCCCGCGCCGCCGAGCGCGGCGATGTAGCGCTGCGCACGCGGCGCTGCCGCCGCGGCACCGGCCGCCGGTGCGACGAAACCGCCCGACGCGAACGACTCGGTTGCCGAGTCGGCCGAGGCCGGCTCGCGACCGGGCGTCGCCATGTTGAACTTGCGGATGAAGAAACGGAACAGCCCGTAGTACGCGACGCCGTACGCAATGCCGAGCGGCACCGCGATCCAGCCCTTCGTCGACAGCCCGTAGTTCAGCACGTAGTCGATCGCGCCGGCCGAGAACGTGAAGCCGAGCTTCACGCCGAGGATCTGGCAGATCGCGAGCGACAGCCCGGTGAGTACCGCGTGGATCACGTACAGCACCGGCGCGAGGAACATGAAGCTGAATTCGATCGGCTCGGTCACGCCGGTCAGGAACGACGTGAGCGCCATCGAGAACAGCAAGCCGCCGACCATCGCGCGGCGCTCCTTCGGCGCTTCGTGCAGCATCGCGAGACACGCGGCCGGCAGGCCGAACATCATGATCGGGAAGAAGCCGGCCATGAAGGTGCCCGCGGTCGGATCGCCCGCGAAGAAGCGGTGCAGGTCGCCGTGCACGAGCTCGCCGCCGGCCGGCGGCGTGAAGTTGCCGAACACGAACCATGCGAGCGAGTTGATGATGTGGTGCAGGCCCGTGACGAGCAGCAGGCGGTTCAGGAAGCCGAACACGAACGCACCGATCGCGCCCGCCGTCGTCAGCCACTGGCCGGCCGCGTCGATCAGATGCTGGACCGGCTGCCACACGTATCCGAACACGATGCCGAGTACCACGCACACGAGCCCGGTGATGATCGGCACGAACCGCTTGCCGCCGAAGAACGCGAGGTAGTCGGGCAGCTTGATGTCCTTGTAGCGGTTGTACAGCAGGCCCGCAACGACACCCGCGATGATCCCGGACAGCACGCCCATGTTCAGCTTGGGATCGATGTCCTTCATGATCGCGGTTTCGATCAGGTAGCCGATCGCGCCCGCGAGTGCCGCCACGCCGTTGTTGTCCTTCGCGAAACCGACCGCCACGCCGATCGCGAACAGGAGCGGCAGGTTGTCGAAGATCGCGCCGCCGGCGTCGGCGATCATCTTGATGTTGAACACGTCCGGCTGCCCGAGCCGCAGCAGGATGCCGGCGACCGGCAACACCGCGATCGGCAGCATCAGCGCCCGGCCCAGGCCCTGTATCTTCAGAAACGGATTCCCGTCCATTCAATCCTCCAATCCATGTCTCGTCATTAAGCGTCGTTGACCTAATTGCTTGCGTAGTGAAACGGGTCGCGCGCCCGCCGTCGACGTTCAGTCGAGCGGCCAGACCTCGCGGCTTGCTGCCCTTACCGCCTGTGCCGAGTCGAGTGCGAGCAGATCCTGCGCACGCTGGCGACACAGCTGGTAATCGAGACGGCGCACGCGCGCCTTGATGCCCGGCACCGACACCGGGTCGACCGACAGTTCGGTCACGCCGAGGCCGACGAGGATCGGCACCGCGAGCGGATCGCCGCCCAGCGCGCCGCACACGCCGACCCACTTGCCGTGCTTCGCGGCGCCGCGCACCGCGATGTCGATCAGGCGCAGCACGGCCGGATGCAGGCCGTCGGACTGCGCGGCCAGATCGGCCTGGCAGCGGTCCATCGCGAGCGTGTACTGCGTCAGGTCGTTGGTGCCGATCGACAGGAAATCCGCGTGCTGCGCGAGCTGGTCGGCGAGCAGCGCCGCCGACGGCACCTCGATCATCACGCCGACCTCGATCGGCTCGGTGCGGCCCTGCGCCCGCGCGAATTCGTCGATGCGCTGGCGCAGCCGCACGAGTTCCCCGGCATCCGTCACCATCGGCAGCAGGATGCGCACCGCGCCGAACGGCTTCACCGCGAGCAGGCCCTGCAGCTGATCGTCGAGCAGATCGGGGCGCACCTGCGCGAGGCGGATGCCGCGCAGGCCGAGCGCCGGGTTCGGCTCGGGCGGCAGCGTCAGGTAGTCGACTTCCTTGTCGGCGCCGACGTCGAGCGTACGGATGATCGCCGTGCGGCCCTGCAGCGCATCGACGATCGACTGGTAGCTCTGCTGGTGCTCGACGACGCTCGGCGCGGCCTGGCGATGGATGAACATCAGCTCGGTGCGCAGCAGGCCGACCGCGTCCGCACCGTTGTCGACCGCGGTGTTCGCGTCGTCGAGCGTCGCGATGTTCGCGGCGACCTCGATTGCGCGGCCGTCGACCGTCGCGGCGGCGGCGCCGGCCAGCTGCCGGTTCGCCTCGCGCACGCCGTCCAGGCGCTGGCGCTCGTGGCGCGCGCGTTCGACGTCGAGTGCGGTCGGTGCATGTTCGAGACGGCCCGCGCTCGCATCGACGACGACCTGCGTGCCGTCCGGAATCGCATACAGCGCGTCGCCGACCGCGACGAGCGCCGGAATGCCGAGCTGGCGCGCGATGATCGCCGCATGCGACGTCGCGCCGCCGCGCGCCATCACGAGCGCGGTCACGCGCTGGCGATCGAGCGACGACAGGTCCGACGGCGTGAATTCCTCGGCGGCGAGCACGGCCTCGGCGGGCAGCGTGCGGGTCGCGCCGCTCGTGTGGCCGAGCGCGCGCAGCACGCGCTTCTCGATGTCGCGCAGGTCGGCCGCGCGCTCGGCGAGCAGCGCATCGTCGAGCTTCGACAGCGTGTCGATCTGCGCGCGGATCGTCGCGCGCCACGCGAAGCCCGCGCTCTTGCCGAGGCTGATCTGGTCGCGCGCCGCGTCGACCAGCGTCGGGTCTTCGAGCAGCACGCGATGCACCGCGAAGATCCCCGCCTCGCCGACCGCGCCGCGCGCCGATGCGTTGCGCACCGTTTCGTCGAGTTCGGCGTCGACCGCCGTCAGCGCCTGGTCGAGCCGGCGGCTTTCCGACGCGGGCGTGCCGCTCGCCTGTTCGGGCGGCACGATCTCCGCATCGTCGAGACGCACCAGCGTGCCGACCGCGATGCCGGGCGCCGCGCACACGCCCGCGAGCGTGTTCGGATCGAGTGTCGCGCCGGTGTCGTGCACGATCGGCTGCGGTGCGGGCGAACGCAGCCGCGCCGGCTTCTCCTCGACTTCGCCGTGCGCTTCGCGCAGCAGCTCGCGCTCGACCGCGTCGACGGCCTGCTGCGCGTGCGCGCCGCGGCCGATCAGCTCGATCGTCGCACCTTCGCCGGCACCAAGGGCGAGCAGGCCCACGACGCTCGCGATCGACGCCTTGCGGCCGTCGAACTGCACGTCGACCGTCGCGTCGAAGCCGCGCACGGATTCGCGTGCGCGTGCGGCCGGGCGGGCATGCAGGCCGCCCGGCTGCGTCAGCACGAGTTCGCGACGCACTTCGTTCATCGCCGCGGCGCCGGCCTGCGCCGCCTGCGCGGCCGCTTCGCCCTTGCCGCGCAGCGTCAGGATCGGCGTCTCGCCGGCCGTCGCGAAACCGCTCGCGCGCTCGACGACGTCGAACGCGTCGGAGTTCGCGATCGCGATCACCGAAACCAGCGAATGCGCGCTGCGCGCGACCGCGTCCTGGTCGAACTCGATCAGCAGGTCGCCCGCCGCGACACGCGCGCCGGCCTCGACGTGCGCGGTGAAGCCCTGCCCGTTCAGCTCGACGGTGTCGATGCCGATATGCAGCAGCACTTCCGCGCCTTGCGGCGTCGTGATCGTCACCGCATGCCCGGTGCGCGCGAGATGCGACACGACGCCGGCGCACGGCGCGACGAGCTGGCCCGCGAGCGGGTCGATGCCGATGCCGTCGCCGAACATCCCGCCGGAGAACACCGGATCGGGCACATCGGCCAGCGCGACGATCGGCCCGGTCAGGGGGCTGAGCAGGACGATCTGATCATGGGTGGAACTCTTCAACTGGGACTCCTCGGCGCGTCTCATCGGCTGTCTCGGCTATCAGTGCGTTTCGGTGACTTTGTTCAGGTGGCGCGGCGTGTCGGGATTGCGGCCGCGCGCGACGGCGAGATCCGCCGCCATCACGTAGAACGAAAGAATGGCGGCGATCGGGTCGAGCGCCGAATGGGCGGACTGCGCGAGCGGCAAGGTCGCGCCGGGCGTGCCGGCGGGCGCCGCGAGCAGCACGGCCGCGCCGCGTGCGCGCATGTCCTGCGCGAGCTGCAGCAGCCCGGCCTGCTCGGGCCCCGGCGGCGCGAACACGAGCAGCGGATAGTCGCGGTCGATCAGCTCCATCGGGCCGTGACGGACTTCGGCGCTCGAGAATGCCTCGGCCTGGATGCCGGAGGTTTCCTTCAGCTTCAGCGCGGCTTCCTGCGCGATCGCAAGCCCGAGGCCGCGGCCGATCACGATCATCCGCTCGACGCCCGCGAGCGCGGCGACGGCCGGCGACCAGTCGAGGCGGCCGGCCTGCGCGAGCACGTCGGGCAGGCCGCGCAATGCCGTCATCAGCGCGGCGTCGCGCTGCCAGTACGCGACGATCTGCGCGGACAGCGACAGCATCGCGATGTAGCTCTTGGTCGCGGCGACCGACAGCTCGGGGCCGGCCAGGAGCGGCAGCTGGTGCTCGCACGCGTCGGCGAGCGGCGACGGCAGCACGTTGACGGCGGCGACGGTGCGCGCGCCGGCTTCGCGCAGCGCGGCCATCGTGTTGACGAGATCGGGGCTCTTGCCCGACTGGGAGAATGCGAGCGCGAGCTGGTCCTGCACCTTCAGCGGCGCCTGCTGCAGCGTCGCGACCGACATCGGCAGCGACGCGACGGGCACGCCGAGGCGGCTCATCGTCAGGCTCGCGAAATAGCTGGCGGCGTGATCCGAGCTGCCGCGCGCGACCGTCAGCGCGACGGCCGGCGGGTGATCGAGCAGTTGCGCGGCGAGCGTTTCGACGCGCGTCGTGTCGGCGAGTTGCGCGGCGACGACCTGGGCGGACTCGCGCGCTTCCTTAAGCATATTCGACAATCGATTCTCCTTCGACGTAGGTCGCGGTGAGGTTCAGGTCGCGATCGAACACGACGAGGTCGGCCCATGCGCCGCGCTCGAGGCGGCCGCGATCGGTGACGCCGAGGTAGTCGGCCGCATAGCGCGACATCCGGTTCGACACGTCGGCGATCGGCAGGCCGAGCGACACGAGGTTGCGCAGCGCCTGGTCCATCGTCAGTGTGGAGCCGGCGAGCGTGCCGTCGGCGAGCCGCACGCCGCCGAGGCACTTCGTCACGTGCTGGCTGCCGAGCCGGTATTCGCCGTCGGGCATGCCGGTGGCGGACGTGCTGTCGGTCACGACGTACAGGCGCGGAATCGCGCGCAGCGCGGCACGAATCGCGCCCGGATGCACGTGCAGCAGGTCGGGGATGATTTCCGCGTACTCGGCATGCGCGAGCGCGGCGCCGACGAGGCCCGGGTTGCGGTGATGCAGCGGCGACATCGCGTTGAACAGGTGCGTGAAACCACACGCGCCGTGCTTGAGCGCGGCGACGGCGTCGTCGTAGGTCGCGAGCGAGTGGCCGAGCTGCACGCGCACGCCGCGCGCGGCCATCTCGCCGATGATCTCGATGTGGCCGGCGATTTCCGGCGCGAGCGTGACGACGCGGATCGGCGCGATCGACAGGTACGTCAGCACTTCGTCGAGCACGGCCGACACGGCCGCGTCCGGCTGCGCGCCGAGCTTGCCGGGGTTGATGTACGGCCCTTCGAGGTGCACGCCGAGCACGCGCGCGCCACCCTGCGTGCGGGTGCGGGCGACGGTGCCGAGGTTCGCGACGACCTGCATCAGTTCGTCGCGCGGCGCGGTCATCGTCGTCGCGAGCAGGCTCGTCGTGCCGAACTGCGCGTGCGTGCGCGCGATCGTCTCGATCGCGTCGCCGCCTTCCATCACGTCGGCGCCGCCGCCGCCGTGCACGTGCAGGTCGATGAAGCCGGGCAGGATGTACGGCGCGTCGTTCTTCGCGGGATCGGCGGGCGTGCCGTCGAGCGTGGTGATGCGGCCGTTCTCGCTGTCGAGCGAGCCGTGAATCCAGCCGTCGGGGGTGAGGATGTTTCCAGTCAGCATGACGTTTCTCTTGATGATCTGGTGACGCGGACATCCGCGTCGCGATTTGCAAATGCGTTGTGCTTCGTTGCACGTGGCGCGCGGGCAGTCTCGCGCGTCAGCGTTTCAGTTCGGCGACGAAGTCGTAATAGTCGTCGCGGCAATACGTTTCGGTCACTTCGATCGCGCGCTGGTCGACGCCGTAGCCGATGCGCGTGATCACGAGCAGGGCCGAGCCCGGCTTCACCGCCATCCACTTCGCGATGTCGTGCGTCGCGTTCGACGCGCGAAAGTGCTGCAGCGCGCGCACGACGGTCATCCCGCGGGCGTCGAGGTATTCGTACAGCGACGCGCCGAGCGCCTGCGGATCCGGCACCGCCGCGGCCGGCAGCGTCGAATGCTCGACGGCCATCACGATGCCGTCCGCGCGGCGCAACCGCTCCAGCCGCGCGACCGTCGCGCCCGGCGCGAGGCCGAGACGCGTGATCTCGTCGCGGCGCGCGGCGCGCAGCGTGCGCGACAGCCACACCGAATCGGGCACGAAACCGCGCTGCTGCATCTTCGCGGTGAAGCCGACGAGACGCGACAGCGGATCGGCGACGCGCGGCGTGATGAAGCTGCCCGCCCCGCGCACCCGCTTGATCAGCCCCTGCTCCACCAGCAGCGCGAGCGCACGGCGGGCCGTGATCCGCGACACGCCGACCGACCCCGACAGCAGCCGCTCCGACGGCAGCGCCTCGCCGGCGCGCCACGCGCCGGCGTGAATCGCGCGCGCCAGGTTGCGGGCGAGCTGCAGATACAGCGGCGTGTCGTCGAGGGGATCGGGCGCCAGTTCGGACCAGCCGGTTTCCATGTGCCTCCGGGTGTCGGACGACGATCTCGGACCGTCGAAAGTGAACGCATTATATAACCACCATAATACCAGTCAACGAACTGGTATTAGAGAGGTGAAAATCGCCGGAAGCCTTGCCAGGCAAGCGGTTTAGTAGTGGGAAATCCTTTGTTTACAACATGATGCAGAATAGGGATTTACCCGGATTGGTATGCAAGGGGACAGTTCCGGTGCCGGATTTGACGGGTTTTGGGCGCTGAAATCGATACCTGAATAGAACCAGTTAGGTCGACTGGTATGCATCCGGCGGCGTGCCGGCGGCCGCGTCAGTGGAACTCGCGGCTCGACGTGCGCAGGCCGCCGAGCAGCGGCGTCAGGTCCTCGAAATGCTGCGCGACGAGGTGCCGCACGTCGCTGACGACCTGCCACACGCCCGACGCCGCGAGCAGCCGCGAATCGAGCGTTTCGCGGCGCTGCCGCGCGAGCAGTTCGGGCCGCACGATCACGTTCACGCAGCCCGTCTCGTCCTCGAGCGTCATGAACATCACGCCCTTCGCGGTGCCCGGCATCTGCCGCGCGATCACGAGCCCGCACGCGCGCGCGAGCCGGCCGTCGGGACGGTCGCGCAACTCGGCCGCGGACGACAGCCGCTGCGCGCGCAACGCGGGCCGCAGCAGCGCGACCGGGTGGCGGTTCAGCGTGAGGCCGGTGGTGTGATAGTCGGCGAGGATGTCGTCGGCTTCCGACGGCGCGCCGAGCACGGGCTGCTCCGTTTCGTCGATCGGCGCGGCGGCGAGCAGGTCGCGTTCGGGGGCTGCGGCGACGGCTTGCCATAATGCATCGCGGCGATGGCCGGCGAGCGTCGCGAGCGCGTTCGCGGCGGCGAGCGCTTCGAGATCGCGCCGTTCGAGCTGCGCGCGGCCCGCGAGCGCGTCGACGTTCTCGAACGGGCCGGCCGCGCGCGCGGCCTCGATGCGCCGCGCGGCGGCCTCGCCGAGACCGCGCACCAGCGACAGGCCGAGCCGCACCGCGGGCTGGCCGTGCGGCGGCGGCTGGCCGGGCAGCGCTTCGAGCGACGCTTCCCAGCCGCTTCGCGTGACGTCGGCCGGAAACACCTTCACGCCGTGGCGCTTCGCGTCCTGCACGAGCTGCGCGGGCGCGTAGAACCCCATCGGCTGGCTGTTCAGCAGCGACGCGACGAAGATCGCGGGTTCGTGGCATTTGAGCCAGCTGCTCGCGTACGCGAGTTTCGCGAAGCTGGCCGCGTGGCTCTCGGGGAAGCCGTATTCGCCGAAGCCCTTGATCTGCTCGAAGATCTGCTCGGCGAATTCGCGCGTGTAGCCGCGTTCGAGCATTCCGTCGACGATCTTGTCGTGATACGGGCCGAGATCGCCCCTGCGCTTCCACGCCGCCATCGCGCGACGCAACTGGTCGGCCTCGCCTGGCGTGAATCCGGCCGCGACCATCGCGATCTGCATCACCTGCTCCTGGAAGATCGGCACGCCGAGCGTGCGAACGAGCACTTCCTTGAGCGCCTCGCTCGGATACGTGACTTCCCCCTCCTCTTCGCCGGCCACGATCCTGCGCCGCTTCAGATACGGATGCACGGCGCCGCCCTGGATCGGCCCCGGCCGCACGATCGACACCTGCACGACGAGGTCGTAGTAGTTGCGCGGCTTCAGCCGCGGCAGCATCGACATCTGCGCACGCGATTCGATCTGGAACACGCCGACCGTATCGGCACGGCAGATCATGTCGTAGGTTGCTTCGTCATCCTGCGGAATATGCTTCAGCGTGAATGGCTCACCGTCCTGCTCTGGCCCGCGCCATGCGGTGCGCATGTCGAACGCGCGATGCAGCGCCGACAGCATGCCGAGCGCGAGCACGTCGACCTTCATCAGCTTGAGCGATTCGAGATCATCCTTGTCCCACTGAATGACGCGCCGCCCGTCCATCGCCGCGTTTTCTACCGGCACGAGCCGCGTGAGCTTGCCGCGGCTGATCACGAAGCCGCCCGAATGCTGCGACAGGTGGCGCGGAAAGTTGAGCAAGCGCCCCGCGAGTTCGGCCCATGCGCGAATGATCGGCGTGGCCGGATCGAGCCCGGTCGACGCGAATTGCTGCAGTAGGTCGCGGCTGCCGTCGAACCAGCGATGCCCCTTCGCGACGCGATCGACCAGCATCGGATCGACGCCGAGCGCCTTGCCGATTTCCCGCAGCACGCCGCGCGGGCGATACGTCGAAACGGCCGCCGCGAGTGCGGCGCGATGCTTGCCGTATTTTTCGTAGATATGCTGAATGACTTCTTCCCGGCGCTGATGCTCGAAGTCGACGTCGATATCGGGCGGCTCGCCACGTTTCTCGCTGATGAAGCGCTCGAACAGCATCGTGCTCTGGTCGGGATCGACTTCGGTGATGCCGAGGCAATAGCAGACGACCGAGTTCGCCGCAGAGCCGCGCCCCTGGCACAGGATGTTCTGGCTACGTGCGAACTTGACGATGTCGTACACCGTCAGGAAGAACGGTTCGTAGCTCAGCTTCGCGATCAGCGTCAACTCGTAGCCGATCCGCTCCATGACATGAGCCGGCGGCTCCCCGGCATAGCGACGGCGCGCGCCCGCCAGGGTTTCCTGTTCCAGATAGCTCGTCGGCGTATGACCTTCAGGCACGATCTCGTCCGGATACTCGTAGCGCAGCGAGTCGAGTTCGAAATCGCACGCATCGAGAATCGCGCAGGTCTCCGCGATCTCGTCCGGCGCAAACAGTTTCGCAATCCGCCCGCGCGCACGCAGATGCTGCTCCGCATTCGGCGCGAGCGCATAGCCGCATTCCGACACCGGCATCCCGACGCGGATCGCCGTCATCACGTCCTGCAGCGGCTTGCATGAGCGCCGATGCATCGTCACGTCGCCGAGCGCGACGACAGGTACGCCGCGCCGCTCGCCTGCGTCCCGAATCTCGTCGCGCTGCGGGCCGTCCAGCGCGCGCTGCAACTGCACGAGCCCGAGCCGCGCACGCTCGCCGAAGGTCGCGCGAAACCATGCGACCTGCGCATCGAGTACCTCCGCACGCACCGGATACGCGGGCACGAGAATCGCGAAACAGTCGGGCATGCCGCGCAGATGAGCGAAAGCCTCCGGCGGCCTCGACAACATCCTCGACGTCAGCCGGTAGGTTCCCTTCGGCGCCTCCATCCGCCGCCATGAAATCAGCTCGGACAGGTTGCCGTAGCCCTCGCGGTTCTGCGCCAGCAACACGAGTCCGAACGCACCGGGGCCCGGATCGTGACCCGGGGCGACTTCATCCGGCGTGACGTCGAAATACGAACCGATGACGAGCGGCAGCCCTTGCGCTTTTGCCGCGACATGCATGCGCGGCGCGCCGGCGAGCGAGCATTCGTCGGTGATCGCGATCCCTCGATAGCCGAGTTCCACCGCGCGCTCGACCAGTTCCTCCGCATGCGACGCGCCATGCAGAAACGAGAAGTTCGAGCGGCAGAACAACTCCGCGTAATCGGGCAACAAACCGAATTCCGCAACCATCGCCGCTCACCCGAACAGGCCGTGCAGGAACCAGTGCGGTTCGGCCTCGCTCCCCGTCCGCTCCCTGAACACCCAATAGCACGCGCCCTCTTCGTCCTGCGCGACGCAATAATCGCGCGCCACGTGCTGACCGTCGAACCACCCTGCCTCGATCCGTTCGGGTGACGACATCATTCTCAGTGGCGTATGAAATACCGGCCGTTCCCCGCGCATCAGCAGCGGCAGCGGCTCGGCCAGCAGCCACGCGGGACGCGGCGGCGCAGCCGGCAGTCCGTCAGCCGGCTTGCCCGCCGGTGCATCGAGCGGCAGCCAGCGGTTCGCGGCCTCGGGCCGATAGTCGGCCACCGGCGCCGCGCGCAGCACGTTATCCGCGCCGAGCCGCGCGACCAGCAGTTCGAACAGCCGCGCGCGCGTCTCGCGCGTGCCGCCCGGCTCGGGGAAGAGATCGTCGGCCGGCGGTGCGACCGATTCGACGCGCGTGGCCTTCAGCCGCACCGCGATCACCGCGGCCGGCAACTCGACGCGTGCGAGCCGCTCGCCGAGCAGCCGCATGAAGTGCGTCTCGTCGCGCACGGGCGCGGCGAACGCGAGTTCGAGCGGCGTCGGCGGCACCGCCTGGCGGCCGCGCTCGTGCTCGAGATCGAGCGTCATCGCGGCCAGCGACAGCTGCCGCGCGGCCAGCCACCCGCAGAGCTGCACGACGAGCCGCCGCGCGGCGAACAGCACGGCTTCCGCGTATTCGACGCGCTCCGGCAATTCGAGCCGCACGTCGAACACGGGCGGCACCGCCATCCACGCGAGCGGCTCGACCGCATCGCCGTACGCACGATCGAGCGCGGCCAGCAGCGCGGGACCGCAGCGCCGCTGCAGCCCCGCGCGCGGCAGGCGGCGCAGATCGGCGAGCGTGCGGCAGCCGAGGCCGTCGAACCAGCCCGCATACGGGCGCGCGTCGGGCAGCAGCACGCACGGCAAGCGATCGAGCGTACGAACGAGCGAAGCCGGCCCGGCCACGCGGCGCCGGCTGCGCGCACGCGCCGACGTGCGCGCGAGCAGCCACGCGCCGCGCCCGGTCGGCGCGGCGGACAGGCGCGCCGCATAGCCGAGCGCCGCGAGCGTCGCGCGCACCTGGCGGCACAGCGACGGCAGGCCGCCGAACAGGCGCAGGCTCGGGCCGACGTCGACGATCAGCGTCGCTTCGTCGTCGAGCGCGACGCACGGCGAGAAGCGCAGCAACGCGAGCGCGACCGCGCGCAGCGCATCGGCCTCGCGGGCGGGATCGCGTTCGACGAGCCGCGTGTCGGGCGAAAGCGTCAGCACGCCGCCGCGCTTCATGCCCGCGCGCACGCCCTGCCGGCGCGCGGGCGGGTCGGCAATCAGCACGACACCCTGCTCGAGCACCGCGCAGCCTGCGTCGTCTGCGCCGTCCGCCGCGCCGTCAGACGGCGGCGGGGCGCACACGTCGAGCGGCAGGCGCGGCAGATGGATGCCGAGCAAGACGCGCATAGCGGCTCTCCACGATGGGCGACGGCAAATCGAGCGCGAGCGGCTCGCCGCGCGCGGGCCCGCGACGCTTGACGATGTCGAGCGACACGCCGCCCGGCACCGGATGCAGCGCGACGCGCAGCACGGCCGGCGACGGCTGTTTGGCCGCCGACAGCGGGCGCAGCATCACGAACAGCGTGTCGCCGGTGCGCGCGGCCGCGAGATGCAGGCGGCGCAGCGCATCGGGCCGCGCGTCCTGCCAGAGCAGCAGCGCACCGCAGCAGCCGGTCCTGAGCGCCTGCTCGGCGGCCCACAACGCATCGGTACGGCTGCCGGCGCGCAGCCACAGCAGCGCGTCGGCCGGCACGCCGAGCGCGGCCAGCGCGGTCGCATGCGGCGACTGCGGCGGCGCGACGAGCGCGAGCGGCCGCCGCGCGCTGACGGTGCGCGCGAGCGCCGGCGCGAGCAGCCGCATCTCGCCGCAGCCCGGCTGGGCGGCCAGCAGTTCGACGAGCCCGCCGACCGGCCAGCCGCCGCCCGGCAGCTCGGCGGACAGCGACGCGAAACCCGTGTCGATCGTGCGCGCACCGCCGCGCGCGAGCTGCGAGCCGCGCCAGAGCGATGGATGAAGGGATTCGGGAGAAATGGAGGATGCGAGCATGACGCCACCCACAACTGTATGGATATACAGTATATGGCAATGCGCTCGCGTCGCACAGTACTGGTACGAAACCGGCCTTTTCGTCCGAGAAAAGCGCGGGAAAAGCCGGCGCCCCCGTCATGTGACGGCGCGCCGTCCCGGGCGCGGCTGGCTCGTGTCGGCGGAACGACCGCCGCCGCAATCCTCCGGCTCCGAAGCGACGCCGGCGCACCGCCCCGGCGCAACGCGTCAGCCGCTCTTGCCGCTTTACGTTATGCTGTCCGCCGACCCGATCCACACCATCGGAGGGCCTATGAAACGGGGGATCCGTGCGATCGCATGCGCGGCCGTCGCGCTGGCGCTGCCGGGTGCGGCATTCGCGCTGACCGACGGCTACGCGCAATACGACGACTGCATGCTGGGCGCGCTGCGCGAGAGTCGCAACGGCGTGGCCGCGCAGCTGATCCAGCGCTCGTGCGACGCGCTGTACCGCAACAACGCGATGCTGCTGCCGCGCGAGCGGCGCTTCCACGAGTGCGTCGTGCAGTCGCTGCCGGGCGTGCGCGACAACTACGCGATCCAGCAGATCATGGCGATCTGCTCGCGGCGCGGCGAGATGTGAGGGGGTAGCGCGTGTCAGCCGACGCTGGACCTGCCGCGCCTCTAAAGGAGTCGGCACGATGCCGCCGCCCGGACACAGACAAATGCAAAGCGGTGAGCAGTCAGCTGTAGAGCCAGTGCCCAGCCTTGGCCGATGCAATCAACATTCGGACGTTCAGGTCCGGAACATGATGAACGACTCTTTTCTTGAACGGATTGATCAAGCCAAGAAATGAAGAGTCCTCTTCGGGGTAATATTTTTTAATGTCGAATCCACTCATATCGACACCAAACTCCTCCGAATACTCCTTCATCATTTCTCCGACTTCAGCAGCATCAAAGCCCAGGTCAACATCCAGATCGGTATTTTCGGTTATATCCACATTCCTCGACAACATGGAGAAGCCAATCCTCTTCTTCACGAAGTCAACTACTTCATCCTCAATGTCTACCATAACCTGTCACCCTCCCTCGCGACCCTATTGTAATGATTAGCTGCCTTATGAGCGATAATACAAATGTCACTCGCGAGAATTCCCCAGCCTGCGACGGGTATCGTTCTCCCCACAAAAGTGCCGATGTTCCTCACCATCCTGACTTTCAGATCCTTCACCGGCCCGCCCACCAGGGTGGGCAACTTAAGACCAAACGGAAACTACACCTTCTGAAAAACCCTTCTCGAAAACTGGCTTGCACGCGAGGTCCCTTTTATTGCTCCGCCGGGTTTCACACGGGTCGATAAATTGTTTTTACCAAGCAGAATCATGCCAACCGACACCGCATCGTCGACACCCAACTGATTCATGGATTCGTCGACCATTATCCAGAAGAACAATTCCCCGGCAGTCAGATTATCCATTCCATAATAATAGTAAACGCCGCCCAACTTTTCGGCCGCCCCCATTCAATATCCTCGCGTGTAATTTCCAGAACTGTTTTTCAGTTCTAACGAAGACATATGGCTACCGCGCGGACAAATTCCTGCCGATCTTCCGGCCGCTCTCTATGCAACGACGGTGGAATATCCCGCGAAACTTTTGTCATGCGGCTCGACGTGAGCAATGACGGGGCACAGCGGGATACCGGCTCGAGAAAAGGCATACCGGTTCCGCACTCGAGCAACGACGCACCGGCTCGATGGCAACGTAACAGGCCGTTACCAGACGGCGCTTACCAGCGAGTACGCAGCAATTGCGTTGTGTGATCTTCCCTGCGCTGGCGAATCTCGGGCATGTTAAAGCCAGCGAGGCGGCGCCTGCGCAGCGTCAATAGAACATCCCTCACCGCACAAACAAAAAAGGCCTGCGCACATGCAGGCCTTCGTTCGGTCAATCGATCGCGTTCAGAACGACGCGACCATCGAGCCCTTGAACTGCTTCTTGATGAACTCCCGCACTTCCGCCGACTGGTACGCCTTGACCAGCTTCTTCACCCACGGCTGATCCTTGTCCTTCGCGCGCACGGCGATCAGGTTCGCATACGGGCTCGTCAGCGATTCGAGCGCGATCGCGTCCTTGGTCGGCTGCAGGTTCGCGGCGAGCGCGTAGTTCGTGTTGATCACGGCGGCGTCGACGTCCGACAGCACGCGCGGCAGTTGCGCGGCGTCGAGCTCGGAAATCTTCAGCTTCTTCGGGTTCTCGGCGATGTCGAGCACCGTTGCGTTGTTGCCGCCCGTGCCGGCGCCCGTCTTCAGCTTGATCACGCCTTGCGTCTGCAGCAGCAGCAGCGCGCGGTTCTCGTTCGACGGATCGTTCGGCACCGCGAGCTTCGCGCCTTGCGGCAGGTCCTTCAGCGCCTTGAACTTCTTCGAGTACACGCCGATCGGCGAGATGTAGGTCAGGCCCGCGCTGACGATCTTGTAGCCGCGCTGCTTCACCTGGCTGTCGAGGTAGGGCTGGTGCTGGAAGCTGTTCGCGTCGAGGTCGCCCGAGTCGAGCGCCGCGTTCGGCTGCACGTAGTCGTTGAACTCGATGACCTTCACGTTCAGGCCTTCCTTCTCCTTCGCGACCTTCTGCACGACCTGCCACACTTCCGCATCCGGGCCGGCCACCGTGCCGACCTTGATGACCTTGTCCTCGGCGTGCGCGCCCGCCGACAGCGTCAGCGCGGCACCGGTGGCCAGCACGGAAAATACCTTCAGGAGACTGCGACGCTTCATCTGTTTCTCGCTTTCTTGCTAACTGAAATGGGGCGCGATACGGGTATCCCCGGACTCGCAGGAAGGGGCAAATGGTGTCACAGGATCGGCCGGAAGTGAAATACATCCCGCTCATATGGGTATGCACCGCGGCGGTGCTGGTGGACGATGCGCGACGACGGCCGGCACGACAGGGAACGGCCGCTGTGCTAAAAAGACCGGCCGACCGGCACACCACGCGCCGGCGACAATTCCAGGGCC
Organism: Burkholderia sp. Bp8991; assembly: GCF_003853795.1. Lineage (NCBI taxonomy): Bacteria > Pseudomonadati > Pseudomonadota > Betaproteobacteria > Burkholderiales > Burkholderiaceae > Burkholderia > Burkholderia sp. Bp8991. Next base: position 96,915 of record NZ_QTQJ01000019.1, on the reverse strand, counting down.
ATCCATGTACGTCATCGACATCCATTACAACGCATCGCTCGAGCGCATCGACGATGCACTCGAACGCCACCGCGCGTATCTTCAGCCGCTGTTCGAGCGCGGCATCTTCATCGCGGCGGGGCCGAAGGTACCGCGCGAAGGCGGCGTGATCCTCGCTGCCCGCATCGACCGCGACGAACTGGACGCGATCCTCGAGACCGATCCGTTCGTGACCGAAGGGCTCGCGACGTATCGCGTGACGGAATTCCGGATCACGCGTGCCGCGCAAGGCTTCAACGTGCCGGCGCTGCCGTAACGCGCGCAAGCGCATCAGCGCCCGAATGTTCATACGCAGCCGCCCCGCGAGGCGGCGCATGCAGATCGAGGGGGAGAAGGAGGAATGCGTGACGGCGCGTCGCGGCCGTCACGCGTAGCGCCAGGCGAGCGCCCGGGCGAACCTGCGGCGTACGCCGTTCAGTCGACCAGCAGCTTCAGGTCGTGGACCCACGGGCCGGGGCCCTGGCCGTCGCGCACGAACAGGCGCAGCTTGCCGTCGCGATCGAACACGTAGCTCGCGGCGGTGTGATCCATCGTGTAGCTGCCGGGCGTCTTGCCGGGCACCTTCGCGTAGTACACGCGGAAATCCTTTGTAACCTTCTTGAGCTGCGCCTCGTCGGCCGGCCGCAGGCCGATGAACGACGGATCGAACGCAGGCACGTACTGGCCGAGCAGCGCGGGCGTGTCACGCTCCGGATCGATGGTGACGAACAGCACCTGCACACGCTTCGCGGCATCGGGGCCGAGCTGCTTCAGCGCTTCGGACAGTTCGGCCATCGTCGTCGGACATACGTCCGGGCAGTGCGTATAGCCGAAGAACACCACGACCGCCCGGCCCTTGAAGTCGCCGAGCGTGCGCACCTTGCCCGCCGTATCCGGCAGCGAGAAATCGCTGCCGAACTGCGTGTTGCCGGTGATGTCGAGATTCTGGAATTTCGGCGCGTTGTCGCAGCCGGCGAGCAGCGTGGCTGCCGCGAATGCGCACGCGAGCATCCAGCCTTGGCGCGCGCGGCGCCCGAACCATGAATGGAGCATTGCGTTCAAACCGTGCGGTTACACGCCGAGCAGCGGGCGCGCATAGTGATCGACGAGCAGCGCGGCGAACAGCAGCGACAGGTAGACGATCGAGTAACGGAAAGCCTTGCGGGCGAGTTCGTCCGAATAGTCGCGATGGATCTTCCACGCATACGCGAGGAACACCGCGCCGAGCAGCACCGCGCTCGTCAGGTAGACGGCGCCGCTCATCCCGGAGATGAACGGCATCAGCGTGACCGCGAACAGGATCACCGTGTACAGCAGGATGTGCAGCCGCGTGAACTTCTCGCCGTGCGTGACGGGCAGCATCGGCAGGCCCGCGTTTTCGTAGTCCTTGCGGCGATAGAGCGCCAGCACCCAGAAATGCGGCGGCGTCCACACGAAGATGATCAGCACGAGGATCCACGCGTCGCCGGGCACCGCGCCGGTGACCGCGGCCCAGCCGAGCGCCGGCGGCATCGCGCCCGATGCGCCGCCGATCACGATGTTCTGCGGCGTCATCGGCTTGAGCAGCAGCGTGTAGATCACCGCGTAGCCGACGAACGTCGCGATCGTCAGCCACATCGTCAGCGGGTTCGTGAAGGTATAGAGCGTCCATGCGCCGACGCTGCCCAGCACGGCCGAGAACAGCAGGATCTGCGGAGTCGTGATCTCGCCGCGCGCGGACGGACGCCACGCGGTACGGCGCATCATCGCGTCGATCTTCTGCTCGACGAGGCAGTTGATCGCGAACGCGGCGCCGGCCAGCAGCCAGATGCCGACCGTGCCGCCGATCAGCACATGCCACGGCACCATGCCCGGCGTCGCGAGAAACATGCCGATCACCGCGCAGAACACCGCGAGCTGCGTGACACGCGGCTTCGTCAGCGCCATGTACTGCGAGAACCGGCTACCGGGCGATTGGGAAAGGGTGCTTTGCATGGGGACGGTCACGCCGGGGCGGCGTCGCGCGCGGGCTGCACGACACGGCCGGGGCGGCTTGAAAGGATGCGAAAGTTTAACATGACGACGAGCAGCAGCAGGATCGCGGCACCGCCGTTGTGCGCGACGGCGACCGGCAGCGGCCACTGCAGCACGATGTTGGTCAGGCCCGTCAGGAACTGCAGCAGAACCACCAGCAGCACGCCGTTCGCGGGCCGGCGCAGCGACTCGAAGCGGCGCATCCTCAGCGCGAACGCGACCAGGTATGCGACGACGACGAACGCGAACGTGCGGTGGGTCCAGTGGATCGCGACCAGCGCGTCCTGCGTGATCGCGTCGCCGTCCTTCGTCATGCCGAGCGCGCGCCACAGATGGAAGCCCTGGCCGAAGTTCATCGGCGGAATCCACTGGCCGTTGCAGGTCGGGAAGTCGGTACACGCGAGCACCGCGTAGTTGGTGCTCACCCAGCCGCCGAGCGCGATCTGCACGACCAGCAGCACCAGCGCCGCGAGCGCGGCCGCGCGGTAGCGGCCGGCCTCCGGGTCATGCGACGGCAGCGGCGTCTGCCGCGCCGCGAGCCAGCCGAGCGTGCCGAGCAGCATGAGGCCGAGCAGCAGGTGGGTCGTGACGATCACCGGCTGCAGCTTCATCGTGACCGTCCACGCGCCGAACACGCCCTGCACGACGATCAGCAGCAAGAGGCTCGTCGGCCACCACGGCGACACGTGCAGCGGGCGGCGGCGCAGCCGCGCGGACCAGGCGATCACGACCTGCGCGATGATCAGCACGCCGATCGCCATCGCGAAATAGCGGTGGATCATCTCGATCCATGCCTTCGTCATGCTGACGGGGCCGGTCGGCATCGCCTGGTGCGCGGCCGTGATCGCGGCGTGCGCGATGAACGGCGACGACGTGCCGTAGCAGCCGGGCCAGTCGGGGCAGCCGAGGCCCGAATCGGTCAGCCGCGTGAAGCCGCCGAACATCACCAGGTCGAGGGTCAGGAACGTGGTGATCCACACCAGCTTGCGGAACTTGTCGTCGTCGGCCTTCACCCACACGTACGACAGCGGCAGCAGCGCGATGCAGAGGCCGATCAGGCCGAGTTGCAGTAGATACGACATCGAATGGTTGCCTCGTCGTCTCGCCTTAGCCGATGCTCGACCACTTCAGCAGCTTGGTCACGTCCGACTTGATCTTGCTGGGATTCGGGTCCTTCGGGAAACGCATCATCAGGTTGCCGTTCGGATCGACCATGTAGAGGTGGTCGCTGTCCTTCGTGCCGGCGTCGGCCGGCAGCCATGCAGCCACCGCGGCCGGATCGGCGACCAGCCGGCGCGTGTCCGGATAGGCTTCCAGAACCTTCTGCGGAATCGCGCCCGCATCGCTGCGCAGCCACACCATCGTGATCCGGTGCCGCTCGCCCGCCTGCGTGACGCGGATCTGGCGCATGAAGTAGAGCTTTTGCGCGCATGCATCGTCGCACGCGCTGCGGTCGGTCATCACGAACAGCCACACGCCGCGCAGCGACGACAGCGGCACCGTCTTGCCGGTTTCGTCGGTGACCTGCAGGTCGGCCGGGATCGGCCGCTGCGGCTCGATCAGCGTGCCGTAGTTGGTCGAGCCGCCCTTCGGCTTGATCACGTAATAGGTGAAGTACGACGCGATGATCGGCGCCGCGCACACGAGACCCAGCAGCACGAGCATCCAGCGGCCGCGCTTGCGGGCGGCGGGCGAGATCGGCGCGGCGGCCGGACCCTGACGGGAAGATTGCATGGACAAATCAGACCTCTCGAAACGAACCCGCGGCGCGTGCGCCGCGTCCTGCCATGGCGCTCACGCGCCGGCCGACTTCTTCGCCGCACGCCGCGCGGCGTACAGGCCGAAGCCGAGCGCGACCGCCGCCATGGCCCACCACTGAAACATGTAACCGTAATTGCGCTCGACGCCGGTCGTCGCCGCCGGCCAGTCGCGCACGAGCTTGTCGCCGTCGTCGCTCGTCTGCTGGATCACGAACGGCTGCAGCGGCAGCCCCGTTTCCTTCGCATACGCGGCGACGTCCAGGTTCTGCCGGATCTTCTGGTGCGCGGCCGAGCCGCCTTCGCCGAGCTCGAACGCGCGCGACGCGTCGGCGCGCGCGATGCCTTCGATCTCGATCTCTCCGTCGGGCGTCGGGAACGGCTCGATCGCCGTGCGATCGGCGATGTTGCGCGGCAGCCAGCCGCGGTTCACCAGCACGACGCCGCCGCCCGTGAGTTTAAACGGCATCACGACGTAAAAACCCGGCTGGTCGTTATACGGCCGATTGTCGAGGAACACCGCCTGCTCCGGCAGGAAGCGGCCCTTCGCCCGCACGCGGTGGAACTCGATCGACGCGAGCGGAATCGGCTGCGCACCGACGTCGACGGGCACCGCGTGCTCGTAACGCACGACGTTCGCCTGCAGCGCTTCCTTCTGGTGCGCGCGGTCGCGCTGCCAGAACCCGAGGCGAATCGTGACCGCGACGACGACGAGAATCAGCAGCGCAGGCAGCCAGCGGATCTTCATCGGGCCACCCGCGAGGCGCATTCGCGAAAGCGAAGTGCGATAATTATCCTCTTCCTTTCGAATTGCCGTCGTCCGGTTCGTGTCATGCACATCCTCGTTCCCATCGCCTTCGTCCTCATCGTCGCCAGCATGGGCTCGGCGCTCTACTTCATGATGCAAGACCGCGGCCATACGAAACGCATGGTGTGGTCGCTTGCCACCCGTGTCGGGCTGTCGATCTCGCTGTTCCTGTTCATCCTGTTCGCGAACTGGATGGGCTGGATCCATTCGACCGGCCTGCCGATCGGGCGTTGATGCCTTCACCGCGCCGGCCTCTGTAATCGCTGTGACATTTCGCCGCACAGCGGAGCTACCAAGCAAAAGCGCCGCCTGACTGAGTCGCGGCGGCGCCGGATTGGCGTTGAGCGCAAGCAGCCGGCCGCTGCCCCGTCCCCGCCAATGAAAACGGCCCGCGCATCGCTGCGCGGGCCGTTGTTGCATTTACAGCCAGTAGACGACGACGTACAGGCCGAGCCAGACGACGTCGACGAAGTGCCAGTACCACGCGGCGCCTTCGAATGCGAAGTGGTGATCAGGCTTGAAGTGGCCGCGGATCATCCGCACCAGCACCACCGCGAGCATCGTGCCGCCGAGGAACACGTGGAAGCCGTGGAAGCCCGTCAGCAGGAAGAACGTCGAGCCGTACACGCCCGAGTTCAGCGTCAGGTTCAGTTCGTTGTACGCGTGGTAGTACTCGAAGCCCTGCGTGAACAGGAAGCAGACGCCGAGCACGAGCGTCGCGGCCAGCCACGCGATCGCCTTGTTGCGATGATTGTCGCGCAGCGCGTGGTGCGACACCGTCAGCGTCGCGCCCGACGACAGCAGCAGCGCCGTGTTCAGCGTCGGGATCGGCCACGGGCCCATCGTCTTGAAGTGACCGGCGAGCGCGGCCGGGCCTTCGTTCGGCCACACGGCGGAGAAATCCGGCCAGATCAGCTTGTAGTCGAGGCTGCCGAGCTGGTGCAGCGCGATTTCACGCGCGTAGAACAGCGCGCCGAAGAATGCGCCGAAGAACATGACTTCGGAGAAGATGAACCAGCTCATGCTCCAGCGGTACGACTTGTCGACGTTCTTGCCGTAATGACCGCCTTCCGACTCGGCGATCGAATCGCCGAACCAGTGGTACAGCGTGAAGAGCAACCACAGCAGGCCAAGCAGCGCCGTGTACGGAGCCCAGTCGTGACCGTTGATCCACAGCGCCACCGACGCGAGCATGACCAGCAGGCCGCAGGCCGCGCTGATCGGATGCTGCGACGGATGCGGCACGAAATAGTACGGGGTCTGGTTTTGACCGCTCATGCTTGATTCTCCACTTCAGTCCAATTTGTGTACCGGAAACCGCTCCGGCTTTATTTCTTGCACGGCACGACCGCCGCCGCTCTTTCCCGCACGCAGCGCCCGGGCGCTACGCACTGCATTCTTTCGTGGCCGCGAGCCTCAGCCCACGACCGCACGCACGATCAGGATCAGCACGCCGATGAACACACCGGCCGCGATCAACGCGACGATCAGCACGTGCAGCGGATTGAGCTGCGTCGCGTCGGCCTCCAGGTCGCGCCGCTTGCGCACCCCGAAGAACGACCACAACACCGCTCGCAACGCCTGGCCGAACGACCCGCTCCGCTTGGTCTCTGTCACTGCCCCGTCTCCGTCGTCATGCGTCCGGCTTCGCGTCGCCCTGCGCCGCCGTCTTGCGCGGTGCCGGCGCCGGCGCGGCCGGCGTGTTCAGCTCGAAGAACGTGTACGACAGCGTGATCGTCTTCACGTCCTTCGGCAGCTTCGGATCGATCACGAACACCACCTGCATCTTGCGCGACTCGTTCGCAGCCAGCGTCTGCTGCGTGAAGCAAAAACACTCGATCTTCTTGAAGAACTCCGTCGCCTGCTTCGGCGCGTAGCTCGGAATCGCCTGCGCCACCACCGGCCGGCCCTGCCCGTTGGTCACGTCGTATACGATCGTCGTCAGCTCGCCCGGATGCACGTCGAGGCTGTTGCGCTCCGGCTTGAAACCGAGCGGGCCGCGCGCATTCGCATCGAACTCGACCGACACCGTGCGGCTCATGTCGACCTGCGAGTTCTTCACCTCGCGTTCGCTGACATCGCGCTGCACCAGGTTGTTGATGCCGGTGATCTGGCAGATCGCGCGATACATCGGAATCAGCGCGAAGCCGAAGCCGAACATCAGTCCGGCCACGACGAAGAGCTTCACCAGCATCGAACGATTGAATGCGCGATCGACGGCGCCCTCTTCCGGCTTCGACATACGACGACTTCCTCGCTACTGCGTCAGTTACTGCATATCAGTGAGTGGACAGCCACCACTGCTTGATCACGACACCCACAAAAAAAACGGCGGCGATGACGAGCAGGATGAGGCCGAGCCGCTTGTTGCCCGCGCGAATCTGCTCGGGCGTTCGTCTTTGTTGTGGATTCCGGTTCATCTGAAACTTCGCTGAAACTTCGCTGAAACATCGATTCGGCGCCCGCCGCGCCTGCCTGCGCGGCAGGCAGCGGCGGAACGCCGGGTGAAACTTATTCGACGTGCGGCGGTTGCTCGAACGTGTGGAAGGGAGCCGGGCTCGGCACCGTCCACTCGAGGCCCGTCGCGCCATCCCACGGCTTGTCCGACGCCTTTTCCAGGTCGCCGCCGCCACGGTAGGCCGGCAGCGCGACCGCGAACAGGAAGTACACCTGCGCGAGGCCGAAGCCGAATGCGCCGATCGTCGCCACCTGGTTGAAGTCCGTGAACTGCGCCGGGTAGTCCGCATAACGACGCGGCATGCCCGCGAGACCGACGAAGTGCATCGGGAAGAACGTCAGGTTGAAGAAGATCATCGACGACCAGAAGTGGATCTTGCCGCGCGTCTCGTTGTACATCCAGCCCGTCCACTTCGGCGCCCAGTAGTACCAGCCCGAGAACAGCGCGAACAGGGAGCCTGCCACCAGCACGTAGTGGAAGTGCGCCACCACGAAGTAGGTGCCGTGGTACTGGATGTCGAGCGGCGCCATCGCCAGCATCAGGCCCGTCAGGCCGCCGAACGTGAACACGAACAGGAAGCCGATCGCGAACAGCATCGGGGTCTCGAACGTCATCGAGCCGCGCCACATCGTCGCGAGCCAGTTGAACACCTTCACGCCCGTCGGCACCGCGATCAGCATCGTCGCGTACATGAAGAACAGCTGACCGGTGACCGGCATGCCCGTCGCGAACATGTGGTGCGCCCAGACCATGAACGACAGGATCGCGATCGACGCCGTCGCGTACACCATCGAGCTATAGCCGAACAGCGTCTTGCGTGCGAACGCCGGGATCACCTGCGACACGATCCCGAACGCCGGCAGAATCATGATGTACACCTCGGGGTGGCCGAAGAACCAGAAGATGTGCTGGTACATCACCGGGTCGCCGCCGCCTGCCGCGTTGAAGAACGACGTGCCGAAGTGGCGGTCGAACAGCACCATCGTGATCGCGCCTGCCAGAACCGGCATCACGGCGATCAGCAGGTACGCGGTGATCAGCCAGGTCCATGCGAACATCGGCATCTTCATCAGCGTCATGCCCGGTGCGCGCATGTTCAGGATCGTCACGACGATGTTGATCCCGCCCATGATCGACGACGCGCCCATGATGTGGACCGCGAAGATCGCGAAGTCCATGCCCGGGCCCATCTGCGTCGACAGCGGTGCGTACAGCGTCCAGCCGGCGGCCGTCGCGCCGCCCGGCGCGAAGAACGAACCGACCAGCAGCACGGCCGCGACCGGCAGCAGCCAGAAGCTGAAGTTGTTCATCCGCGCGAACGCCATGTCGGACGCGCCGATCTGCAGCGGAATCATCCAGTTCGCGAAGCCGACGAACGCCGGCATGATCGCGCCGAACACCATGATCAGGCCGTGCATCGTCGTGAGTTCGTTGAAGAACTCCGGACGCATGATCTGCAGGCCCGGCTCGAACAGCTCGGCACGGATGCCGAGTGCCATCACGCCGCCCGACAGGAACATGATGAACGAGAACAGCAGGTACAGCGTACCGATGTCCTTGTGGTTGGTGGCGAACAGCCAGCGCCGCCAGCCGTGCGGCATTTCGTGCGCGTGGTCGTCGTGCGCGTGGTCCGCGGCTACGTCGTGCCCGATGCTAGACATGAGAATCTCCTAATGCGAATACGTCGACTAACTCAGCGACACGTCAAGCCGCCGGCCCGATCTCGACCCGCCGGGCTTCCTTCGCGTCAGCCCCGCCCGTGATCGTTTCCGGCTTTTTGAGAATAATGTGGTCTTCCGCCACGCCTGCTGCCTTCAGCGCGTCGCGCACGGCCTGTGCACGATGCTTGGCCAGTTCGGCGTTCGCGTCGGCCGAGCCCGTCTTGTCGGTGAAACCCGACAGCGCGAGCTTCGCGTCCGGATGTGCCTTCGCATAGTCGGCCGCTGCGGCGATCGCCGCCTTCGCGTCGGCCGGCAGCACGCTCTTGCCCGTTTCGAAGTAGATCGTCGACACAGCCGCCGATGCCGACGCTGCCGCCGGTTGCTCGGCCGCACCCGACGCGGCTTGCGCCGGTGCCGAGGCCGCTTCGGCCGGCGCCGCGGCGCCCGCCACGTCTTCCGGCATCTTGCCGTTGCGCGCGTCGGTCACTTGCTTCGGCTGCAGCAGGTCGTTCTTGTGGTTGCCCCACGAGTTGCGCTCGTACGTGATGACCGATGCGATGTCGAGGTCCGACAGCGACGCCCACGACGGCATCGCACCCTTGCCGTGCAGCACGCGCTCGACGTGGCCGGCGATCGGGCCGTTCACGATCGGGCTGCCGTCCATCGCCGGGAAGGCGCCGAGGCCCTTGCCGTTCACCTGGTGGCAGGCCGCGCAGTTCGCCTTGTAGACTTCCTCGCCGTGCGCGACGAGTTCGGCCATCGTGTAAACCTTGTTCGGATCGACCGACGCGCTGGCCAGCTTGGCCTTCTGCGCGCTCACCCACTTCGCGTAGTCGTCGTCCGACAGCACCACGACCACGACCGGCATGAACGCGTGTTCCTTGCCGCACAGTTCGGTACAGAAGCCGCGGAACGTGCCGACCTTGTCGGCCTTGAACCACGTATCGCGCACGAAGCCGGGGATCGCATCCTGCTTCACGCCGAACGCCGGCACGTACCACGAGTGAACGACGTCGTTCGCGGTCGTGATGATGCGGATCTTCTTGTTGACCGGCACGACGAGCGGGTTGTCGACTTCCTGCAGGTAGGTCTCGGTGATCGGCTTCTTGCCCATCACTTCGTCACGCGGGGTGCTGAGCGTCGACAGGAAGCTGATGCCCTCGCCCGGACCCTTCACGTAGTCGTAGCCCCACTTCCACTGGTAGCCGGTGACCTTGATCGTGAGATCGGCGTTGGTCGTGTCCTTCATCGCGACGACGGCCTTCGTGGCCGGCAGCGCCATCAGCACGACGATGATGAACGGCACGATCGTCCAGATGATTTCGACGGTCGTGCTTTCATGGAAATTGGCGGCCTTGTGGCCTTTGGATTTGCGGTGCGCGAAGATCGAATAGAACATCACGCCGAACACGCCGACGAAGATCACCGTACACAGGATCAGCATCATCGTGTGGAGATCGTAGAGCTCCTCGGCGATCTTCGTGACAGGCGGCTGAAAGTTGATCTCGTTGACGCGGGGGCCGCCCGGGCTATCACCGACCGCCAGAGCCGCGCCGGCAAAGAGCAATCCGCTGCATGCCAGCACGCCCGTGAGGGCTCGCTTGATTGTTTTCATAGCATCCTTACCCAAAATTTCCATTCAAACCCTCCCCCGTCGCAAGGCGCCGGCCTGTTCCGGCCGGTGCCCGCGCCTCGTCAGCCGCAGCGCCTGAGCGACACGCGCAGTTCGTCGGCGAACTGCGCACGCTTGTGCTGCGCGAGATGCTGCCCGATTACGACGGTCTGCCCGCGCGATACCAGTCGAATCGGATCGCGTGGCGTCGCACCCGGCTCGACCCGCACCCAGCGCGGATTGAATTCGATCTGCGTGAGCCGCTCCGCATCCATCCGCTCGATCACGAGCCGGTGCGGAAACAGCCTGATGCGCTCGTAATCGACCGCATGACGGGCATGGATCGCAAACGCGACGCCGACCGCCAGCAATTCGATTCCCGTGAAGGGCATGACGAGCCAGGCCCCCCGCCACATCAGCACTGCCGCGATCACCAGCGAGAAGCCCGCGAGCGACGCGTAAAACAGCACGAACTGGCGCGGCGACACCGAACAGTTGCGTTTCATGAGCCAGTCTTCGAGGACCGGTTCATCGTTCGTCTCCGCCGACACCCTTGCTGCTTCCATCGCCGCCTCACGCGAATGGCATGCGATGCATGCCTGCATCGGACTCGTCGGCCCGTATTGCGGGGACCCCGGGACGACAAGCTGACGCATTATAGGCGGGTTCAATGGCATCCACAAGCAAGCGGCTATCGGCCCGCGAGCCAAGCGCCACAAGCTTCCCGGCCGTTTTTGGCGTCTATTCGACCCCGCTTTGCGCCGCTAATTTCAGACATAACAAAACCCCTCTTTACCGCTTTACCGATTCTTCGGACGCCCCTTGCCGATATCTTCGATGCGCACGATGCCGTGCCCCTCGGGGGTCGTGCGCGGCACGGCCTTCCATGCGTGGCCGTAGATCACCTCGAACGTCAGGGCAATCGTGCCGTCCGCGCGCCGGCGCGCTTCCAGCGCGTCGCCGAGCGCCGCGCGAAAGCGCCGCGCCGCATGCTGCGGCACCGCGCGGTCGAACGGATAGGCGCCCCAGCGGCGCACGTCGGCCAGCAGGGAATCGGGGGTCTTGTACGTGACGGTCAGCACTTCCTGGTCCATCACCGGAATCTCGAAGCCGCTCTCGACGAGCATGTCGCCGAGGTCGTGCATGTCGACGAAATCGACGACGCGCGCGGCCGGCGGCGCGATGGCGAGCGCCGCTTCGGCGTCCGCGCAGGCCGCGCGCAGCTCGCGCAGCGTGTCGGGGCCGAGCGTGCTGAACATCAGCAGGCCGTTCACGCGCAGCACGCGCTGCCATTCAGGGAACACCGTATCGGGACGCGAATGCCAGTGCAGCGCGAGATTCGACCAGATCAGGTCGAACGCGCCGGCCGCGAACGGCAGCACCGAGAAGTCGGCCTGCGCGACGCGCGGGCCGCGCTGGCCCAGCGCCCGGCCGAGCGACGCAGGCAGCCAGCGGCGCCAGCTCGCCTGCTCGACCTCGCGCTGGCCCGCCCGTGCGAGCATCGCGCCGGACAGGTCGACGCCGAACACCGGGGCTTCGGGAAAGCGCGCGCGCAGCGCCGGCAGGTCGTCGCCCGGGCCGCAGCCTGCGTCGAGCACGGCCGCGGGGCTCACCTTGATGTATTCGAGGCGCTCGTTCATCCGCTGCGCGATCTCGCGCGGCAGGAACGCGACCGCGTCGAACGTGGCGGCGCGGCGATCGAAGATCCGCCGCAGACGCCGGGCGTCATTGGCCGGACGGCCGGTTGAAGTCGAAGCTGGGGACATGTCGGGCACACTGGCGAAGAGCCCGAAGTATACTCGCTCGCCTCGCAGCCTTCATCGAGGCGGGGCCGCCAGGAGTGTTCGCGATGGATCGCAGTTCCGCCCCGCGCCCGATGCGCGTCGTTTTGTCGCAGGTTCGCGCGCTGGCCGTGCGCGTCGTCGCACTCGCCTTGCCGAATCGGTGCGCGCTGTGCGGCAATTTGTCACATCCGGTGATTTGCAGCGCCTGCGACGCCGCGTACTGGAACGAAGCGCGGCTGCGCTGCGACGTCTGCGCGGTGCCGCTGGGCGTCGGGCGGCCGCGGCCGCGCGCAGCCCGCGGCGGGCACGGCGGCGCCGGTTCCGCGTCCGCGTACCGGTGCGAAGCATGCCGCGCGACGCCGCCGCCGTTCGATGCGACGCTCGCGCTCGCCGATTACCGCGCCCCGCTCGACGGGCTCGCGCGCGGCCTGAAGTTTCATGCGCGGCTCGCGCTCGGCGCGGAATTCGCGGCCCGGCTCGCACAGCGGATCGACGACACGGACGCGCTGCGCGCCACCGGCGGCTTCGACGTGATCGCACCGGTGCCGTTGTCGCACGGTCGGCTCGTCGCGCGCGGCTACAACCAGGCGTGGGCGATCGCGCGGCCGCTCGCGCGCCGGCTCGGCGTGCGCGCCGACGCGGCGCTGCTGGCACGCGTGGCCGAAACCGCGCCGCAGTCGCGGCTCGACCGGCGCGCGCGGCGCGACAACGTGCGCGCGGCGTTCGCGGTGGCGGGCGACCTCACCGGCCGCCACGTGGCACTCGTCGACGACGTGATGACGTCCGGCGCGACGCTCGCGGCGGCCGCGCAGGCATTGAAGGCGGCGGGCGCCGCACGCGTGACGAATCTGGTTGCGCTGCGCACCGCCAGGGATTAATTAGATAGAGAGGCCGGCCGCCCGCGCGCGGCGCCTGCCGTCACGAACCGGCCGGCCGGGACGAGTGCACGTCGCTCCGTCCCGGCCGGCCCAGCCAGACCCAACCATGTTCAACGTCGTCCTCGTCGCCCCCGAAATTCCGCCGAACACCGGCAACGTGATCCGCCTGTGTGCCAATACCGGCGCGCGCCTGCATTTGATCGAGCCGCTCGGCTTTCCGCTCGACGACGCGAAGATGCGCCGCGCGGGCCTCGACTATCACGAGTACGCGGAAATGCGCGTGCATCGCGACTGGGACGCGTTCGTCGCGACCGAAGCACCCGATCCCGCGCGGATGTTCGCGTTCACGACCCGTGGCTCGGGCCGCTTCCATGACCATGCATTCGTGCCGGGCGACTGGTTCGTGTTCGGCTCGGAAACACGCGGCCTGCCGACCGAGGTGCTCGAACGCTTCGCGAACGAACAGCGCGTACGCCTGCCGATGCGGCCGGGCAACCGCAGCCTGAACCTGTCGAACACGGTGGCGGTGGTCGTGTTCGAGGCGTGGCGCCAGGCCGGCTTCGAAGGCGGCGCCTGACGCGCCCGCGGGCCACGCCGCGCGGCCGGATCCGCTCACGCGCTAGATACGCGCGAGCCGCGCGCGATACAGGTCGTAGATGTCGGATGAAAAGCACGCGAACACCACGCGTGCGAGGTTCGGCGCCTGCGGCAGCATTTCGGCGACCGTGCCGACCGCGATGTCGACGGCCTCCTCGGCCGGATAGCGGTACACGCCGCAGCTGATCGCCGGGAATGCGATCGAGGTCGCCGCAACCTCCTCGGCCAGCTCGATCGCACGCCGGTAGCATGCCGCGAGCAGCTCGGGCTCGCCGCGCCCGCCGCCGTGCCACACCGGGCCGACCGCGTGAATCACGTACCGGGCCGGCAGCCCGTGGCCGCGCGTGAGCTTCGCGTCGCCGGTCTCGCAGCCGCCGAGCGTGCGGCACTCGGCGAGCAGGCCCGGGCCGGCCGCGCGATGGATCGCGCCGTCGACCCCGCCGCCGCCGAGCAGTGAACCGTTCGCAGCATTGACGATCACGTCGACGTCGAGCGTCGTGATGTCGACGCGTTGCGCGTCGAGCGTGGTGGAACCGATCTGCAGCATGACACCCTCCCGAAACGCCGGAGACGGTTCAAGCGTAGTGCGCTTTGGCGCCGCCCGCTTTGCGCGAGCGCGCCCGACCGCAAAAAATCGGTGTGATTCGTCGGCGTTATTCGGCGCGCGCGTCGCGCCGCAGCAGGCCGCTGACCGCATCGCGCGGTGCGACGCCGTCGAACAGCACACCGCACACGGCTTCGGTGATCGGCATTTCGATCGCCTGTGCGCGCGCGAGCGCGAGCACGGCCTGTGCGCAGCGCACGCCTTCGGCCACATGGCCGAGCGCGCCGAGGATGTCGTTCAGCGAGCGGCCGGCCGCCAGTTGCAGGCCGACCGTGCGATTGCGCGACAGGTCGCCCGTCGCGGTGAGGATCAGGTCGCCGAGGCCCGTGAGGCCCGTGAAGGTCTCCGCGCGGCCGCCGAGCGCGACGCCGAGCCGCGACATTTCGGCGAGACCGCGCGTGACCAGCGCGGCGCGCGCGTTCAGCCCGAGCCCGAGGCCGTCGGCGATGCCGGTCGCGATCGCCAGCACGTTCTTCACCGCGCCGCCGACCTCGACGCCGACCACGTCGTCACCCGTATAGATCCGCATCGCGCCGTGATGGAACGCGGCGAGCGTGCGCTCGCGGCATTCGGCGGACGTGCTCGCGACCGTCAGCGCGACGGGCAGCGCGAGCCCGACCTCGCGGGCGAAGCTCGGCCCCGACAGCACGCCGTTGCTGTGCTGCCCCGGCAGCTCGGCCGCGATCACCTGGTGCGGCAGCAGATGCGTGTCGGCCTCGAAGCCCTTGCAGACCCACACGACATGCGCGGGCACGCAGCCCGCGTCGCGCATCGCGCCGAACAGCGTGCGCAGCCCGGCCACGGGTGCTGCGATCACGCACAGTGCGTCGTCCGCGGCGCCGTGCGCGAGCGCCGCGCCGAGATCGGCGTCGTAGCGCAGCGCATCGGGCAGCGCGATGCCGTCCAGATAGCGGGAATTTTCGTGCCGGGCCTGCAGCCCGGCGATCAGCGCGGCGTCGCGCGCCCAGAGAAGCGTATCGTGCCGCGCGGCCAGATGGCCCGCGAGCGCGGTGCCCCAGGCACCGGCGCCGAGAACGGCTACTTTCATACCCAGCACCGGTCCGGAGTGAAACGTCAGTTCAGCGTCGTGCCGTTCGGCGCGCCTGCCGCACCGGCCTGCTGCTGCTGAAGCTGCGCGAGACGCTGCTCGTACAGCGCCTGGAAGTTGATTTCCGCCAGGTGGATCGGCGGGAAGCCCGCACGCGTGATCGCGTCGGCGATGTTCGAGCGCAGGTACGGGAACAGGATCGTCGGGCAGGCGATGCCGACGAGCGGGTCGAGCTGTTCGTCGGGAATGTTGCGAATGTCGAAAATGCCGGCCTGCTTCGCTTCGATCAGGAACGCGACCTTGTCCTTCACCTTCGCGGTGACGGTGCCCGACACGACGACTTCGAAGACGCTTTCCGCGAGACGTTCGGCCTTGACGTCGACTTCGACTTCAACCGACGGCATGTCCTGCTCGAGGAAGATCGCCGGCGAATTCGGCTGCTCGAGCGACATATCCTTCAGGTAGACGCGCTGGATGTTGAAGAACGGTTGGTTTTCGACGTCGGACATGGTGTTTCCCTAAAAGTGGTGACGCGGCGGCCCGGCTTCACGCCGGCCGCCTCGGTTGAATCCTGCGCGCTCATGCCGCGGCGCGGCCGGCGGCCATTCTGCCCTAATCAGGCCGCTTGCAGAAGCGGCACGAGCCCGCCTTCGCGGTCGAGCTTCGACAGATCGTCGTAGCCGCCGACGTGCGTGTCGCCTATGTAGATTTGCGGGACCGTGCGACGGCCGGTGCGCGTCATCATTTCCTCACGGCGGGCCGGATCGCGGTCGATCAGCACCTTTTCGATCTGCTCCACGCCGCGCAGCTTCAGCAGGCGCTCGGCCTGAATGCAATACGGACACACCTGCGTGCTGTACATCAAAACCTTGCTCACTTCGCCACTCCTTGTTTGACGACCGGCATCCCGGCCTGCTGCCAGGCGGCAACGCCGCCCTCGAGCACGTGTACCTCGGCATAGCCTGCCGCCTCGACCTCGCGCGCCGCCTTCTGCGACTGCTGGCCGTTCTGGCAGACGAGCAGCACGGGGGTGCTCTTGTTTTTCGCGACCTGCGCAATTTTCGCGCCGATCTCGCCGGCGGCGACCTGGCGCGCCGACGGCAGGTGGCCGGCGGCGAAGTCGGACGCGGTACGCAGGTCGATCACGACCGCGTTGCGGCGATTGATGAGCTGCGTCGCCTCCGCGGCCGACAGGCCGCCGCGGCCGCGGCGCAGGGCCGGCCATGCGAGCAGGCCGCCGGAAACCAGAAGGATCGCGATAAGGGCCAGGTTCGTGTAATTGGTAAAGAACGTCACGGAATGCCGCCGGAAAAAGAGAAATCGGATGAGGACAATCGCGCCATTATAAAATAACCGCCTTGCGCGATGGCGGACCCGGGCCGGGTACCGCGCGACGCGCCCCGCTTCCCTATCACTACCGACCGCAAGATCCATGTACAAACTCGTTCTCATCCGCCACGGCGAATCGACGTGGAACAAGGAAAACCGCTTCACCGGCTGGGTCGACGTCGACCTGACCGAACAGGGTCGCAACGAGGCCTACCAGGCCGGCGAATTGCTCAAGGAGGCCGGCTACACGTTCGACATCGCCTACACGTCGGTGCTCAAGCGCGCGATCCGCACGCTGTGGCACGTGCAGGACAAGATGGACCTGATGTACCTGCCGGTCGTCCACTCGTGGCGCCTGAACGAGCGCCACTACGGCGCGCTGTCGGGCCTGAACAAGGCGGAAACGGCCGCCAAGTTCGGCGACGAGCAGGTGCTCATGTGGCGCCGCAGCTACGACACGCCGCCGCCGGCGCTCGAGCCGACCGACGCGCGCGCGCCGTTCGACGACCCGCGCTACGCGAAGGTGCCGCGCGAGCAGCTGCCGCTCACCGAATGCCTGAAGGACACGGTCGCGCGCGTGCTGCCGCTGTGGAACGAGTCGATCGCGCCGGCCGTCCGTGCGGGCAAGCAGGTGCTGATCGCCGCGCACGGCAACTCGCTGCGCGCGCTGATCAAGTACCTCGACGGCATCTCGGACAGCGACATCGTCGGCCTGAACATCCCGAACGGCGTGCCGCTCGTGTATGAGCTCGACGAGAACCTGAAGCCGATCACGCACTACTACCTGGGCGACCAGGACGCGATCGCGAAGGCGCAGGCCGCCGTCGCGAAGCAGGGCAAGGCGGGCTGATACCCGTCGTGCCGGGCGGGCCGCCTCGCGCGCGGCCTGCCCGGCCGCTCCGGCGCGCGGGCGCGAACCTTCGCGGCCCCGGTGCTGTCGAACCCGCTTTCGAATCCGCTGCGCATCCGGCGCCCCCGCCGGGACCGGGCTCCCGGACCATTTCGCACCGGTCCACTGAGCAATCGGGCGAACAGTTATACTTGTCCGCTACATCCCCGCTACCGCCACGCGCTTCCCGACCGCACCAGACTCTCTATGCGAATGAAATTGAAGAACATCGGCCTGATTGCCGCGGGCCTCGCCACGGGCGTATTCGCCACGCTGCAGGTTTCGGCATCGGCCGAGCAGACCGCCACGGCACCGCTTCCCCTCGACCAGCTCCGCCTGTTCGCGGAAGTGTTCGGCCAGATCAAGCGCGAGTACGTCGAGCCGGTCGACGACAAGAAGCTGCTGACGGCGGCGATCAAGGGCATGGTGTCGAGCCTCGACCCGCACTCGTCGTTCCTCGACAAGACCGACTACGACGAGCTGCAGGAGCAGACCAAGGGCCGCTTCGCGGGTCTCGGCATCGAGATCTCGCAGGAAGACGGCCTCGTCAAGGTGATCTCGCCGATCGAAGATACGCCCGCGTTCCGCGCCGGCATCCGTCCGGGCGACCTGATCACGCGCATCAACGACAAGCCGGTGCGCGGCATGACGCTCGACAAGGCCGTCAAGCAGATGCGCGGCGAGCCGGGCACCAAGGTCACGCTGACGATCTTCCGCAAGAGCGACGACCGCACGTTCCCGATCACGGTCACGCGCGCGATCATCAGGGTTCAGAGCGTGAAGATGAAGCTGCTCGACCCGGGCTACGCGTATATCCGGATCACGAGCTTCCAGGAGCGCACGACGCCCGATCTCGCCGCGAAGCTGCAGGACATCGCGCGCCAGCAGCCGAACCTGAAGGGCCTGATCGTCGACCTGCGCAACAACGGCGGCGGCCTGCTGCAGAGCGCGGTCGGCGTCGCCGGCGCGTTCCTGCCGCCCGACTCCGTCGTCGTGTCGACCAACGGCCAGATCCCGGATTCGAAGCAGGTCTACCGCGACACCTACGACAACTACCGCCTGCCGTCCTTCGACGGCGATCCGCTGAAGAGCCTGCCGCCGATCTTCAAGACCGTGCCGATGGTCGTGCTGACGAACGCTTACTCGGCGTCCGCGTCGGAGATCGTCGCCGGCGCGCTGCAGGATTCGAAGCGCGCGCAGATCATGGGCAAGACGACGTTCGGCAAGGGCTCGGTGCAGACGGTCCGTCCGATGACGGCCGACACCGCGCTGCGCCTGACGACCGCCTAC
The DNA here is from genome assembly GCF_003853795.1 of Burkholderia sp. Bp8991. Taxonomy (NCBI): domain Bacteria; kingdom Pseudomonadati; phylum Pseudomonadota; class Betaproteobacteria; order Burkholderiales; family Burkholderiaceae; genus Burkholderia; species Burkholderia sp. Bp8991. The sequence goes on along the minus strand of NZ_QTQJ01000019.1, from coordinate 78,169 downwards.
TACTACACGCCGAGCGGCCGTTCGATCCAGAACAAGGGCATCACGCCCGACGTGCCGGTCGATCAGTATGCGGACGGCGATCCGGACGACGTGCTCGTGACGCGCGAGGTCGACTACACGAACCACCTCGCGAACACGCAGGATCCGAATGAGAAGAAGGAACAGGAAGAGCGCGAGCAGCGCCGGATGGATCAGCTGCGCGTCCTCGAGGAGCAGAACGACAAGAAGACGCCGGAGCAACGCCAGAAGGACCGCGATCGCAAGCCGATCGAGTTCGGCAGCGCCGACGACTTCATGATGCAGCAGGCGCTCAACAAGCTCGAGGGCAAGGCGGTGCAGGAATCGAAGTCGCTGCTCGCCGAGAGCACGACGAAGAGCCCTGCGACCAAGGCCGCGTCCCCCGCGAAGGCGTCGGGCACGAAGGCCGCCGCACCGAAGCCCGCGTCGGCGCCGCAGTAAGCGCCGGCCGGCATCCGACGGGCCATCGCGGGAAGACCGCGATGGCCCGTTTTTCATGTGCGCCTAGAATACGCAGATGGACGCAGAGGCGTCCGCGCCGCCGCCGGCGGCATGCCTCACCCGACCTCTCCCATGAACGACGATCAACTCCTCCGCTACTCCCGCCACATCCTCGTCGACGAAATCGGCATCGAGGCGCAGCAGCGCTTCCTCGACGCGCATGCGATCGTCGTCGGTGCCGGCGGTCTCGGCTCGCCGGCCGCGATGTATCTCGCGGCGTCCGGGGTCGGCACGATCACGCTCGTCGACGCCGACACGGTCGACCTCACGAACCTGCAGCGACAGATCCTGCACGTGACGGCCTCGGTCGGCCGCAGCAAGGTCGAATCGGGGCGCGACACGCTCGGGCAGCTGAACCCGGAAGTGACCGTGCATGCGGTCGCGGCGCGCGTCGACGATGCATGGCTCGACGCGCACGTGCCGCAGGCGACCGTCGTGCTCGACTGCACCGACAACTTCGCGACGCGGCATGCGATCAACCGCGCGTGCGTCGCGCACGGCGTGCCGCTCGTGTCGGGCGCCGCGCTGCGCTTCGACGGCCAGATCAGCACCTTCGACTTCCGCGACCCGGCCGCGCCCTGTTACGCGTGCGTGTTTCCGGAGGACCAGCCGTTCGAGGAAGTCGCGTGCGCGACGATGGGCGTGTTCGCGCCGACGGTCGGGATCATCGGCGCGATGCAGGCCGCCGAAGCGCTGCGCGTGATCGGCGCGATCGGCACGACGCTCAACGGGCGGCTGATGATGCTCGATTCGCTGCGGATGGAATGGACGACGATGAAGATCGCGCGCCAGGCCGACTGCCCCGTGTGCCAGGGCCGGCACTGACGCGCGCGGGATGCATAAACGCATGCGCCGGGCGGCGCATGCGCGACGTTTCGCTACCTTCGCGACGCGCGCGACGGTTTCGCCGCGCAGTCCGCGCCGCCTAGGCGGCCGCGTCCGCGCGCGGTTCCGCGACCGACAGGCGCTTGAGCGCCGCCTGCACTTCCTCCGGCTCGAACGCGGCCAGCACGTCGGCCGTCGGCTTCTCGAGCGCCTTCAGGTGCGCGCGCAGGATCTCCTGCTTCACGACCAGCAACTGGCTCGGGTGCATCGAGAACTCGGTGAGCCCCATCCCGAGCAGCAGGCGCGTGAGCGCCGGATCGCCCGCCATCTCCCCGCACACCGACACCGACACGCCTGCACGCTTCGCTTCGCGCAGCGTATAGGCGATCAGGTGCAGCACCGCCGGATGCAGCGGGTCGTACAGGTGGGCGACCGCGTTGTCCGCGCGGTCGATCGCGAGCGTGTACTGGATCAGGTCGTTCGTGCCGATCGACAGGAAATCGAAGCGCTTCAGGAACAGCGGCAGCGCGATCGCCGCGGCCGGGATCTCGATCATCGCGCCGACGCGCACGTTCGGATCGTATGCGAGCCCCGCGTCGTCGAGCTGGCGCTTCGCCTCGCGGATCAGGTCGAGCGTCTGGTCGATCTCCTGCGCGTGCGCGAGCATCGGGATCAGTATCTTCACCTGCCCGAACGCGGACGCGCGCAGGATCGCGCGCAGCTGCGTGAGGAACATCTGCGGCTCGGACAGGCTCCAGCGGATCGCACGCAGGCCGAGCGCCGGGTTCGGCGCCGTCTCGTAGCCTTCGTCGAGCGCCTCGAGCGGCTTGTCCGCGCCGACGTCGATCGTGCGGATCGTCACCGGCATGCCCTTCATCCACTCGACCGCGCGCTTGTACGCGGCGAACTGCTCCTCCTCCTCGGGCATCTCCTTCTGATGCATGAACAGGAACTCGGAGCGGAACAGCCCGACGCCGACCGCGCCGGCCTCGACCGCCGCCTTCGCGTCGTCGGGCAGCTCGATGTTCGCGTAGAGGTCGATCTTCGTGCCGCACAGGGTTTGCGTCGGCGAGAACTTCAGGCGCTGCAGCTTGCGCTGTTCGAGCAGCTTCTCGGACTGGCGGTACGAATATTCCTCGAGGACGATCGGCGCGGGATCGACGATCACGATCCCCTGGTCGCCGTCGACGATGATCAGGTCGTCCTGGCGGATCAGCGAACTCGCATGCTGGACGCCGACCGCGGCCGGAATGCCGAGGCTGCGCGCGACGATCGCCGTGTGCGACGTGCGGCCGCCGAGGTCGGTGACGAACGCCTGGAACGACTGCGTCTTGAACTGCATCATGTCGGCCGGCGCGATGTCGTGCGCGACGACGATCATCTCGTTCGTACCGTTCTTGGCCGCGCGATCGAGCGCCTGCGACGCCGACGGCGCACCGGCGAGCGCCTTCAGCACGCGCTCGACCACCTGCTCGATGTCGGCCTTGCGCTCGCGCAGGTATTCATCCTCGATATCGTCGAAGTGGCGCGTGAGCAGCTCGAGCTGCTCCGTCAGCGCCCATTCGACGTTGTAGCGTCGCGTGCGGACCAGGTCGATGGTTTCCTGCACGAGCATCGCGTCGCTCAGGATCATCGCGTGGACGTCGATGAACGCACCCACTTCGGTCGGGGTGTCGTCGGTCAGGTCGGCGCGCAGCGCCTCGAGTTCGCGATGCACGACCTCGCGCGCCGTGCTGAAACGCTCGACCTCGGCGTCGATCTGGTTCGCCTCGACCAGGTAATGGGCGACGTCGAGCGCCGCCGGCGCGATCAGATACGCTCGCCCGATCGCGATACCACGTGAGACGGGAATGCCATGCAGCGTGAAGGACACGCGCACCTCCTCTGTACATGTAAAGCCGCGGCACACTGCTGCGATGCGCTTATGACCCCGGTTAGCGATTATAAATTCCGCACCTCCGTGCTGGCTGCATGCAGCGCAGCATTGCGATTTCCGCATCAATGCTACGGACGAAAAAAATGCCGCGACATACGCGGCATTCTGCTTCGAAACGGCAACGATCGCGGGGCAGGCCCCGGATCACTGACCTTCGCCGAACTTGTCCGCGATCAGCTTGAGCAATGCGTCCATCGCCTCGCGCTCGTCCGGACCTTCGGTCTCGATCGTCACGCTGCTGCCGATGCCCGCCGCGAGCATCATCACGCCCATGATGCTTTTCGCGTTGATCTTGCGTCCGTTGCGCGTCATCCAGACTTCCGACTGGAAGTTGCCGGCCAGTTGCGTAAGCTTGGCCGATGCGCGCGCATGGAGCCCCAATTTGTTGACGATGGTGGTTTCTTGTTGAAGCATGATTCTCGGTCGGGTCGGTCGAGGCCGCCGGCGACGTGCGTCGGCGGGTCGGTCTAAAACGGAAAACGGGACGGTCAGTGCGATTCGGTGCGCGGTTGCGGCTCGGGCGGAATCGGCGCGCACTGGCCGCAGCCGGTTTCCGAAGGCGGCGGCGGCGTGCCGGCAGACACCTCGTGGACACCCTTCGCGCCGCCGGACAGCGCCTTGTCGACGAGCTTGTCGAGCGGCACGGTACGGTAGCAGACGGCGCGCACCAGCATCGGCAGGTTCACGCCCGCCAGCACGCGCACGTTGTCGAGCTTCGCGAGCTGGCCCGCGATGTTCGCGGGCGTCGCGCCGTACATGTCGGTCAGCACGACGACGCCGTTCTCTTCCCTGAGCCGCGCGAGCTCCGCGTGCGCGAACGCCATCACCTGGGTCGGGTCGCTGTCCGCCAGCACGTCGATACAGCCGATGCGCGCGGGCACGCCGCCGTAGATGTGCGCGATGCAGTCCCGCAGCGCGGTGGCGAGCGGCGCGTGCGCGATGATCAGAATCCCGGCCATGTCAGACTGCCCCCGGCCGCCCTTGGCGGGCCGACGCCCCGCAGCGGGGCAACGAGCATAGCGAGTATGGGAAACGTTTCATGTTCAGCCTTGCAACGGTTTCGGCCCGACCGCCGGGCCTTCGGCGCGCTGGTCGCGGCACCGGGCAAGCGGGCATTGTAGCAGGCCGGTCGAACCGCTCCGGCGACGGGGGGCCTGCGCGGCCGCCGCCGGGCTTGCGCGGAAAGCGGGCTACGCGGCCGCCCGCTCCAGCGCGTCGATGAACATCGCGGCGACGTCGAAACCCGTCTGCTCCATGATTTCGCGGAAGCACGTCGGGCTCGTCACGTTCACCTCGGTCAGCCAGTCGCCGATCGCGTCGAGCCCGACCAGCAGCAGCCCGCGCGCGGCGAGCACCGGCCCGAGCGTCGCGGCGATCTCGCGGTCGCGCGGCGTCAGCGGCTGCGCGACGCCGAGCCCGCCCGCGGCGAGATTGCCGCGCACCTCGCTGCCCTGCGGAATCCGCGCGAGCGAATACGGCACCGGCTCGCCGGCGATCAGCAGAATGCGCTTGTCGCCCGCCGTGATCTCGGGAATGAACTTCTGGATCATCAGCGAGCGCGTGCCGTCCTGGCCGAGCATCTCGATGATCGCGCCGAGATTCATCCCGTCGGCCTTCACGCGGAACACGCCCATCCCGCCCATGCCGTCGAGCGGCTTCACGATCACGTCGCCATGCTCGGCATGGAACGCACGCAAGCGCGCGGCGTCGCGCGTGACGAGCGTCGGCGCGACGAACTGCGGAAACTCGCCGATCGCGAGCTTCTCCGAGTGATCGCGGATCGACTGGGGCTTGTTGAACACGCGCGCGCCCGCCCGTTCGGCAAGCTCGAGCATCCAGGTGGCCGTCACGTATTCCATGTCGAACGGCGGATCCTTGCGCATCAGCACCGCGCCGAACGACGTCAGCTGACGCGATTCGTGCGCGGCCGCCTCGAACCACGGATGGCGATGCAGGTCGGCCGTGTCGCCGACGATCGTCACGCGCTGCACGTCAGCCTCGACGCCCGAGCCCGTCCATGCGAGCTGGTGCGGCTGGCACGCGTACACCGCATGCCCGCGCCGCGCGGCCTCCGCCATCATCGCGTAGGTCGAATCCTTGTAGATCTTGAAGCGCTCGAGCGGGTCGGCGATAAAGAGAATGTCCATGCGGGTCCTGTACGTAGCGAAGCCGTTACACCTGGATGGCTTCGGGATCGGTCTTTTCCAGTTCGATCGACGACGCGATCAGCGACAGGCGCGCGACGACGCCGTACATGTAGAAACGGTTCGGCGGCGCGGCGCCCGGCTTCGCGCCGGCATCCGGCAGCGCGGTGTGCTCGAAGCCGAGCGGCACGTAGTGCATGCCGGGCGCGTTCAGGTTCTGGTCGCGCTCGCGGCCGCCGTGCGTGCGGTAGAAACCGCCGACCACGTAGCGGTCGATCATGTACACGACCGGCTCGGCCACTTCGTCGCCGACGCGCTCGAACGTGTACACGCCTTCCTGGACGATCACGTCGCGCACCGCGAGCCCGGCCTTCGACTCGGCCATCTGCGCGCGCTCGGCCTTCGACATGCGGCCGATCTCGGCCGCGTCGTGCACGGTCATCACGCCGCGCCCGGCGGTGCCCGCGTCGGCCTTCACGACGACGTACGGCTTTTCGCTGATGCCGTATTCGCGATACTTGCGCGCGATCTTCTTCAGCACGCCGTCGATCGCGTCGGCGAGCGCCTGCTCGCCTTCATGCGCCTGCCAGTCGACGCCTTCGACGTGCGCGAAATACGGATTCACCATCCACGGATCGACGCCGACCATCTTCGCGAACTTCTTCGCGACGTCGTCGTAGCACGAGAAGTGCGTCGACTTGCGGCGCACGGCCCAGCCCGCGTGCAGCGGCGGCAGCAGGTACTGCTCGTGCAGGTTCTCCAGCACGGCGGGAATCCCGGCCGACAGGTCGTTGTTCAGCAGGATCGAGCACGGATCGAAATTCTTCAGGCCGAGGCGGCGCTGCGAACGCTCGAGCGGTTCGAGCACGATCTTCTGGCCGTCGGCCAGCGTGATCGGCGTCATGTCGGTGATGCTCGGGTCGAGCGAGCCGAAGCGCACGTTCAGGCCGGCCTGGCGCATGATCGTCGCGAGCCGCGCGACGTTTTCCAGGTAGAACGCGTTGCGGGTCGGCAGCTCGGGAATCACGAGCAGGTTCTTCGCGTCCGGGCAGATCTTCTCGATCGCGGCCATCGCGGCCTGGACGGCGAGCGGCAGCACTTCGGACGGCAGATTATTGAACGCGCCGGGGAACAGGTTCGCGTCGACGGGCGCCAGCTTGAAACCGGCGTTGCGCAGGTCCACCGAACAATAGAACGGCGGGGTGTGTTCCTGCCATTCGAGCCTGAACCAGCGTTCGATCGCAGGCGTCGCGTCGAGGATCTTCTGCTCGAGCTCGAGCAGCGGACCGTTCAACGCGGTAACGAGGTGGGGAACCATGAATCACTCGCGAGCGGGAGAATGAAGATTGTAGAGCAATTGCCTTGCCCATTTGGGGATTGTTCCCGGCTTCACAAGGATATGGAGGAAGTTTTCGGCTATTGACCCGATAGCCTGAAGGGTTATGCGCTACGGCAGCACGCGGCAGGAGAAAAAAAGCCCGCCGGGTGGCGGGCCGAAGTCGCTGCGCTCATTCGTGGCGGGCGCCGTCTGCGCGGCGGCCCGCCGTCATCCTTGTGACTTATTCGACATGTTCGCCGTGCAGGATCACGTCGAGGCCCTCGCGCTCTTCCTCTTCGGACACGCGCAGGCCAATCGTCAGGTCGATCAGCTTCAGCAGCACGAAGCTCAGCACGCCGCTGTAGACCAGCGTGATCAGCACGCCCTTCGCCTGCAGCAGCAGGCTGCCGTCGGCGCCGCCGATGTCCTTGACCGCGAACACGCCCGTCAGCAGCGCGCCGAGAATCCCGCCAATGCCGTGCACGCCGAACGCGTCGAGCGAATCGTCGTAGCCGAGCTTCGACTTGAGCCACGTGGCCGACCAGAAGCAGATCACGCCCGCCGCGATGCCGATCACGAGCGCACCGGCGACGCCGACGAAGCCGGCAGCCGGCGTGATCGCCACGAGACCCGCGACCGCGCCCGACACGATGCCGAGCACCGACGGCTTGCCCTTCGCGACCCATTCCGCAAACATCCAGCCGAGCGCCGCGCAGGCGGTCGCCACTTGCGTGGTCAGCATCGCGAAGCCGGCACGGCCGTCGGCCGCGACCGCGGAGCCCGCGTTGAAGCCGAACCAGCCGACCCACAGCATCGAGCCGCCGATCATCGTCAGCACCAGGTTGTGCGGCGCCATCGATTCGCGGCCGTAGCCGACGCGCTTGCCGAGCACGAGGCACGACACGAGGCCCGCGATACCGGCGTTGATGTGCACCACCGTGCCGCCCGCGAAGTCGAGCACGCCGTCGGCCGACAGCCAGCCGGTCGGCTCCCACACCATGTGCGCGATCGGCACATAGACGATCAGCGACCAGAGCGTCATGAACACGAGCATCGCCGAGAACTTCATGCGATCGGCGAACGCGCCGCAGATCAGCGCCGGCGTGATGATCGCGAACGTCATCTGGTAGACGAAGTAGACCGATTCCGGAATCGTCGTCGCGAGATGGCTGACGGTCAGCGTGGTCGCCTTGTCGCCCTTGATGTAGTTCATGCCGTGCAGGAACACGCGCGACAGGCCGCCGATGAAGCCGTTGCCCGGCGTGAACGCGAGGCTGTAGCCCACCACCGTCCACAGCACCGTGATCGCGGCGGTGATCGCGAAGCTCTGCATCACGGTCGCGAGCACGTTCTTCTTGCGGACCATGCCCGCGTAGAACAGTGCGAGGCCGGGGATCGTCATGAACAGCACGAGCGCGGTGGACGTCAGCATCCACGCGGTGTCGCCGGCACTGATCTTCGACGAATCGACGGAGAAAGGCTCGGTCGGCGCGGCAGGTGCGGCCGGCGCGGACGCGGCGGCGGCGGCCGATGCGTCGGAGGCGGCGCCCGAAGCGGGTGCGGCGGCAGCGGCAGGTGCCGATGCGTCGGTGGCGGCCGGCGCCGAAGCGGCGGGAGCCGCGGCTGCCGATGCATCGGACGCCGTGGCGGCGGGCGCGGACGCTGCCGCGGCGGAGGCCGCGTCGTCGGCGAGCGCGGGACCGACGCCAGCCGCGATCAGCGAGCCAGCCATCAGCAGGGACATCAGAAGTTTGCGCATCTCGGGTTTCCTCTTGTCGCTTGTCTTGGTCTGTTACAGCGCGTCTGCGCCGGTCTCCCCGGTCCGGATCCGGATCACTTGCTCGATCGGCGTGACGAAGATCTTTCCGTCGCCGATCTTGCCGGTGCGGGCTGCACGCTCGATCGCCTCGACCGCCTGGTCGACGAGATCGTCGGACACGGCCGCCTCGATCTTCATCTTCGGCAGGAAATCGACCACGTATTCGGCGCCCCGGTACAGCTCGGTGTGCCCCTTCTGGCGCCCGAACCCTTTCACCTCAGTGACCGTGATGCCCGAGACGCCGAGCGCGGAGAGCGCTTCGCGCGTCTCATCGAGCTTGAACGGCTTGATGATTGCGGTAATCAGTTTCATGGAGTCCTCTCGCAGGTTGATCCCGTCGAATTGGTTGGAATGGTGTGACCGTCTCTCCTCAGCAACTCGCATGCCATGTTCGCGCGAGCACCGCCTCGAATGGCTCCGAAACGGGGTTGCATCGGGTGCTGAAAGGTACGGAAAGATGCGGAAGCCCGGCCGAATGGCCAACGTGGCCCAGGTTTGCTGGCGCGCCGAAAGGATCATTGCTAGAGTGCACGCACGTCCCGGATCTCCGGGCCATTCACCCATGCGGGCGCCATGCCCGGAATTCGCGCCACGCGCGCACCATTTCCGGTCATGCGTGCATCATGGGCACGTACGCAACTGAAGATGCACACTTTTTGTGCAAGGAAGGAAATCTCATGAAGCAACCCAGCGATGTTTTCAACGACCTGCAGTCGCGCGTCAGCGACCTGCTGAAAAACTCGCCGGCCAAGGATGTCGAGCGCAACGTGAAGGCCATGCTGTCGCAAGGCTTCTCGAAGCTCGATCTCGTCACGCGCGAGGAGTTCGACACGCAGGCACAGGTGCTCGCCCGCACCCGCGTGCGTCTCGAGGAACTCGAGAAGCGCGTCGCGGAACTCGAGCAGAAGCTCGCAGCGTCCCAGGCCTGACGCCCAACCCGACCGACAGGTCCGGGCGCGGGCCGCCTCGTGCGGCCCGTGCCTGACATCCGAAGTCGGCCGGTCAGCCGTTCCGTCGTTCCTCGCAATTCCCCGCTCTTCGCTGTTCCTCGCTCTTCGCTGTTCCTCGCTCTTCGCTCTTCGCTCTTCGCTCTTCGCTCTTCGCTCTTCGCTCTTCGCTGTTTGTAGCGCTTCGCTGTTCGTCGTTCCTCGTTCTTTTCCGCGCCACGCCGGCAAGCGCGCACCGATTCCTCCGATTCCCGCGGCATGCGGCCCGAATGGCCGTTGCCCGTCCGATTCATTTAAAGGAGCCTCGCCATGTCGCTCGCCGTGGTGCGCAGTCGCGCGCCGGCGGCCGGCCGCGCGCCGGACGTCACCGTCGAAGTCCATCTTGCCAACGGATTGCCGTCGTTCTCGATCGTCGGCCTGCCCGATCTCGAAGTCCGCGAAAGCCGCGAGCGCGTGCGCGCCGCGCTGCAGAACTGCGGATTCGACTTCCCCGTCAGGCGCATCACCGTCAATCTCGCGCCGGCCGACCTGCCGAAGGAGTCCGGCCGCTTCGACCTGCCGATCGCGCTCGGCATCCTCGCCGCGAACGGCCAGCTCCCGGCCGACGCGCTGGCCGGCCGCGAATTCGCGGGCGAACTGTCGCTGACCGGCGCGCTGCGGCCGATGCGGGGCGCGTTCGCGATGGCGTGCGGCGCGGCACGGGACTGGCGCGCCGCGGCGACTGGAGCGGGCTTCGGGTCCTGCGCCACGGAGACCGGATCCGGCTTCGGGCCCGCCGCCGCTGGGACCGGCGCGGGCTTCGGGTCTCGCGCCGCGGCCGTCGCGCCGTGCGGGCCGGCGGCCGCAGCCCGTCCGCCCGAGCTGTACCTGCCGCTCGACAGCGCGGCCGAGGCCGCGCTGGTGCCGGGTGTCACCGTGTTCGGCGCGCCCGACCTGCCCGCGCTGTGCGCGCATCTGGCCGGTGCGCCGGATGCCCGTCTCGCGCCGGTCGAGGCGCCCGGCCTCGAAGGCGTGCCGGCGCCGGCCGCCCCCGATCTCGCGGACGTCGTCGGCCAGCGCGGCGCCCGGCGCGCGCTCGAAGTCGCCGCCGCGGGCGGGCACCACATGCTGATGATCGGGCCGCCCGGCGCCGGCAAGTCGATGCTCGCCGCGCGCCTGCCCGGCCTCCTGCCGCCGCTGACCGACGACGAGGCGCTGGCGTCGGCCGCGCTCCTTTCCGCGAGCCGCATCGGCTTCTCGCCCGCGCACTGGCGGCGGCGCCCGTTCCGCGCGCCGCACCACTCGTCGAGCGCCGCCGCGCTGGTCGGCGGCCGCAACCCGCCGCAGCCGGGCGAGATCACGCTCGCGCACCTCGGCGTACTGTTTCTCGACGAGCTGCCCGAATTCGACCGGCACGTGCTGGAGATGCTGCGCGAGCCGCTGGAAGTCGGCCGCATCACGATCTCGCGCGCGGCGCAGCAGGCCGACTTCCCCGCCGCGTGCCAGCTGATCGCCGCGATGAATCCGTGCCCGTGCGGCTGGCATGGCGATCCGTCCGGGCGCTGCCGCTGCACCCCGGAGCTCGCCACGCGCTATCTGCGCAAGCTGTCGGGGCCGTTGCTCGACCGCATCGACATCCAGATCGACCTGCCCGCGCTATCGCCGGCCGAACTCGCGTCGCGCGCGACGGCGCCCGGCGAGCCGAGCACCGCAGTCGCCGCGCGGGTCGCCCGGGCGCGTGCGCTGCAGCTCGACCGGCAGGGCAAGACCAATCACATGCTGAGCGGGCGCGAGACCGACGACCTGTGCCGGCCGACCGACGACGGTGAGCGGCTGCTGCGCGAGGCCGGCGAGCGCTTCGGCTGGTCGGCACGCGCGTATTTCCGCGTGTTGAAGGTCGCACGGACGATCGCCGACCTGGCCGGTGACCCGTTGCCGACGGCCGCGCAGATCGCCGAGGCGATCCGCTACCGGCGTGCGCTCACGGCGCTGTGAATGCTCGCGGAGGACAAAATATGACTGTCAAGACTTGACTTATGCACAATTTCACGAATCCGGCCCCTGATCACCCGGCGCGGGCACCTCTTCGTCATGAGATTCGTATCCCTTTGTTTTTATTGATTTTTCCGAAATGGATGGCCAACCGTCAAATGCGCCGGAAGGCCGTCCGGCGCGGCTTTGCGGGCGATTCGGTCAACTTTTCAACAAAGTTATCCACATGCGCTGTGGATAGCCGAAAAATCCCCGCAAAATCCGGCGATTAGCGTCGAAAGCTGCGAATGAACTTTCAATTGTCATGAAGTGTCTGAGCGCCCTCGCCGGCCGCTGTTCAGTCGAGCTTGAACGAGCCGAAAAACTGGTCCAGCTGCTCCTGCGCGAGCGGCCCGTCGGCGATCGCGACGGCCTGGTACGCGTGCCGGCCGCGCGCCACGAGCCGCGCGACGATCGTCTTGCGCGAGCGGTCGCCGCCGCTCGCCGCGCCCGCGATGCGCAGCTCGAGCCCGTTCACCGCGCCGCCGGCCGCGAGCGGCACCGGCACCGAGGCCGTCTGCGGCACGCCTTCGAGATTGCGCGACAGCCCGGAACGCAGGAACTCGAGCGCCGCGCGGCGCGTGTCGTCGCGATCGTCGGGCAGCGTCAGCGTGCCGACCGCGAACACCGCGCCGTCGACGTGCGCGGCCTGCATCCGCATCGGCATCGACGCGCCGCCGACCGCCACCGGCTGGTTCTCGACGGTCGGCTTCGCCGGCAGGTCGATCGTGTAGCCGGCGTCGTTGTGCAGCGTACGCCAGTCATATGACGGCGAGCACGCGGCCAGCGCCGCGCTCACGCACGCGAGCGCGGCGAAGTGTCGCAGCGGACGAAAAAGGGGGCGCAACGAATCGATGACTTCCTTCGGCATGGCAGTGATGGGGACAGGCAAAAGGCCCATTATCCGCCGAAGCCGACACCCGGGATGTGTGGCGGCCGCCGGTGCGTGCGCCGCATTCGCGCTAAAATAACCGCCGAATTTCGACGTCCTTTGCATCGATCCGCGTCATCGACCGACTCCGAGAGCACCGCAGATGAACACCACGCCTCCCGCCCAGCGCCGCACCGGCCCCGCCCGCTATATCGTCGCGGCCGTCGTCGTCGCGGCCATCGCCGTTGCCGGCTTCTTCGCGTTCAACGGCAAGTCCACCGTGCCGGACGCCACGTTCACGCTGCTGTCCGGTCAGAAGGTGTCGACGGCCGGCGACCTGAAGGGCAAGGTCTACCTCGTGAACTTCTGGGCGACGAGCTGCGCGACCTGCATGCAGGAAATGCCGCAGATGGTCGATACCTACAATCGCTTCAAGGGTCAGGGGCTGGAGTTCGTCGCGGTCGCGATGAACTACGATCCGCCGATGTACGTCGCGAACTATGCGCAGACGCGCCAGCTGCCGTTCAAGGTCGCGCTCGACGACGGCAGCGTCGCGAAGCAGTTCGGCAACGTGCAGCTTACGCCGACAACCTTCGTCGTCGACAAGGACGGCAAGATCCTGAAGCGCTACGTCGGCGCCCCGCAATTCGCGGAACTCGACGCGCTGCTCAAGAAGGCGCTCGACGGCAACGCGGCCTGAGCGCCGCCTCCGCACGACACGACGCGCAGGGCCGCCCGCCGCGCCCTGCTCCACATGACGGACCGCACGACCGGCCAGCCCGGTTCCGCGGTCCGTCTCTTTTTCAGCGCTCGGTTTCGCCTTTCGCCGACAGCCCGTAGCGCTTCATCTTCTCGTACAGCGTCGCCTTGCCGACATGCAGCCGGTCGGCCGTCGCGGCGACCGCGCCGCCCGTCTGGTTCAGCGCCTCGGCGATCACCGCGCGCTCGAACTGCTCGATGCGCTCCTTCAGCGTCTGGTCGCTCTCGGCATCGTCGCCGCTCGCACCGGCTTCCTGCGGCATGTCGGCGACGCCGAGCACGAAGCGGTCGGCCGCGTTGCGCAGCTCGCGCACGTTGCCGGGCCAGTCGCGCTGCATCAGGCTCGCGCGCTGCCGGTCGGTCAGCACGGGGGCCGGCCGCCCGTAGCGCACGGCCGCGTCGAGCATGAAGTGCTCGAACAGCGGCACGATGTCCTCGCGGCGCTCGGCGAGCGGCGGCAGCGCGATCGTCACGACGTTGAGCCGGTACAGCAGGTCGCGCCGGAACGTGCCGGCCGCGACGAGTTCGCTCATGTCGCCTTTCGCGGCCGCGACGACGCGGCAGTTCACGCGGATCGGCTGGTTCGAGCCGAGCCGCTCGAGCACGCCGTCCTGCAGCACGCGCAGGAGCTTCACCTGCAGCGCGAGCGGCATGCTTTCGATTTCGTCGAGGAACAGCGTGCCGCCGGACGCATATTCGAGCTTGCCGACGCGGCGCTTCGCGGCGCCGGTGAACGCGCCTGGCTCGTAGCCGAACATCTCCGACTCGAACATCGGCTCGGGCAGCGCGCCGCAGTTCACCGCGATGAACGGCTTGTCGCGGCGCGGCGACAGCTCGTGCAGGCTGCGCGCGATCAGTTCCTTGCCGGCGCCCGTGTCGCCGTTGATCAGCACCGATGCGTCGGTGGGCGCGACGTTCGCGATCAGCTTGCGCACCTGTTCGATCGCCGGACTGCGGCCGATGATGCGCGGCGCGACGATGTTCTGGCCGGCCAGCTCGCGCCGCAGCGCATGGTTCTCGAGCACGAGCTCGCGCCGCTCGAGCGCGCGGCGGACCGTCTCGATCAGCCGCTCGGCCGCGAACGGCTTTTCGATGAAGTCGTACGCGCCGTCGCGCATCGCCTGCACGGCCATCGAGATGTCGCCGTGGCCGGTGACGAGGATCACGGGCACGTCGGGCACGCGCTCGCGGCACTGCGCGAGCAGGTCGAGCCCGCTTGCGCCGGGCAGCCGGATGTCGCTGACGATCGCGCCCGCGGTTTCCGCGACGATCGCCTTGTCGGCCGCCTCGGCCGATTCGAACCCGACGACGTCGAACCCGGCGAGCTGGAGGCTCTGCACGCTCGCCCGGCGAACGAGCGCATCGTCTTCGATATAGATCACTTGCAGCCGGTTGGCCATCGTAGTCACTTGCTCCTGACAGACCGCGCGGCGGTGGTGCGCGCGGCTCTCGTTGATGCGGTCGTGCGGTGCCTAGCGCGAGCCCGCCGGCTCGGACACGGCGTCCGGATGATGCGTGCGCGCGCGCCGCAGCGTCAAGACGAACAGCGCGCCGCCGGACGGCGCATTGCGCGCGGTCAGCGCGCCGCCCGCGTCGCTCGCGATCGACGACGAGATCGCGAGCCCGAGCCCGAGCCCGCGCCCCATTTCCTTGGTCGTGAAGAACGGTTCGAACAGTCGCGGCAGCAGCTCGGGCGCGATGCCGGAGCCGTTGTCGCGCACCTCGACCGCGAGCGTCGCGACCGACACCGCGATCGTCACTTCGATCGCCGGCGCGGCGACGCCCGCGACCGCGTCGAGCGCGTTGCCGAGCAGGTTGATCAGCACCTGCTCGAGACGCAGGTCCTCGCAGCGGGCGACGAGTTCCGGATAGTCGCGCGCCAGGTCGAGCGGCGCATCCTGCGCGGGCGACACCGTCGCATCCTGCAGCGTCAGCGTGAGCGCGACGCCGCGCAGCCGGTCGCCGAGCAGCGACAGCACGCTGCGCAGCGCGCGCACGACGAGCGCCTGTTCGTTGCGCGGCTTCGCGCGGCCGACGAACAGCTTCAGCTGGTTGGTGATCTTGCCCATCCGCTCGGTCAGCGCGGCGATCGCCTCGAGGTTCTCGCGCGCGGCCGCCTGCTCGCCGCGATCGAGCAGCACGCGCGTGTTGTCCGAGAAGCTGCGCAACGCCGCGAGCGGCTGGTTCAGTTCATGCGTGATGCCGGCCGCCATCTGGCCGAGTGCGGCGAGCTTGCTCGCCTGGATCAGTTCGTCGTGCGCGGCGCGCAATTCCTGCTCCGCGCGGATCCGGTCGCCGACTTCCTTCTGCAATTGCTCGTTCGCTTCCGACAGGTCGGCCGTGCGTTCCTCGACGCGCCGGTTCAGCTCCGCATACGCCTGCTGCAGCAGCGCGCGGCCGCGGATCATCTCGCGCACGCGCGCGCGGCGCATGCGCCAGTAGAACGCGAGCAACGCGACCGACACGAAGCCGAAGCCCGTGACGATCGTCGCGTTGCGCGCGTCGGCGTCGATGGGCGCGATCGGCGCGAGCGTGACGAGCAGCCAGTCGGGCTCGCCGATCCGCCGCTTGCTGGCGAGGAAACGCGGCGCGCGCAGGCCAGGGCCTACGCCGGCCGCACCGAGGCGCACGATCTCCGCATCGGCGCCGAGCACCTGCTCGACGCGCAGCGGCAGCGGCGTGACGGGCTGCTGCGCGTACTGGCGCGTCTCGTAGATCGACGCGGCGACGGGCCCCGTCAGCGGATGCAGCGTGTGGTACTTCCAGGCGGGCACGGACGACAGGAACACGACGCCGTGATCGTCCGCGACGACGAGCGGCTCGGACGCGTCGGCGCCCTGGAACCATTCGAGATTGAGCTTCACGACGACGACGCCCGCGATCCTGCCGTCGCGCCACACCGGCTGCGAGATGTAGTAGCCGGGGTCGCGGGAGATCGTGCCGATCGCGAAGAAGCGGCCGACCCGGCCGTTCATCGCGTCGATGAAATATGGACGAAACTGGTATCCGGTCCCGACGAAGCTGTCCGGCGCGCGCCAGTTGCTGGCGGCGACGCACAGGCCGTCCGCGCCGATCACGTAGGTGACGGTCGCGTGCGCGTGTTCGTTGAGGTCTTCGAGATAGCGGTTCGCGCGCGCGGTGAAATCGGCGCGCTTCGGCTCGGCGAGCAGGTCCAGCACGTACGGATGGCTGCCGAGCAGATAAGGCAGCGATTCGTAGCGGTCGAGCGTGCTCTTGAGCGCGTTGGTGGTGCGGTCGACCCGCACCGCGGCGTTGCGCTGCAGCTCGGCGACGCCGCGCTGCCACGTGATGGTCCACGTCAGCGCGCACGCCGCCGCGAGCGCGGCGGCAAGCACGACGAGGATGAGCAGGCGGCGCTTCACGGACGTGACTTCCTGGCGATGCGGATCGCCTATTGTGTCATAGGGCGCCTCGTCGCTGCCCCGGCCGCCGCGCGGCGCACCGCCCGCGGGCGGTGCCGCCGCCTGCTCCTTCATGACGTCAGACGCCGGCCGTCTCGGTCGGCGTGACCTCGCCGCCGCCCTTCAGCGCCTGGCGCAGCTTGTTGCGGTCGAGTTCCTTCTCCCAGGCCGACACGACGACCGTCGCGACGCCGTTGCCGACGATGTTGGTCAGCGCGCGGCATTCGCTCATGAAGCGGTCGATGCCGAGGATCAGCACCATGCCCGACAGCGGGATCGTCGGCACGACCGCGAGCGTCGCGGCGAGCGTGATGAAGCCCGCGCCCGTGACGCCGCTCGCGCCCTTCGACGTCAGCATCGCGACCGCGAGCAGCGTGAGCTGCTGCATCCACGTGAGCTCGATGTTGGTCGCCTGCGCGATGAACAGCACGGCCATCGTCATGTAGATGTTGGTGCCGTCGAGGTTGAACGAATAGCCGGTCGGCACGACGAGGCCGACGACCGAACGCGAGCAGCCGGCCTTCTCGAGCTTTTCCATCAGTTGCGGCAGCGCGGCTTCCGACGAGCTCGTGCCGAGCACGATCAGCAGCTCTTCCTTGATGTACGACACGAAGCGGATGATCGAGAAGCCCGTGAAGCGCGCGATCGCGCCGAGCACGACCAGCACGAACACGACCGACGTCAGGTAGAACGTGCCGATCAGCTTGAGCAGCGGCACCAGCGAGCCGACGCCGTACTTGCCGATCGTGAACGCCATCGCGCCGAACGCGCCGATCGGCGCCAGCTTCGTGACGATGTGCACGATGCCGAACAGCACGCGCGTGAGGCCGTCGATGAAGTCGGTCACGACCTTGCCTCGTTCGCCGAGGTGCGCGAGCACGCTGCCGAACAGCAGCGCGATCAGCAGGATCTGCAGGATTTCACCCTGCGCGAACGCATCGACCATCGTGTTCGGGATGATGTGCATCAGGAAGTCGACCGTCGACTGTCCGTGCGCCTTCGCCGCGTACGATGCGACTTCCTTGCCGTTCAGCGTCGCCGGATCGATGTTGAAGCCGACGCCCGGACGCAGGATGTGCGTGGCCGCGAGGCCGAGCAGCAGCGCGAAGGTCGACACGATCTCGAAGTACAGCAGCGCCTTGCCGCCGACGCGGCCGACCTTCTTCATGTCCTCCATGCCGGCGATGCCGGTGACGACCGTACAGAAGATGATCGGTCCGATCACCATCTTGATCAGCTTGATGAAGCCGTCGCCGAGCGGTTTCATCTCGGTGGCGAGCGACGGATAGAAGTGGCCGAGGATCACGCCGACGATGATGGCGAAGATCACCTGCACATAGAGCACTTTGTAGAAGGGTTTCTTCTTCACGATGGTTCCTGCTGAAGTAGATGATGAGCCGGTGGAAACGGCGTCACGCGCGCAGGCGAATGTCTCAGGGGAGAAGGCATTCGCCCGCGCGGCTGCCGTGCCGCAACAAGCGATGCCTCAGGACATCCGGAGGGGGAGGAAGGCATTGGTCATCGGTTGTCTCCTTGCTTGCTGTAGTAGTTCGGCCGGGGGATGGCCGTGCGGTTTATATCGCAAGGTCGATGCCAGGTTTCCGGAGCCCCTCAAGCCGTTGTTTTCATTGTATTTCTCATAATGCGGCAGGCAAGGAAATCCGGGATTCCGGATTTCCGGAAAATATCCGTCCGGCGATCCGGACGGAGCGATCGTTTCATCAGACGAATCAATGCTGCACGGCTTCACCGGCCAGCACGCCCGTCTGCGCATAGAACTCCTGCTGCGCGAACGCGTCGCGCTCGCGACGCGCGCGCTCGCCGCGGTCCGCGAACGAGCCGACGACGATCCCGACGAACGCGAGCGGCACCGACACGAGCGCCGGGTTGTCGAGAAACACCGGCGCGTGCGCGTGGTGCAGCACGTCGACCCACACCGACTTCGACAGCACCGTCAGCGCCACCGCCGACGCGAGGCCGAGGCCGCCGCCGAGCACCGCGCCGCGCGTCGTCATCCCGCGCCAGAAGATCGACATCGCGAGCACCGGGAAATTGGCGCTGGCAGCCACCGCCGCGACGAGGCCGACCATGAACGCGACGTTGACGTGCTCGAACAGGATCGACAGCGCGATCGCGACCGCGGACAAGCCGATCGTCGCCGCGCGCGAGATGCGCATTTCCAGCCGCTCGTCGGGCTTGCCGCGCGCCCACATCTGCGCATACAGGTCGTGCGAGATCGTGGTCGCGCCGGCGAGCGTCAGCCCGGCGACCACCGCGAGGATCGTCGCGAACGTGACGGCCGCAATGAAGCCGTAGAACCAGTTGCCGCCGACCGCCTGCGCGAGCTTCACGGCGACCATGTTCGAGCCGCCGAGCAGGTCGTGCGTCAGGTTGAACGTGCCGTTCGCGCCGAGCCGGAAGAATTCCGGATGCTGCGCGAGCAGCACGATCGCCGAGAAGCCGATCACGAACGTCAGCAGATAGAAATAGCCGATGAAGCCGGTCGCGTAGAGCACCGACTTGCGCGCCTCCTTCGCGTTCGGCACCGTGAAGAAGCGCATCAGGATGTGCGGGAAGCCGGCCGTGCCGAACATCAGCGCGATGCCGAGCGACAGCGCGTTGGCCGGATCGCGGATCAGCTTGCCGGGCCCCATGATCGACAGCGCGCCCGGATGCACGGCCACCGCGCGACGGAACATCTCATCGACGCTGAAGCCGAATTCGGCGAGCGCGAGCAGGACGAGCAGCGTCGCGCCGCACAGCAGCAGCACGGCCTTGATCACCTGCACCCAGGTGGTCGCGGTCATCCCGCCGAAGAACACGTAGACGACCATCAGCACGCCGACGATCAGCTCGGCCGTGCCGTACGACAGCCCGAACAGCAGCTGGATCAGCTTGCCCGCGCCGACCATCTGCACGACCAGGTACAGCACGACGATCGTCAGCGCGTTCGCGGACGTCAGGAGCCGGATCGGCCGCTGCGCGAAGCGGTACGCGACCACGTCGACGAACGTGAACTTGCCGAGGTTGCGCAGCGGCTCGGCGATCAGGAACATCACGAACGGCCAGCCGACCAGGAAGCCGATCGAGTAGATCAGCCCGTCGAAGCCGAACATGAACACCATCCCGGAGAGCCCGAGGAACGACGCGGCCGACATGTAGTCGCCCGCGATCGCGAGCCCGTTCTGCAGCCCGGTGATACCGCCGCCGGCCGTGTAGAAGTCGCGCGTCGAACGCGTGCGGCGCGCGGCCCAGCGCGTGAGCGCGAGCGTCGCGAACACGAACGCGAAGAACATCGCGATCGCCACCGGGTTCAGCTCGACCTTGTCGGGCATCGGGCCCGCGATGCCGGTCGCGTGCGCGGTGGAGGAAACGAGAACGGCCAGCGCGCCGAGCGCGCTCGAAGTGCGTCGCATGTCGGCCTCCGTCACGAACGCTGCAGGATCGCGTCGACGCGGCGGTCGAACGCACGGTTCGCGCGCAGCACGTAGCACGCGGTCAGCCCGATCGCGACCAGGATGATCGCGACGCCCGCGGCGATCCCGACCGTGGTCGTCGCACCGCGGTACAGCGGCGCCGCAAGCACGTGCGGCGCGAGCGCGACGAGCAGGATGAAGCCGTAGTACGTGGCGATCATCAGTGCCGTGAGCGTGAAGCTGAAGCGGCGCCGTGCGCGCACGAGCTGCTGGTAGTCACGGCGCGCCGTGACCGATTCGATGACGGAAAGCTCCATGGTGTCTCCAATGTCTCCTCGTCGTTTCGCGAGAAGTGTCTTGTGGATGGCCGGCGCGCCCATCGATCCGCGCGCGCCGTGGCGGCACGTCAATGCGTTACACGACGCGATCCGCGCGCAGTCGCGCGACCTCGTCCGCCGACATCCCGAGCCAGCCGCCGAGCACGTCGTCCGTATCCGCGCCGAGCACCGGCGGCGCGCCGCGCACCGGCAGCCGCGCACCGTCGAAGCGATACGGCGGCGCCAGCACGTCGACGCCGCCCGCGACCGGGTGCGGCTGCCGCGTGACGAGCCCCGCCCGGGTCGCGCGCTCGGAGGTCAGCGCCTCGTGCAGCCCGAGCACTTCGCCGCACGGAATGCCGCCGGCGGCGAGCGCCGCGAGCAGCTTCGGCGCGGCCGCCGCGCAAGTTCGCCGCGAATCTCCGGCAGCAGCGCGGCGCGGTTCTCCGAGCGGCCGAGATTGGTCTTGTAGCGTTCGTCCGCGGCGAGGTCGGGCCGCTCGATCGCATCGCAGAAACGCGCGAACTGCGTGTTGTTGCCGACCGTGATCACGAGCGGGCCGTCGGCCGCGTCGAACACGCCATACGGCACGATCGACGGATGCGCATTGCCGTAGCGCGGCGGATCCTCGCCCATCAGCAGCGCATCGAGCCCGTAGTACGCGGTGATCATCAGCCCGCAGTCGAACAGCGCCATCTCGATGCGCCGCCCGCGCCCCGTCGCATGACGCTCGTACAGCGCGGCGAGGACCGCCTGCGCCGAATACATGCCGGTGAACAGGTCGACCGCCGCGACACCGAATTTCAGCGGCGGCTGGCCGGCCTCGCCGTTCAGCGCCATCAGCCCGGCCTCGCCCTGCACGACGAGGTCGTAGCCGGGCCGCGCGGCTTCCGGGCCCGAGCGGTCGTAGCCGGAAATCGCGCAATGCACGAGCCGCGGATTGAGCGCGGCCAGCGCGTCGTAGCCGAGCCCGAGTTTTTCCGCGCCGCCGAACTTGAAGTTGTGCAGCACCACGTCGGCCTG
Organism: Burkholderia sp. Bp8991; assembly: GCF_003853795.1. Classification (NCBI taxonomy): domain Bacteria; kingdom Pseudomonadati; phylum Pseudomonadota; class Betaproteobacteria; order Burkholderiales; family Burkholderiaceae; genus Burkholderia; species Burkholderia sp. Bp8991. The sequence continues at coordinate 56,843 of NZ_QTQJ01000019.1, read as the reverse complement.
CGCGGCCAGCTCGCGCGCGAGCCGCCGCCCTTCGTCGGTCTGCAGGTCGAGACAGATCGAGCGCTTGCTTCGGTTCACGCTGTTGAAGTAGGTCGTTTCGGTGTCGCCGATCCGCAAGCCCCAGTCGCGCGTGTCGTCGCCGCGCGCCGGATGCTCGACCTTGATCACTTCCGCGCCGAAATCGGCAAGCACCATCGCGCACCACGGGCCTGCCAGCACGCGCGAGAAATCGAGCACCTTCACGCCGGCCAGCGGCAACGCGCGCGATTCGTTCGTCATCCTTGTCTCCTCCATTCGCGTCGTTCGTCTTTATTGTTTCGACAGCGCGATGTAGCGCGCGAGATGGTGATCCTCGTCGCCGAGCTGGTGATCGATCATCACGAGCCGCTTCGCGTAATGCGACAGCGGCAGCTCCCACGTCATCCCGATCCCGCCGTGCAACTGGATGCTCTCCTCGGCGACCAGCGTGCCGATCCGGCCGATGGTGTATTTCGCCGCCGCGAGCGCGCGTTCGCGCACCGCGCGCGGCGCATCGAGCTGCGCGGCCGCGTTGATCACCGCCGAGCGCGCCTGCTCGACTTCGAGCAGCAGGTCGGCCATCCGGTGCTGCAGCGCCTGGAAGCTGCCGATCGGCATGCCGAACTGCTTGCGCGTGCGCAGGTAGTCGAGCGTCGCTTCCTTCGCGACGTCCATCGCGCCGAGCGCCTCCGCCGACAGCGCGAGCAGCCCGTAGCCGAGCACGCGTTCGAGCAATGCGGCGCCTGCTTCGTCGTCTTGCGTTTCCGGCACGCCGAGCGCCGCATCGCCCGGCAGCACGACGCGCTCGAAGCGCACCTCGGCCGCGCGGCCGCCGTCGATCTTCTTGTAGTCCCGCAGCGACACGCCCGGCGCGTCGGCCGGCACGACGAACAGGCCGATGCCGGCCGCGTCGTCGTCCTGACCGGACACGCGCGCGCTGACGACGAAGAACGCCGCCTGCGCGGCCTGGTCGACGACGCCCTTCGCGCCCGTCAGCACCCAGCCGTCGCCGGCACGCTCGGCGCGCGTGCGCACGGTCGTCAGTTCGTAGTGCGAGCCTGGTTCGTCGTGCGCGAACGCGGCGCTTGCGCTGCCGTCGATCAGCGCGGCCAGCCGCGCGCGATGCGCGTCGCCGCCGGCCAGCGCCAGCGCGCGGCCCGCGAGCAGCGTGCCGAGGAACGGCTCGACCACGAGCCCGCGGCCGAGGCATTCGAACACCACGGCGATGTCGAAACCCGCGCCGCCGAAGCCGCCGTCGGCTTCGGAAAACAGCGCGCCGACCGCGCCGAGCTCGGCGAAGCGCCGCCACATCGCGCGATCGAAGCCTTCGGCCGACTGCGCGATGCGGTCGCGCACCGGGAACGCATACCGTTCGGCGATGAAGCGGTTCAACGTGTCCGCCAGCATCCGGCGGTCTTCTGTGTGCTGGAAATCCATCGTCGCGTCCCTCGTTACAGCCCGAGCATCATCTTCGCGATGATGTTCTTCTGGATCTCGTTCGAGCCGCCGAAGATCGACAGCTTGCGGTTGTTGAAGTACTGCTGCGCGGCGCTCGCGGCCTCGTCCGGGCCGACCGGCTCGCCGTCGTAATCGGCATCGAGTGCTGCGTCGACGAACGGCTGCGCGTACGGCCCCATCGCGCGGCGCATCAGCGCGGTGATCTCCTGGCGGATCTGCGTGCCGCGGATCTTCAGCATCGAGCTTTCCGCGCCCGGCACGCCGCCGCCCGCGACCGCGGCGAGCACGCGCAGGTTGGTCGTGCGCATGTTCTCGAGTTCGATCTCGACGCGCGCGATGCGCGCCGCGAAGAACGGATCGTCGGCGAGCGGCCGGCCGTTCTTCGTGACCTTCGCGGCCACCGCGCGCAGCCGCTCGAGCGCGGCCGTCGAGAAGCCGATCCCGGCGATGTTGGTGCGCTCGTACGTGAGCAGGTATTTCGCGCAGGTCCAGCCGCGGTTTTCTTCGCCGACGAGGTTCGCCACGGGCACGCGCACGTCGGTGAAGAACACTTCGTTCACTTCGTGCTCGCCGTCGAGCGTGATGATCGGGCGCACCTCGACGCCCGGCGTGTTCATGTCGATCAGCAGGAAGCTGATGCCCTCCTGCTTGCGCACGTCGGTCGCGGTGCGCACGAGGCAGAAGATCATGTTCGCGTAGTGGCCGAGCGTGGTCCAAGTCTTCTGGCCGTTCACGACGTAGTGATCGCCATCGCGCACCGCGCTCGTCTTCACCGATGCGAGGTCGGAACCGGCGCCCGGCTCCGAATAGCCCTGGCACCACCAGTCGGTGCCGTCGAGAATGCGCGGCAGCCAGTGGCGCTGCTGCGCTTCGCTGCCGTACTTGATCAGCACGGGCCCAAGCATGTTGACGCCAAACGGCACGATGCGCGGCGCACCGGCGAGCGCGCATTCGTTGTCGAACAGGAACTTCTGCGCGACGCTCCAGCCGGGGCCGCCGTATTCGCGCGGCCAGTGGCTCGCGAGCCAGCCGCGGGCGTTCAGGATTGCGTGCCATTCGCGCATGTCGTCGCGCGTCAGGTGCAGGCCGCCCTTCACCTTGCGCGCGGTGCGCGCGGGCAGTTCGGCGGCGAGGAAGCGCTGCACTTCGGTGCGGAACGCTTCCTCTTCGGGAGTGAAATTGAGGTCCATCGTGGGTCCGTTGCGAATGCGGTGGGCGTTCAGTCGATACGGTTCAGGCTCGCGAAATCCGCGCCGCGCCCGACCAGCTCGACGAGCAGCGGCGACGGTTTCCAGAACAGCGGATCCTCCTGCGCGAACGCGCGGATGTCGGCGAGCACGTTCGCGAGGCCGACCGTGTCCGCGTAGTGCATCGGGCCGCCGCGATGGCGCGGGAAGCCGTAGCCGTACAGGAACACCGCGTCGACGTCGAGCGGGCGCAGCGCGATCTTCTCGTGCACGACGTTCGCGCCTTCGTTGATCATCGCGGCAAGGTAGCGGCGCAGGATCTCGTCGCCGGTGAACGTGCGCGGTGCGATGCCCTTCTTCGCGCGTTCGTCGGCGACGATTGCCTCGACTTCCGGGTCCGGCGTGCCGACGCGCGCGCCGTCCGGATACAGGTAGTAGCCGCGCCCCGTCTTCTGGCCGAACCAGCCGCGCTCGCACAGCCGGTCGGAAATCTCCACGTAGCGCGCGCGCGGGTCGCGCGTGGCCGCGCGGCGCTTGCGGGTCGCCCAGCCGATGTCGCCGCCCGCGAGGTCGACGACCTGGAACGGCCCCATCGGGAAGCCGAATTCGCGCACTACGCGATCGATCTGGTACGGCGATGCGCCGTCCTCCATCAGGTAGTCGGCCGCGGTGCGATAGACGACGAGGATCCGGTTGCCGATGAAGCCGTCGCACACGCCGGCGCGCACCGGCGTCTTTTTCAGCTGTTTGGCCAGCGCGAACGCGGTCGCGACGACGTCATCGGCGACGCGCGCCGGCACGACGATCTCGAGCAGCTTCATCACGTTCGCCGGCGAGAAGAAATGCAGGCCGATCACGTCGGCCGGCCGGTCGATGCCGGCGGCGAGCTCGTCGATGTCGAGATACGACGTGTTGGTCGCGAGCACCGCGCCCGGCTTGCACGCGCGCGCGAGCTCGGCGAACACCGCCTTTTTCACGGCCATGTCCTCGAACACCGCCTCGATCACGACGTCGGCCTGCGCGAGCGCGTCGTACGACGTGCTGCCCTTGAAGCGCGCGAGCCGCGCCGCGTGCGCGGCCGGCGTCATCCGCCCCTTCGCGACGAGCCCGTCGTACACCTTCTCGACATGCGCGCGGCCGCGCGCGAGCGACGCTTCGTCGCGTTCGATCATCGTCACCGGCAACCCGGCGTCGAGTGCCGCGACCGCGATGCCCGCGCCCATCGTGCCGCCGCCGACCACGCCGATCCGCTCGACCGGGCGCGCGCTCGCGCGGCGCGCCTCGGGCGCCTTCGCGGCCTCGCGTTCCGCGAAGAACGCGTGCACGAGGCCCGCGCGCTGCGGGCTGTCGACGCACTGCAGGAACAGGCTGCGTTCGAGCTTCATCCCCGCGTCGAACGACAGCGTGAGCGCGGCCTCGACCGCGTCGACGATCTTCGCCGGCGAGAACAGGCCGCGCGACTTCTTCGGTAACTCGGCGCGCGCCGCGTCGATCGCGGCCTGCGCGGCCGCGCGGTCGGCGAGCCCCTGCGCGTCGCGCGTGCGCCGAGCCGGCGCGCCGAGCGACACGAGTTCCTGCGCATAGGCGAGGCCTTCGGCGAGCGTGTCGTCGCTGTGCGCGACGCGATCGACGAGGCCGAGCGCGAGCGCTTCGTCGGCGCTCGCGTGACGCCCCGTCATCATCAGGTCGAGCGCGGCCTGCGCGCCGATCAGGCGCGGCGCGCGCTGCGTGCCGCCCGCGCCGGGCAGCAGGCCGAGCGTGACTTCGGGCAACCCGAGCTTCGCGCCGGGCACCGCGAGCCGGTAATGCGCGGCGAGCGCGACTTCGAGGCCGCCGCCGAGCGTCGCGCCGTGCAGCGCCACCACGACCGGCTTCGCACTCGACTCGATCCGCTCGCAGACGTCGGGCAGCGACGGCGGCACGGGCGGCTTGCCGAATTCGCGGATGTCGGCGCCCGCGATGAAGTTGCGGCCGGCGCCGACGATCAGCACCGCGCGGATCGCGGCGTCGGCCTGCGCGGCGTCGAGCGCGTCGGCGAGGCCGCGCCGCACATCGGCGGACAGCGCGTTGACGGGCGGATGGTCGATCGTGACGACGAGCACCTTGTCGCGCCGTTCGCGCGCGACGGTGCCGGTCTGGGCGGGTTCGGGGGAAGCGGTTGAATTCATCGTGTCTCCATTGCGGTGCGCCATGCGGGCGGGACCGGTCGCCAGGCCGGCGAGCGGCGCCGCTTCCCGATCCCGCGCGGCGGGAAACGATCCGGCGCATGTGCCGGGCATGACTCGATTCTCGATTGATCGAGATTCATTGACAATTCCCGCCCGGCTTTACAAGCTGTCAAGTCTGGCTTGACATTGAATGCTTTCGGACCGCTTCGGGTCCTTAAGCGGGACGGATCAGGAGACACCGGGCATGGACCTGAACGCGCTGACGCTGCTCGTCGAGATCCTCGACGCGGGCAACCTGAGCAAGGCCGCGCAGCGGCTCAAGATGAGCCGCGCGAACGTCAGCTATCGGCTGAACCAGCTCGAGCGCTCGATCGGCCAGCAGCTCGTGCGCCGCACGACGCGCCGCATCGAGCCGACCGAAATCGGGCTGAAGCTGTACGAGCACGGCCGGCGCATCCGCAACGAGCTGCTCGCCGCGCAGGAATCGGTGACGACGCTCGGCCAGGACCTGCAGGGCCGCGTGCGGCTGTCGGTGCCGAGCGGCTATGGGCAGATGGTGATGTCCGACTGGCTGCTCGCGTTCAAGCGGCTGCATCCGGGCATCGTGCTCGACGTGGTGTTCGAGAATCGCGTGGAGGACCTGATGCGCGACGAAGTCGACATCGCGATCCGCGTGATGTCCGAGCCGCCGCAGAACCTCGTCGCGCGCGACATGGGCGCGGTGCGCTACGTCGCGTGCGCGTCGCCCGCGTTCGCGGCCGCGCACGGCATGCCCGCGAGCCTCGGCGCGCTGGCCGCCGCGCCGGTCGTCACCGCGACGGTGCTGGGGCGGCAGCTGCGGATCGCCGCGTACCTCGGCGACGAGCGCCACGAGGTGCTGCTCGAGCCCACGCTGATTTCGGAGAACTTCCTGTTCCTGCGCCAGGCGATCCTCGCCGGAATCGGCGTCGGCATCGTGCCCGACTACGTGATGCAGGACGACATGCGGCGCGGCACGGTCGTCACGTCGCTCGACGCGTATCGTCTCAGCATCTTCGGCACGCACATGTACATGCTCTACATGCCGAACCGGCACCACACGCGTGCGACCGCGACGTTCATAGAGTTCATCCTCGAACAGGCCGGAAAGGCCGGCCGGGGCGGGCCCGGCGGGATGCGTCAGGGTTTCCTGTCGGATGACAATCCGCCGGCCGCACGGCGACAATAGCGCGCCGTCCGTGCGGAGCGCGTGCCGCGCACACGCCGCCTCCTTCGAATTCACTGTTGCCGAGGGTTTCAATGTTCGACCGGATCCGTCCGCATTTGCGTCCCCGGACGCTCGTCGCCACGCTCGCGCTCGTCGCGCTCGTCACGTTCGTCACGTTCGGCGCCGGCTGCACATCGCCGTCCGCGCCGTCGGGCGCCGTCGTCCCGGTCGCTGCCGCATCGGGCGCCGCGGTGCCGCTGCCCGGCGTTCACGCGCCCGAACTGGCGTCCGGCTGGACCGACAAGCCGGGCTGGACCTCGCAGCGCTTCATGATCGCGGCCGCGAACCCGCTCGCCACGCAGGCCGGCTACGAGATGCTGAAGGCCGGCGGCACCGCGATCGACGCGGCGATCGCCACGCAGATGGTGCTCGCGCTCGTCGAGCCGCAATCGTCGGGGCTCGGTGGCGGCGCGTTCATGCTGTACTTCGACGGCCGTGCGACGCAGGCGTACGACGGCCGCGAGACCGCGCCGGCCGCCGCGACCGACCGGCTGTTCTACGGCCCGACCGGCCAGCCGATGGGCTTCTACGAAGGTGTCGTGGGCGGCCGTTCGGTCGGCACGCCGGGCGTGCTGCGGATGCTCGACGCCGCGCACCGCGCGCACGGCAAGCTGCCGTGGCGCCGGCTGTTCCAGCCCGCGATCCGGCTCGCCGAGCACGGCTTCACGATCAGCCCGCGCCTCGCGATGCTGATCGCGAACGACAAGTACCTGATGAACGACCCGGCCGCGCGTGCGTACTTCTACAACAAGGACGGCACGCCGAAGGCGGCCGGCACGGTGCTGAAAAACCCCGCGCTCGCGACCGTGCTGCGCCAGGTTGCCGATCGCGGCGCGAATGCGTTCTACACCGGTGCGATCGCGCGCGACATCGTCACGAAGGTGCGCAAGCACCCGACCAATCCGGGCCTGCTGTCGCTGCAGGATCTCGCGCGCTACAAGGCGAAGGTGCGGGCGCCGCTGTGCACCGACTACCGGCGCTCGGTGGTGTGCGGGATGCCGCCGCCGTCGTCGGGCGGCCTCGCGATCGCGCAGATGCTCGGCATCCTCGAGGCGATGCCCGACTGGCAGCAGATCGGCGCGCAGAAGCCGGTGCGCAACGAAGTCGGCTACGAGCCGACGCCGTTCGCCGCGCACCTGTTCAGCGAAGCGGGACGCCTCGCGTATGCGGACCGGGCGCGCTACGTCGCCGATCCGGATTTCGCGCCGCTGCCGGGCGGCAGCTGGGCGAGCCTCGTCGACCGGACCTATCTCGCGCAGCGCGCGCGCCTGATCGGCGACACCAGCATGGGCGTCGCGCAGGCCGGCACGCCGCAGGGCGCGACGCTCGCGCTGGCCGACGACCGCAGCCCCGAATTGCCGTCGACGTCCGACATCGCGATCGTCGACCGCTACGGCCAGGCGCTGTCGATGACGACCAGCGTCGAGGACGCGTTCGGTTCGCGGCTGATGGTGCGCGGGTTCATGTTGAACAACCAGTTGACCGATTTCTCGTTCGTGTCGAACGAGAACGGGCGGCCGGTCGCGAACCGCGTGCAGCCAGGCAAGCGGCCGCGCTCGTCGATGTCGCCCGAGCTCGTGTTCGACCAGAAGACGAAGCAGGTGACGATGATCGTCGGCTCGGCCGGCGGCCCCGCGATCATCAACCACGTCGCGAAGACGATGATCGGCGTGATGGACTGGGGGATGACGATGCAGCAGGCGATCGCGCTGCCGAACGTCGGGTCGATGAACGGGCCGACGCAGCTCGAACGCGGCCGCGTGTCGGACGCGCTCGTCGACGGGTTGAAAGGGCGCGGGCACGACGTGCGGGTCGTCGAGATGAATTCGGGACTGCAGGGGATCCAGCGGCTGAACGTGCAGGGGCAGACGGTGTGGTTCGGCGGGGCCGACCCGCGGCGGGAAGGCGTCGCGATGGGCGAATGACGCGACTGGCACGACCGGCACGGGCGGTGCGCATGCGCCGCCCGCAGGTCTCATCCGGGCATCACCCGCGTCCCTTCCACGGCACCACCCGCCGCTCGACCCACCGCATCGCGAGATCGAACAGCCATGCGATCGCGCCGATGATCAGGATCCCCATCACGACGAGATCGGTACGCAGGAAGCTCGACGCGTTGAGTACCATCTGCCCGAGCCCGGCCGTCGCGGCGACCATTTCGGCCGCGACCAGCGTCGTCCAGCCGAACCCGATCGCGATCCGCAAGCCGGTGAGGATTTCCGGCAGCGCGGCCGGCAGCACGACATGGCGCACGATCTGCGGGAAGCTGCCGCCGAGCGAATACGCGGCGTTGATCTGCTCGACGGTTGCCGCGCGCACGCCGGCACGGGCGGCCATCGCGATCGGCGCGAAGCATGCGAGGAAGATCACGACGAGCTTCGCCGTCTCGTCGATGCCGAACCAGATCACGACGAGCGGCAGATACGCAAGCGGCGGCAGCGGCCGGTAGAACTCCAGCAGCGGATCGAGCACGCCGCGCGCGATGCGGCTCACGCCCATCAGGATGCCGGCCGGCACGCCGATCGCAGTGGCGAACACGAAGGCGCCGAACACGCGCGCGGCGCTCCACAACAAATGCTCCGACAACGGCAGGCCGCCCTGGATGCGGCCATGCCACGCGTCGACGAACGCGGCCCACACCGCTTCCGGTGCGGGCAGGAACAACGGCGGCAGCCACTGCCGGTGCGTCGCGACCCACCACAGCACGGCCAGCGCCGCGACCGTCGCCGCGCTGAGCGCGGCCGTCCGCCCCTGCCCCGGCAACCGGTAGCGATGCGATGCGCGAGCCGGACGCACCGCGTGACGCTGTTGCGTCGCGCGTTGATCCTGCCCGAACTCCGAGGCTGCTCGATCGGCTGCCGACGATTCCTGCGTGCTCATGTCGACCTGCCTGTGCAAAGTACTGATCCGGCCGCGCCCGACGGACGCGCCCCGTCGCGCGAACTCATGCATCACGCGCGCTCCGCCACCGCCTCGTCGCGATGCAGATACGCGATCAGCCGCTCGCGCCACGCGATGAATTCCGGCGACGACTTCACCGCGCGCGCATCGCGCGATTCGACGTAGCGCCGCGCGAACGGCAGCTCGAACGTCTCCGCGATCCGGCCGGGGCCGGGCGTCATTACGACGAGACGCGTCGCGAGGAACAGCGCCTCCTCGACGTCGTGCGTGATGAAGAACACCGTCTTGCCGGTGCGTGCCCACACGTCGAGCACGAGCGCCTGCATCGTGCCGCGCGTCATCGCGTCGAGCGCGCCCATAGGCTCGTCCATCAGCAGCACGCGCGGATCGCTCGCAAGCGCACGCGCGATGCCGACGCGCTGCTGCATCCCGCCCGACAGCTCGTACACGCGCGCGTGCGCATGCTTGTCGAGCCCGACCAGCGCGAGCATCTCCCGCGCCCGCGCTTCGCGTTCGGCCTTCGACACGCGTGCGAAGCGCAGCCCGAGCGCGACGTTCTCGAGCACGTCGAGCCACGGCAGCAACGCGTATTTCTGGAACACGACGCCGCGATCGGCGCCGGGGCCCGTGACCGGCACGCCGTCGACGCGCACGTCGCCGGTCGTCGGCGCGACGAAGCCGGCCATGCAGTTCAGCAGCGTCGTCTTTCCGCACCCGGACGCGCCGAGCGCGACGACGAATTCACCGGCTTCGATGCGCAGGTCGACGCGCGCGAGCGCCTGCGTCGTCGGCCGGCCGCGTTCGCCGGGATAGTCGACCGATACCTGACGGACTTCCAGCGTGCTCATGATCGAAGGGCTCCGCGACGAGAGGGCTGAACGGCCGCGCTCAGCGCGCGGCCTTCTGCACGAACTGCGGATCGACGCCGGCCGAATAGTCGGACAGCACCGTCTGGATCGTGCCTTGCGATTTGAGGAACGTGGCCGTGGCCGCGAGCGACTTCGCGGCGCCCGATTGCGCGCCGCCGCCGAGCCACGTCGGCGAAGCCTGCTCGGCCGCCGTCGGGAACGCGTAGAGCGCGAGGCTGGCCGGCACGTCCTGCGCGTTCGCGCCGGACACCTTCGCGACCGCCGCGACCTGCGGCGAACCGACCTTCCACGCGGCAGCGTGCGCGCGGTAGTCGGCGTCTGCCGCCGCGAGCACCTTCACGAAGCGCGTGACGAACTCGGGGTTCTCGCGCGCGAACTTGCGGCTCACGACGAAGCCGTCGAAGGTCGACTTGCCGCTTTCCTTCGCAACCTGGCCCGACGTCGTGAGCACGGTGCCCGACTGCTTGACCTTCGCGAGCACCGGATCCCAGATGTAGGTCGCGTCGATGTCGCCGCGCGCCCACGCAGCCGCGACTTCGGGCGGACGCAGGTTGACGATCTTCACGTCGTTCGGATTGACGCCCGCGGCCTGCAGCGCGACGAGCGTATGGAAGTGCGACGTCGACACGAACGGCACGCCGATCTTCTTGCCCTTCAGCCCGGCGACGTTCGTGACGCCCGAGCCGTTGCGCGCGACGAGCGCCTCGGCGTCGTTGATGTTGTCGAGCACCCAGAACAGCGAGATGTCGAGCCCCTGCGACAGGCCGGCCGCGATCGGGCTGGAACCGGCCTCGCCGAGCTGCACGGAGCCCGACGCGAGCGCGCGGATCACGTCGGCGCCGCTGTCGAGCTTGCGGAACGTGACCTTGTAGCCGGTCGCCTTTTCGACTTCACCGCTCGCCTGCGCATAGCGCCACGGCACGACCATGTCCTGGTACGCGATCACGACCTCGCGCGATTCGGCGTGCGCCGCGCCCAGCGCGGCAAAGGCGGTCAGCGCGACGACGGCGCGGCGGACGAAGCTGAAACGGGACATGCGACTCTCCTTCGGAATGCGGGCATTGCTGCGGGAGAGCCGACTTTACGAGCTTTGCGCGCGGCGGGAGCGAACTTATCCTGCGAAGCTATCGATGCCGTTTCAGCTTTGCTTTCCATGCTCGACCGGATTGCGTGTCCGGTCGGGTGACGATTGTGGTGCGGGGACGGGCCGTTGCCGCGCGTCGGTCGATTCGAGATCGTAGCCAACTTGCGGGACGTCTCACGCTCCGCGGATCCAGGGATGAAAAATCGGTCAAAACCACGATACTTCAAAAAAATTCGGATTACAGGGTTTTTAGTACCCGTCTAATTGCTGCGCCCAATGCCACGATGATATTTCTTTGTCCGTTGCGAAAAACGGATAATGAGCATGAAACGGTACTTGCTTAAGGTAGGCGACAAGTCAACTACGGGTGGCATCGTCATCGAGGGGGTAGACAGTTGCACGCATCACGGTACAGCCCTGACTTTTGTTGGCGCTCAAGTCGTTTGTAATGCGTGCCAGTCCACGGGTGTCATCGCGGCTCAAGGTCCTCGTTGGCCCGATCATAAGATGGGCAAAGAACAGGCTCTTGATGGCGACTTGTGCCTTTGCAAATGCCATCCTCCTCCCGTGATGATTGCCTCCCAAACCGATAGCTTTCATAGCTTCGAGTCTCACAATCTCACCGAGATGGGGTACGGACCTTCCGGGCAATCTCTGACGGAAGAGTATCGAGGCAACTGCGATGAGCGCGTGCGCGTGCTCGACGGTAACAATCAACCTGTTTGCAGTTCCCCATATCACATTCGCACGTCAGCAGGGGCGGTCTATAAGGGACTGACGGATTCCCAAGGTTACTGTCCTCGTGTCTACACGAAGGATGTGTCAAAGCTGGACATTGCAGTAGGTCTGCAAGCTCTGGAGCGGTGGGAACAATGAGCAACTTCGTCTATCGAACAACGACAAACGCTACCGCTGACTCCAAGTATGACGTGCTCGGGCATCACATGCCTGCTCGCATTTTCTTCTTTGTTACTGTTGAAGAAGTCGGCAAGGATGGCATGCTGGTCCGTCACACGTACAGCACGATCGACAATCCATATCTGAAGCAACTTGAACTCTCGCCACTTGGCGAGATGCGCGAAGTCTATCCAGAAAAATATGGTCTGTGGAGCAAGGGCGGTCCCAAAGCTCCAGGCAGTGTCGTTGACCACGTGCTGGAATACGACAAGCTAACTTCCTATGCATCTACCAGTAGCATCTATCCTACAGGCACGGGGAGAATGGCGGGCAAGACCGTGTATGTCGACATCGCCAAAGCCAAGCGAGCAGGCGCGAAGCTCGTGACAACCGATGAGATCGTTCAAGCCATCGATAAGTATGCGGCCGAGGCTCGCTCAAAAGACAAGCGGTGGGCGGAGCATATCAAGCAAAAAGTCCTGGCCATGGACAAGGAGGTTCTGGTTCAGCCACGGCCCATGGTGCCCGGTGAAGGCGTGTTCTCGCAGCGTGGCTTGGCTATCAGCCTCGGCATCGTCAAATATGCTCGTGTTGTGCGGGTTGTCGGGCTCGCTTTTACAGGCTATGACCTCTCGGTTGCATCCAATGAATCGATTCGTCTAAAGTCCATTCGTCCTCTGGAAAAGGAAGTCATTCGCCAGGCTGGCGGGTGGGCAGGTAGTTGGGCCGGCGCCGTTGCTGGAGCCAGAGTCGGTGCTACAGCGGGCGCGCTGGTCGGTGTTGAACTCGGGCCTGGCGCCGTAATAACCGGTGCCATCGGTGGCATCCTCTTTGGTGCTGTCGGCTATTTCGGCGGCTCGATGATTGCCGATCAGATTCCAGATAAATGATGAGGAGGGGATGTGTCTTTCTTCAGGCGCAAGGTTGAAGAGTTGCAAACGAAGCGGGCAGAGCGTGAAAGTCTGAAGAGTCTGGAAGACGCCTTTGGAAAGCCACTCGGTGAATTGCAAGCCATTTTCGGTTCCGGCTCGCTCGACCCAAAAAAGCAGCAACTTCCTGCCTACCCCAAGCCGATATATCAAGGCGATGCGGGTATCAATGCTTTTGGGCTGGTTCATCACGTTCAGCCCAGTCAGTTTCCGACTTTGCTCAATCTGGTGCGGCAAGGCAGACAAGAGGTTGCGTATTTTCAGTTCATGCGCGAAGTCGACGGGCAGTCGCTGAGTACCATCATCTCCGCCACATGGAGGTTTTCAGGGCGCGACGTGCGCTTGCTCTCCAACGATGTTGAACTGATTGCCAAGCTCTCGGAGCAAGGCTTCCACCCCGCCGCTCCGTGGATCACGTTGTATGAGTTTGGACCGATTCTGCATATCAGTCAGGGTGATCCTCACTACTGGCTGAACCATGTATGGGACTCGTTCTGGGAAAGCCTGAGCCTGGATGAACAGACGAGCTTTCTGGAAGAGGGCAGGAAAGAGACCGGCGCTTATATCTCAGCCGAGGATTGGGAACTGTGGGTCGAGAGTATCAGAATGCGCGATGTCCGGTTTCGCAAGCTTGAGGACTAAAAGCCCGTGGAAGCGCTGACGAAATCGCTCTTGCGCCAGAAGCCGTTGCTTCACTTCGTCAGGATATCGAGACGAAGAACTGCATAAAAAAACCCGCGTAGCGGGTTCTTTTATGCATCGAGCGTCTGGAGCAATCAGACCACCCCGGCCCCATGCGCCTGCAGATCGGCGTGATAGCTCGAACGCACCATCGCGCCGACGGCCGCGTGCGTGAAGCCCATCTTGTACGCCTCTTCCTCGTACATCTTGAACGTATCCGGATGCACGTACGCACGCACCGGCAGGTGGTGCTCGGAAGGTTGCAGGTACTGGCCGATCGTCAGCATGTCGACGTCGTGCGCGCGCAGGTCGCGCATCACCTGCAGGATTTCCTCTTCGGTCTCGCCGAGGCCGACCATCAGGCCCGACTTCGTCGCGACGTCCGGATGCAGCGCCTTGAAGTCCTTCAGCAGCTTCAGCGAGTGCGCGTAGTCCGAACCCGGGCGCGCTTCCTTGTACAGGCGCGGCACCGTTTCGAGGTTGTGGTTCATCACGTCGGGCGGCGCGGCGTTCAGGATCGAGATCGCGCGGTCGAGACGGCCGCGGAAGTCCGGCGTCAGGATCTCGATGCGCGTGTCCGGCGACTGCTCGCGCACTTCACGGATGCACTCGACGAAGTGGGCGGCGCCACCGTCGCGCAGGTCGTCGCGGTCGACGCTCGTGATCACCACGTACTTGAGCTTGAGCGCCGCGATCGTGCGCGCGAGATTCTTCGGTTCGTCCGCGTCGAGCGGATCGGGACGGCCGTGGCCGACGTCGCAGAACGGGCAGCGGCGCGTGCACTTGTCGCCCATGATCATGAACGTCGCGGTGCCCTTGCCGAAGCATTCGCCGATGTTCGGGCAGCTCGCTTCCTCGCACACGGTATGCAGGTTGTGCTCGCGCAGGATCGTCTTGATCTCGTTGAAGCGCGAGCTGCCGGTGGCCGCCTTCACGCGGATCCACTCCGGCTTCTTCAGCTTCTCGATCGGAACGACCTTGATCGGGATGCGCGCCGTCTTCGCCTGCGCCTTCTGCTTGGCGGTGGGATCGTAGGCAGCGGTCGCGGCCGAGTCGGCCGGTGCGGGGGAAGCGGTAACGTCAGTCATTCGAATGTTCCAGTGCCTGCGGCTTGTCGGCGGCCGCGGATGCGCCATCGAGGTTGGCAATCAGACGACCCACCAGCGTGTGGGCGACGTCGTTCCAGTCGGCGGCAACCTCGAGGCTCGCCATGTCGACGGTTTCCAGTCCGGCATAGCCGCACGGGTTGATCGCGAGAAACGGGCGCAGATCCATCTTCACGTTCAGGCTCAGCCCGTGATAGCTGCAGCCGTTGCGGATCTTCAGGCCGAGGGCCGCGATCTTCGCGCCTTCGTGCACGCCGGATGCCACGTAGATGCCCGGCGCGCCCGCCTTGCGGACCGAAGCGAGATTATACGCCGCGAGGGTTTCGATCACGGCCTCCTCGATCTTCGTCACGAGCGTGCGCACCATCAGCTTGCGCCGGCGCAGGTCCAGCAGCAGGTAGGCGACGATCTGGCCGGGGCCGTGGTAGGTGATTTGCCCGCCGCGGTCGACCTTCACGAGCGGCACGCCGCTGTCGGCCACCAGCAGGTGGGCCGGGTCGCCGGCCTGGCCGAGCGTGTAGACGGGCGGATGCTCGACGACCCAGATTTCGTCGCCGGTGTCGGCCGTGCGCGTGTCGGTGAACGCGCGCATCGCGTCGAAGCTCGTCTCGTAGGCCTCGCTGCCCCGCCAACGCACGGTGACCGGCACGACGGGCCGGACCGGAGACCCGGCGGGCGATTCGGAAACAGCGACAGGCGTGGACACGATGGCAACCGGCGAGACGGACATGGGCGCTAGTTTACCGAAAACCCATGCGTCTCGCCGGCCCGGGAAGGGGACGGATCGCGAGCATCCGTCGGAGGAAAGGTCGGTCAGACGGTGCGCCAGCCGTCGTGGAACAGCGCGTTCACGCGGTTGCGCAGCCGCGCCAGCGCGCCGCGCGCGACTTCCCCGGCCGGCCGCGACACCGAGAACGCGACCTGCGCGCCCTGCCGGCCTTCCGCACTGAGCCACAGCCGCTCG
Organism: Burkholderia sp. Bp8991; assembly: GCF_003853795.1. Lineage (NCBI taxonomy): Bacteria > Pseudomonadati > Pseudomonadota > Betaproteobacteria > Burkholderiales > Burkholderiaceae > Burkholderia > Burkholderia sp. Bp8991. The sequence goes on along the minus strand of NZ_QTQJ01000019.1, from coordinate 41,335 downwards.
CCGCGACGCAGCCGGAGCGTCTCGCCGTCGACCAGGAAGTAGTCTTCGACGTCGTTGCTGCGCGTCGCCCACACCGGCCCGCATTGCACCGTCAGACGCGTGCTGCGCTGCACCTTCATCGGCACGGTCTCGCCCGCGGGGATTTCGAACGTGATGCTTGAAGAAATTTCTTGCATGATCGACTCCGCCAATAAATGCTTCGATGGCTACAATCGTAGTCACTTCAAGGCACCCGACAAAACGACCAATTTTCACGTCGATGTGAGGAAAATTAGCAAATGGACCTCCGCCAGCTGCCTGCGCTGAACGCGATTCGCGCGTTCGAAGCCGCCGCCCGTCACGAGAATTTCTCCCGCGCCGCCGACGAGCTGTACGTCACCCACGGCGCGGTCAGCCACCAGGTTCGCGCGCTCGAGGAGGAGCTCGGCGTGCAACTGTTCACGCGCAACGGCAAGCGGCTGTGCCTGACCGACGCCGGCATGCGCTACGCGCAGCAGGTCCGCACCGCGCTGATGCAGATCGCCGATGCGACGCGCGAGGTGCGCGCGAGCGACCGCGGACGGCGGCTGGTGGTGTCGATGCTGTCGTCGTTCGCCGCGCGCTTCATCACGCCGCGCATCGGCACGTTCATCGAGCGGCATCCGGAAATCGACGTCGAGTTGCAGTCCACCAACTCGCTCACCGACTTCGCGCGCGACGACGTCGATCTCGCGATCCGCTTCGGCTCCGGCAGCTATCCGGGGCTGCACGTCGAGCCGCTGTTCGAGGAAGTGTTCTTTCCGGCGTGCTCGCCGACGCTGAACGGCGGCAAGCTGCCGCAGACGCCCGCCGATCTCGTGCACTACAACCTGCTGCGCTCGGACGACGAGCTGTGGCGGCCGTGGTTCGACGCGGCGGGGCTCGATACGCTCACCGAGCCGAAACGCGGGATTCTGTACCAGGATTCGTCGAACCTGCTGCTGGCCGCGATCGACGGCCAGGGCATCGCGCTGGTGCGCCGCTCGCTCGCGGTGCACGACCTGCTGGACGGGCGCCTCGTGCGCCTGTTCGACATCGACGGGCAGAGCCCGTGGCACTATTTTTTCGTGTGTCCGCCGCCGCTCGTGAACACGCCGCGCGTGCAGGCGTTCAGGACCTGGCTGCTTCAGGAAGTCGCGGAGTACCAGCAGCTGTGCGACGAGCTGGACGCGCGGCGCGCGGCGGGGAAAACCCCCGCCGAGTGCGCGCAGGAAGGAGGATGGAAAGCGGCGCTCAGAGCACGACCTTGACCATCGGATGGCCGGTCAGTGCGCGGTAGATGTCGTCGAGCTGTTGCTGGCTCGTGGCGCGCACGGTGATCGTGAGGCCGGTGTAGTTGCCGCCGCTCGAGGCACGCTCCTCGATCTTCTCGACGTCGATCTCGTTGTCGTGGACGGCCACGACCTTGAAGATCGTATCCTTGAACTCCGGGTGCGCCTTGCCCATGATCTTGATCGGGAAGTCGCACGGAAACTCCAGCAGCGACTCCTTCCGGGCATCGATCGCGCCGGTGACCTCGATGGTTTTGGTCGGTTCGCTCATCACTTTCTCCGGGTTAGGTCAAACTGTTCAAACTCGCGTGCCTTCGCACGCTGGTACGCGTCGTACAACGCCGCGAACACGGGGCCCGGCTTGCCGCCCTGCACGGGCAGGTCGTCGAGCGACGTGACGGGCAAAATCTCCTTCGTGGCCGACGTGATCATGATCTCGTCCGCCGAGCGCAGCTCGGCTTCGCTGATCTCTCGCGCGACGAACGGAATGCCGCATTCGTCGGCCAGCTGCTCGACCAGCGCGTAGCGGATCCCTTCGAGGATCCTGTTGCTGCGCGGCGGCGCGTACAGCTCGCCGTTCTTCACGACCCACACGTTCGACGACGAACCTTCGGTCACGTTGTCGTCGCGCAGCTGGATCGTCTCGAACGCGTCGCGTTCGGCCGCATGCTGCGCCATCAACACGTTGCCGAGCAGCGAGATCGACTTGATGTCGCAATGCAGCCAGCGGCGATCCTCGGCCGTCACGCAGCGCACGCCCTGCGCGCGCTCCTCGTCCGACGGCAGGCGCAGCGGGCTCGTCATCGCGAACACCGTCGGCACCGTATTCGCCGGGAACGCGTGGCCGCGCTTCGCGACACCGCGCGTCACCTGCAGGTAGACGAGCGCATGGCCGTCGCCGAGGCCTTCCGCATTCGCGGCGACCACGCGCTCGATCAGCGCGCGCCAGCCGGCCGCGTCATGCGGATTGTCGATGCCGATCTTCTTCAGGCTGCGCGCGAGCCGGTCCAGATGCTGTTCGATCCGGAACGGCACATGCGCGCCGTCATGCGCATAAACGGGGACGACTTCATACACGCCATCGCCGAAGATGAACCCGCGGTCGAGCACCGGCACGCGGGCTTCCGACAGCGGCACCAGTTCCTCGTGCGACGACACGCTGAGGTAGACGATCGGTTCGAATTCGGCTTGGCTCATGGCAATGACAGATGGGGATGAAGTCGTGAAAACAAAGGCCCGTCGCGCTTACTTCTTCTTGCTGAACATCAGCAGGATCGAGTCCCAGATACGGCCGAAGATACCCGCTTCCGGCACGGCCTGCAGCGCGACGACCGGGAACTCCGACAGCGTCTTGCCATCGGCGACGATCTTCACGGTACCGACCTGCTGGCCTTCCGCGAGCGGCGCGATCAGCGGCGCGTTGACCTCGACTTCCGGCTTGACCTTGTCGCCCAGGCCGCGCGGCACGGTCACCCACTGGTCGCCCTTCACGCCGACCTGCACGGTGTTTTCCTTGCCCTTGTAGATGCGCGGCGTCGACATCGCCTGGCCGCCCTTGAACAGGCGCACCGCGTCGAACGCGCTATAGCCGTAGTTCAGCATCTTCATGCTGTCCTGCGTGCGCTCGCCTTCCTTCTGCTCGCCCATCATCACCGACACGAGACGCCGCTGGCTGTCGACACCCGGGATCGCGCGCTTCGCCGACGCGATCAGGCAGTAGCCGGCCGCCTGCGTATGGCCCGTCTTCAGGCCGTCGACCGTCGGATCCAGCCACAGCAGGCGGTTGCGGTTGCCCTGGCGGATGTTGTTGTACTTGAATTCCTTCTCCGAGAAGATGCTGTAGTACTGCGGAAAATCGCGGATCAGGTGCGCGGACAGCTTCGCGAGGTCGCCGGCCGTCGTGTAGTGGTTCGGGTCGGGCATGCCGTTCACGTCGGCGAAGTGGGTGCCCTTCATGCCGAGGCGCGCCGCCTCGTCGTTCATCAGCGTGACGAACTGCCCTTCGCTGCCGCCGACGAGTTCGGCCAGCGCGATCGCGGCGTCGTTGCCCGACTGGATGATCATCCCGTACACGAGGTCGTGCACCGACACCGGCTTGTTCGCCTCGATGAACATGCGCGACTCGTCGGTGCCGACGCGGCGTACCGCGACGCTCGGCGTGACGATCTGCTCCATCGAGATCTTCTTCTTGTCGAGCGCCTCGAACACCAGGTAGGCCGTCATCAGCTTCGTCAGCGATGCGGGCTCGACGCGTTCGTCGGCGTTGCCCGAGGCGAGCACCGTGTTGCTCGTCGCATCGACGAGCACCCACGAGCGCGCGTTCACGCCCGGCGGCGGCACCGCGCCCGGCATGAAGGTCGCGGGCGCGCCGGTGAACTGCTCGGCGGCGGCGGCGGCCGGCGCGGCATGCGCGGCCTTGGCCTTGGCGGCCGGCTTCGCCTCGGCGACGACGATCGTCGACGCGAGCGCGACGGGCAGCATCACGCCGAGCGCGACGTTGCGCGCGGCGGTGCCGAAGGCGATGGAAGAAGCGAGGGACTTGAGGCCTTGGGGAGACAGACGCATGATCGATTCAGGCTGATGGCAGAAAGTGCGGCGCGAAACGCGCAAGGGTTGAACGGCAAGGCGGCGGGCGTTCCGGCGTTCGTCCGACTGCGTCGGACGGCGCGAAACGCGCCGGTTGGACTCGTGCGGACGCGTTCGGTTCGCGGCCGTCGCGAGCGGGCGGACAGGCGGCGAAACGAGCGCCGCATGGGCCCAGCCGGGCCGCGGGCGACGCGAATTGCGGCCATTATACGTGGCTGCGAACGGCGTTTTCGGGAACCGTGGCCCGGGCGGCCGCACGCCGACTTCGAGAGGATGGCGAGGCTTCGCTGCGAGAGAGGGTGATCGAAGCCGCGCGAAAGGCGTGCGCAGGCGCCGTGCAAGTCGGATTGCGCCGCGCCGCAGCGAGCATGTGCGACCGTGCCGTGACACGATGCGGCGCGATGTCGCGCGAGCGGCGACATCGCACGCGTGCGGCAGCGGCGCCGCACGCCGGGTTCAGCGCATCAACGCCACGCGTCGACGATGATGCGCTTCAGCACGTGCAGCTTGCGATGGAAGAAATGCTCGGCGCCGGGGATCACGACGACCGGCAGTTCCTGCGGCCGCGCCCAGTCGTACACCGACGCGATCGGCACCGTGTCGTCGGTTTCGCCGTGGATCACCAGCGTGTTCTCCGGCACCTCGGCGACCTGCCAGCGGCTCGCGGCCGTGCCGACGAACACCATCCGCTCGATCGTCTCGCCCGCGTCGCGCAGCCGCTTCGCGACATGCGACAGCACGAAGGTGCCGAACGAGAAGCCCGCGAGCACGAGCGGCAGGTCCGCACACGCGGGCTGCGCGCGCATGTGCGCGAGCACGGCAAGCAGGTCGTCGGCCTCACCGATGCCGTTGTCGTGCACGCCCTCGGTCGCGCCGACGCCGCGGAAGTTGGACCGGTACACCACGTAGCCGAGCTGGACCAGCGTGCGCGCAAGGGTTTGCGCGACCTTGTTGTCCATCGTGCCGCCGAACAGCGGATGCGGGTGCGCGACGAGCGCGATGCCGCGCGGCGCGGCGCTGCCGTCGCGCATGGCGTCCGGCAGGTCGACCGCGATTTCGATCTGCCCGACCGGGCCGGCGATCAGCGACTTCTGCGTATGAACGTTCATTCTGCCGGCCCGCTCAGATCTTCAGGCGCTCGACGACCTTGCCGTCGCGCAGGTGCGATTCGACGATCTCGTCGATGTCGGCCTGGTCGACGTACGTGTACCACGTGCCTTCCGGATACACGACCATCACGGGCCCTTCCTCGCAGCGGTCGAGGCAGCCGGCCTTGTTGATGCGGACCTTGCCGGGCCCCGCGAGGCCGAGTTCCTTCACGCGCTTTTTCGCGTATTCCTGCATGGTCTGCGCATCGCATTGCGCGCAGCTCGGACGCTCGGCGCCCGGGTCGCGCTGGTTCAGGCAGAAGAAGACGTGGTGCTGGTAGTAGGAATCCATGATGGTGACGAGCGGCCCGGCGCGGTGCCGGGCGGAAAGAGGGGCGATCGCCGTTGCGCGCGGCAACGGATGTGCGGACGATTATAACGAGCGGCGCGCGCCGCTGCCCGCGACCGAACCGTGGCCGCCCTGCCCGGCGTGCCGCGTCAGCGCCGCGGCGCGGCCGGCAGCCACGCGTGCTCGACGCGCTGGCCGAGCCAGATCAGCGCCGCGTAGGGCCAGATCCACGCGAGCCAGCGCGCGATGCTGTTGAAGTGCACGTAGCGGCCCTGCCGCCAGCCCGACAGCGTGAAGTCGAAGAACGGGTTGACAGGCAGCAGGTTGACGAGCGCCACGCCGGCCAGCAGCGCGAGCGCCGCGAGCAGCGCGCGCCACGCGGCCGGCACGCGCAATGCGAGCAGGGCCGCCGCGAAGCCGAGCTCGATGCCGAGCCGCGCACCGGGCGTCGCCCACACGACGACGAGGCCGGTGCTCGACTGCATGAAGGTCGCAGCCGCCTTCAGCGCGAGCGTCGCGACGACGAACCCGATCAGGAGCCGCACGCGCGGCGCGCGCTCGCGCATCGCGAGCGACGCGATCGCCAGCGCGGCGAACAGCATCAGGCCACCGAGCGCGGCTTCCCACGCGGAGTCGGACAGCCAGCCGTCGACACGCTCGGGCCATTCGCTCACGCGCCACGCGGCCGGCAGCCACGCGAGCAGCGCGTCCTGCATCGAGCCGTCGGCGCGTTCCCACAGCGCGGCCGGCCAGTCGCCGATGCCGAACAGGAACGGCGACGGAAACAGGATCGCGAACGGCCACAGTCCGGCGAGCAGCAGCGGCGTCGCGCCGTCGGGCTCGAACCACGCGAAGCGCAGCCGGCGCAGCGCGCCGCGCTCGAGCAGCGCGCCGGTGGCCGGTGCGGCGAGCGCCGCGCCGAGCAGCGCGCCGAGCGCGTTGGCCGCGAGGTCGAGATTCGACGCGACACGCGTCGGAAGGTAGGTCTGCAGCGCCTCCATCGACCCCGACAGCAGCACGCCGAGGCCGCCCACGATCAGCGTCGCGACCACGCCGCGCCAGCGCGGATGCAGCGCGAGCACGCCGAGCGCGCCGAACGGCAGGTAGCCGAGCACGTTGGTGACCACGTCGAACGCGGTCACATAGCGCTGCATCGGCGCGAACAGGTAGTCGAACGGCCCGATGCCGAGCGACACCCAGCCGTCGAACGGATACAGCGATGCATAGACGACGAGCGCCGCATACGCGGCGAACGCCTGCCGCGCCAGCGACGACGCGCGCGACGTGCCCGGCGCGCTCATCGCGGCTGCGCGTGGTGCGTCACGGGTTGCCCGCGTACGCCTGCACGCCGACCCACGCGGCGATCTGCGACACGAGCTCGTCGCTCGCGGCCGCGAGCGCACGCGCGCCGCCTTCCGCATCGGGCGTGCTCGACGGCGCGCGCGCGACGAAGGTGCGCTGGCCGAGCACCTTGCCGTCCTGCATCAGCGTCGCGCGCGCGGTGACCGCGCCGTGGCTCTGCGACTGCCCGTCGAACACCTGCTCGAATTCGTTCAGGTCGACCTTCAGCGTCGGCGCGCGCACGCCGTCGGTACCTTCGAGCACCGCGCCGCGCGACGACAGCGCGCCGCGCAGCCGCTGCGTGAGCAGTTGCGCGGGTGGCGCGGTCCAGCGGCTGTCGCGATAGACGGCCATGCGCTGCGCATCCGCATACGCGAGGCGGTAGACGAACTTGTCCGTGTCGAGCGCGTCGGGCGCGGCGACGTCGAGCACCTTCAGCGCGGGCCCGGTGCCGGCCGTGACGACCGATGCGGCCGGCCCGAGGTCGTAGCGGACGTTCGACAGCGCCGCGGCGTTGCCGGCGCAGCCGGCAGCGAACGCGAGCGTCAGCACCGCGAGCGCGGTCGCTGCCGGACGCAGCGCGCGGTCAAGGATTCGTGGCATGGCATGTTCCTGCATGATGTTTCCGGTTTTGATGGCGTGATGGCCCGGTCTCGCGCCGGGCCGGTCGAGCGGCGGGCTGGCGATGCGCTTCATTTCCGGGCCGCGGCCCCGGCCCCCGGCCAGACGAAGCCCGCCTCGCCGGGCCCGGGCGCGGAGCCGGGCGAGCCGAACAACAGACTGCGCGGGTTGCGGCCGAGTTCACCGGCGACGTCCTTCAATTGCCGCGACGCATCGCCGACGCTGCCGGCCAGCGCGTTGAAACGCGGCAGCGTGTCGTACTGGACCCGCGCGTTCAGGTCGTTCAGCGCGACGCCGACCTGCTCGGCAGCCGAGCCGGCCTTGTTCAGGTTCGACACGAGCGGCCCGTTCGGCTGCAGCAGCGTGTTCGCCGATGCCATCGCGCGATCGACCTGGTGCATCGTCTCCGGCAGCGCGGCCACCGCCGGCGCGAGCTGCTTCGACAGCGTCGCCGCGCCGTCCGCCGCGTGCTGCAGGCTTTCGGCCGTCGCGCGCAGCTGCTCGCGCATCTCCGGCGACATCAGCGCGTTCGCGCTTTTCGCCGCCAGCTCGAGCTGCCGCAGCAGCACGTCGCCGCGCTCCTGGATCTGGTCGAACAGGCTCGGCCGCATCGGGATCTGCGCGATCGCCTTCGGCGACGACGGCAGCGGCGCCAGGTCGCGCCCCGTATCCTCGAGCTGCACGAACGCGATGCCCGTCACGCCCTGGAAGCCGAGGCTGCCGTAGGTCGACTGCGTGATCGGCGCGTCGCGATCGACGAGGATCCGGATCCGAATCTGGCCCGGATGCGCGCGATCGAAGCCGATCGACTGCACCTTGCCGACGTCGAGGCCGCGAAAACGCACGGCCGCATCGGGGAACAGGCCCGTCACGTTGGTGCGCGCGAGCAGGTCGTACGGCACGCGCACGGTACGGTCGACGTTGAACCAGAACACGGTGCCCGCGATCGCGAGCGTCAGCGCGATCGTGAACAGGCCGGCCCAGAACGCATGTGATTTGTTTTCCATTCGCGGGTTCCTTGCTTCTTGCCTTGCTTACAGATCGACGCTCGACGGCGCCGGTTCGAGGGCCGCCTTCGGCAGCTTCGCGCGCCGCTCGGGCGGCAGCGCCTGCAGTGCGCGGCGCCCGCGCAGCCCCAGGAAATATTCGTGGATGAACGGATGGTCGACGTTCGCGGCCTCCTCGACGGGGGCCGCGACCAGCACCTTGCGGTCGGCCAGCACCGCGACGCGCGTCGACAGCGCGACCATCGTGTCGAGATCGTGCGTCACCATCACGACCGTCAGCCCGAGCGTGCGGTGCAGCGTCGCGATCAGCTCGACGAATTCGTCGGACGCCTGCGGGTCGAGGCCGGCGGTCGGCTCGTCGAGGAACAGCAGTTCCGGCTCGAGCGCGATCGCGCGCGCGATGCCGACCCGCTTCACCATCCCGCCCGACAGCGCGGCCGGCATCTTCGACGCGTGCTTGCACGGCAGCCCGACCATCTCGAGCTTCAGCATCACGATGTCGTGCAGCAGGTCGGGCGGCACGCGGCCGAGCTCGCGCAACGGCTGCGCGACGTTGTCGAACACCGTCATCGACGAAAACAGCGCGCCCTGCTGGAACAGCATCCCCGAGCGCGTGCGCATCATCCGCGCGGTCGCGTCGTCGATCTTCGACGTGTCCTCGCCGAACACCTTGATCGTGCCCGACGTCGGCCGCTCGAGGCCGAGGATCTGCCGCACCAGCGTCGTCTTGCCCGAGCCCGAGCCGCCGACGATCGCCACGATCTCGCCGCGCCGCACGTCGAAATCGAGCTTCTGGTGAATGATGTTGCGCCCGTAGCGCTTCGTCAGGTTGCGCACCTCGATCACGAGGTCGTCGCCGGGCACGGCGGCGCCCGGCGGCGTGCCGACCGAGCCTGCGCCGATTGCCGCGGCATGTGCGCTGGCGGCACCGGCCGCCGGTTCGTTCGACGCGTTCATCCGAGCCCCACGTTCTGGAACAGGATCGCGAACACCGCGTCGGCGAGGATCACGACCGTGATCGACGAGACGACCGAGGTCGTCGTCCCTTCGCCGAGGCTCTGCGAGTTCGCCTTGATCCGGAAACCGAAATGACAGGCGACCAGCGCGATCAGCATGCCGAACACGACACCCTTGCCGATGCCGATGTACAGGTTCGCGATCGGCACGACGCCCGGCAGCGAGCGCACGAAATAGTTGACGTCGATGCCGAGCACCAGCTTCGCGGCGAGCGCGCCGCCGGTGAGCGCGATGATGTTGGTCCACATCACGAGCAGCGGCATCGCGACGCCGAGCGCGAGCACGCGCGGCAGGATCAGCCGCAACCCGTGCGGGATGCCCATCACGCGCATCGCGTCGAGCTCCTCGGTCACGCGCATCACGCCGATCTGCGCGGTGATCGCCGAGCCCGAGCGGCCCGCGACGAGGATCGCCGACAGCACGGGCCCCAGCTCGCGGATCACCGACAGCCCGAGGATGTTCACGATGTAGCGGTTCGCGCCGAACATCTGCAGCTGCTGCGCGGACAGGTAGCTCAGCACGATGCCGATCAGGAACGCGACCAGCGCGGTGATCGGCAGCGCCTGGGCGCCGGCGCTGTAGATGTTCGCCGAGGTTTCCTTCCACGGCATCGTCTGTGGGCGGCGCAGCACCGACAGCGCATCGAGGATCACGAGGCCGAACATCGCGATGCCGCCCTGCAGGTGTTCGGCGAACGCGAAGATCGCCTGGCCGAGGCGCGTGACGGGATCGAACCGCACGACGCGCTCGGGCGCCTCGCGCTGGCTGTCGAGGCGTTCGATCCGCTCGAAGATCGTGCGCTGCGTGGCGGACAGCTCGACGCCGGCCGGCAGCTTGCGGCCCCACACGCGCCACAGCGCCTGGCCGCCGACGTGGTCGAGTCGCTCGATGCCGGACAGATCCCATTCGTTCACGCGCCCGGACGCGATGCCCGCGATGCGGCGCGCGACCGCGCCGCGGTTGCGCGCAAGCGCGAGTGCGGTCCATTGGCCGTACAGGCGCACCGTCTGACCCTGGCCGCCGGCGTCGACCGACAGGCCGGGAGGAGTCTCGAAGTCCAAGGGCGGATTGTTTGCAAAAGGATGACAGCGGCCATTGTAGCGAACCGCCCGGCGCCGCGACGTGAGGATTGCCGTCGGGGCGCGCGGCCGGGAGCGCGTGGCGGGGCACGCGTGGCCGGCGCGTCGGGCCGCGGGCATCCGGTTGCGGGTGCCCGGCCCGCCACGGCGCACCGTTCGCCGCCGGACCGGCATGCCGGGCGCGACCTTTCATTCTTCCGTCACGTTTCCTTTCGATACTCTCACGCGCCGCACATCAGGCCGTCGGCGCCCGCGCCGCCATCTCGCGGCGCGCCTCGCGATTCATAGAACAGAACACCGAACAGGACAATCGATGCGTCTCCCCCCGCTTTCCCGCCGCCGCGCGACCGCCGCCGCCGCGCTCGCCAGCCTCGCCTTCGCCCTCGCCGGTTGCGGCGGCGACGACGTCACCGCTCCGCCGTCATCGCAGACGCAGGCCCAGGCGCCCGCCGGCACGACCGCCACGCTCGCGCTGCTCGAAACGACCGACCTGCACACCAACGTGCTGTCGTACGACTATTTCAAGCTCGCCGCCGACAAGTCGCTCGGTTTCGAGCGCGTGTCGACGCTGATCGCGCAGGCGCGCGCGCAGTACCCGAACACGCTGCTGCTCGACAACGGCGACACGATCCAGGGCACCGCGCTGTCGGACTACCAGGCGCTCGTGAACCCGATCGGCTGCGACCAGACGCTCGCGATCTACAAGGTGATGAACGCCGCGAAGTTCGACGGCGGCGGGATCGGCAACCATGAGTTCAACTACGGGCTGCCGTACCTGTCGCAGGTGACCGGCAACACGTTCGACGTCGACGGGCTGCCGGCCCCCGCACAGCAGAAGAAGTGCGCGGGCCCGAACTTCCCGCAGGTGCTCGCGAACGTGATCAGCGCGAGGACCAACGCGCCGCTGTTCACGCCGTACACGATCCTCACCCGCACGGTGACGGCCGTCACGCCCGACGGCAAGACCGTCAGCGCGCCGGTGAAGATCGGCATCATCGGCTTCACGCCGCCCGCGATCATGAGCTGGGACAAGCGCTGGCTCGACGGCAAGGTCTACACGACCGGCCTGAAGGAAGCGGCCGAGAAGTACGTTCCGGAGATGCGCGCGAAGGGCGCCGACCTCGTCGTCGCGATCTCGCACGGCGGCCTCGACAACACCGCGTACTCGCCGACGATGGAGAACGGCAGCTGGTGGCTGTCGAAGGTGCCCGGCATCGACGCGATGCTGATCGGCCACTCGCACCAGGTGTTCCCGGACGCGAACAGCACCGTCGCGCAGTTCAACCTGCCGGGCGTCGACAAGGCGAAGGGCACCGTCAACGGCGTGCCGACCGTGATGGCCAACTACTGGGGCAAGCATCTCGGCGTGATCAAGCTCGGTCTTGAGTTCGACGGCAAGACGTGGACCGTCGACAAGTCGCAGACGACCGTCGAGGCGCGGCCGATCCAGAACGCGGACAAGAGCTACGTCGCCGCCGATCCGTCGGTGTCCGCCGCGATCGCCGCCGAGCACCAGGCGACGATCGACTACGTGAAGACGCCGATCGGCTCGACCGACTACCGGATGAACTCGTACTTCGCCGACGTCGGCGATCCGGGCGCGATCCAGATCGTCAACGAGGCACAGGCCGACTACGTGAAGACCTACGTGCAGGCGAACCTGCCGCAATACGCGTCGCTGCCGGTGCTGTCGGTCAGCGCGCCGTTCAAGAGCGGCTTCGGCGGCGGCAGCGACTACACCGACGTCGCGCCCGGCGCGCTCGCGATCAACAACGCGGCCGACCTGTACCTGTATCCGAACACCGTGTACGCGGTGAAGGTGAGCGGCAGCGACGTGAAGAACTGGCTCGAGACGGCCGCGAAACGCTTCAACACGATCGACCCGACCCAGGCGACCGTGCAGCCGCTCGTCAGCAGCTTCCCCGGCTACAACTTCGACATGTTCACGTCCGCCGATCTCGCGTACGAGATCGACGTCACGCAGCCGGTCGGCAGCCGCATCAGGAACCTGACGTACAAGGGCGCGCCGATCGACCCGAACGCGCAGTTCATCGTCGCGACCAACAACTACCGCGCGAGCGGCGGCGGCAACTTCCCGGGCCTCGACGGCAGCAAGACGATCTTCGCGTCGCCCGACGCGAACCGCGACGTGCTGATCGCATTCATCAAGAAACGCGGCGCGATCACGCGCGCGGCCGACGGCGCGCAGCGCAGCTGGCGCTTCACGAAGCTCGCGAGCTCGGTCGCGCACGTGCGGTTCACGTCCGCGCCGAACCGGCTCGGCGACGCGGCGGCTGCCGGCCTGAGCGGCCTCACGCAGGTCGCGGCCGACGACGGCTCGGGCAAGAACCTCGCCGTCTACGAGATCGACCTCACGCAATGACCATGAGACCCGCGATGCAACCGATCCGGACGATGCGGCCGGCCGAGGCCGGCTTCACCGCCGCCGCGCGGCGCGTGCTGCGCGCGAAACTCCCGCCGGCCGCGTTGCTCGCGGCGGCGGCCGTGACCGTCGCGGCCGTGGTCGCCGCGACCGGCTGGCGCGCCGCCGGCCCCTCGCCGAGCGCCGCGCAGCTCGACGAATGGCAGGCGATGGTCGCGCAGGCCGTCGAGCCGCATGCGCTCGCGCAGTTGCGCGCCCTCGCGCGCCGCGGTTCGGGCGACGCGCAGGCGGCGCTCGGCATCGCGCTCGTCGATGCGCGCGAGCCGGGGCTGCGCGACGAGGGGCGCGGCTGGCTGGAAACCGCCGCGCAGGCGGACGGCCGTGCCGACACGCCGGCCGCGCGGCGTGCGCAGCTGGCGCTCGGCAAGGCTCTGCTGCTCGGCAGCGGCGACATCCCGAAGGATTACGCACGCGCCCGCGCGCTGCTCGGCGAAGCGGCCGGACAGGGCGATCCGGCCGCCGCGTATTACCTCGGGCTGATCTATCGCAGCGGCTACGGCACCGCCGCGGACGCCGTGCAGGCCGCGCACTGGTTCGAGCTCGCGTCGCGCGCGGACCTCCCGGCCGCGGACTTCATGCTCGCGAACGCGTACCGCGAAGGCAGCGGCGTGCCGCGCGACGAAGCGCGCGCGCTCGCGCTGTATCGCCGGGCGGCGGAACACGAGTTGCCGGAAGCCGTGCAGACGCTCGCGATGGCGTATCGCAACGGCGAGCTGGGGCTCAAGCCCGACGCGGACGAATTCCACGCGCAGTGGATCGAAACCGCGCATGCGCTGAAGCACCCGGTCATCGCGCCGTGATGCGCGCGAGCCGCCTGGCCGGGTGCCGTCGCGGCATCCGGCGTCAGGCGGCGCCGCTGCGCGCGGGTCGTTCCAGACGCATGTACGAGTCGGACACGATCAGTCCGAAGACGATGTGATCGAGCGCGCTCACCCAGCCTCGCGCGTCGGCGAACCACGGGAACAACTGCGTCATGCCGTAGTAGTTGACGACGTACAGCAGCACGCCGAACACGGCCCCCGCCACGCTGGCCATCCCGATGCTCGAATCCAGGCTGAAACACGCAATGATCACGGCCAGGACCAGCGCAAATACGATCGACAACGCGAAGTGCACGCCCAGCGCGGCCAGCAGCGTCCCCACTTCGACCGTGGCCGACGGCGCGAGCGCGTCATCGCCGAAGTAGATGGCCGCGATCATGCGCAGCGGCGCCCACGCGTCGTGTCCGATGATTGCCGCCGCGACGACCTGGACGACGAGGAAAACCGCACCGGCCACGCACCCGCCGATCACGGCGGCTCGCCACACCGGAATGCGGCGCACGTAATGGTGCGAATGCATGTGGAGTTGCATGGCCATCTCCTTGAAAACGGTCGGCCGCCGCATCAGCGCCGGTGCGTACGCGACGTACCCGCTCGCACCGCCGACCATGCCGACTCGAGCGAGTCCATCAGCCGGCGACAGGCACACGTCGTCGGGAGCCCGGCGGCATCGGCGATCCGGCGCGTCTTGCGGTGAAGGCGCGCGAACAGGCTGGACGGGCTCGAACCCGAATGAAGCGGGTTCATCGCCATTTCCGTCGATGCGGCAACGACGAGGACGCGCCGGCGCGCGCCGATTCGTCTGCGTTACTGCCGGCAACACCGTCGAACGCGCCGCCAGAGCGGATACTTCGAACGTAGTCGTGCCGGTCTCCAAATTCAAGATGCCGGCCGGCGGCGGTACGCGACTGTGCCGGGTTCGGCAGGCGCAAGCGGCAACAGGCCCGCGGTCAAGCAGGACACAGACTGCGAGCATTCGCGCGCGCCCGTGCAAGCCGAGCCTGAAAAACAGGTAGCCGAGCCGGATGCGCGGCCATCATCGTGGATATTGCTGCCGGTGCTTCCACGCGCCCCTTGCGCCCCTGTCGCTACAATAGCCACCATGAACGCCCCCACCTCCTCCGACACGCCCGATTCCGGCGACGCGCACATCGCGCGCAACCGGCTCGAGGCGCACCTGGATGCCGCGCCGCGCGCGTGGCCGCTCGACATCGTTGCCGCCACCGGCTCGACCAACGCCGACGTCGCGACGCGCCTCAAGGCGCTGCCGCGCGCCGCAAACGCGCTGCCCGCGCCGCTCGTGCGCGTCGCGTTCGAGCAGACGGCCGGCCGCGGCCGGCAAGGCCGCCCGTGGTTCGCGCAGCCCGGCAACGCGCTGCTGTGCTCGGTCGGCTGCATCGTGCCGCGCCCCGTGGACGCGCTCGGCGGCCTCAGCATCGCGATCGGCGTCGCGCTCGCGGAAGGGCTCGCCGCGCTGCCGCTCGACGCCCGCACGCGCGTCGCGCTGAAATGGCCGAACGACCTGCTGCTGACGGTCATCGACGACGGCACGCCGCGCATCGTCGGCAAGCTCGCCGGGATCCTGATCGAAACCGTCTGGACCACCGCCGACGCGACCGCCGTCGTGATCGGCTTCGGCATCAACGTGCGCGGCGCGGAAGCCGTCGCCGCGCAGGTCGACGCGCTGCGCGCGCGCGAAGCGACGCTCGCGAGCGGGCTGCCGCCGGCCGCGCTGTCGGCCGCGTGCGCATCGGCCAACCTCACCGATACGCTCGCCGCGGCGCTGAACGCGCTCACCCCCGCCCTCGCGCAGTTCGGCACCGACGGGCTCGCGCCGTTCCTGCCGCGCTGGCACGCGCTGCACGCGTACGCGGGGCGCGAAGTCGTGCTGCTCGAACAGGGTGTCGAACGCGCGCGCGGCATCGCGACCGGCATCGACGCGACCGGCCAGTTGCTGCTCGACACGCCCGATGGCGTGCGGGCGATCGCGGCCGGCGACGTATCGCTGCGCGAAGCGCAATGAACGAACCGCATCTGCTGATCGACGCCGGCAACAGCCGGATCAAGTGGGCGCTCGCCGACGCGCAGCGCACGCTCGTCGACACCGGCGCGTTCGGCCATACGCGCGACGGCGGCGCCGATCCCGACTGGTCGGCCGTGCCGCGTCCGCGCGGCGCATGGATCTCGAACGTCGCGGGTGCCGACGTGGCCGCCCGGCTCGACGCGCTGCTCGACGCCCGTTGGCCCGGCCTGCCGCGCACGACGATCCGCTCGCGGCCCGCGCAATGCGGCGTGACGAACGGCTATACGACGCCCGAACAGCTCGGCAGCGATCGCTGGGCCGGTTTGATCGGCGCGCATGCGGCGTTTCCGGGCGAGCATCTGCTGATCGCGACGTTCGGCACGGCGACGACGCTCGAAGCGCTGCGGGCGGACGGTCGTTTCACCGGCGGGCTGATCGCGCCGGGCTGGGCGTTGATGATGCGCGCGCTCGGCACGCACACCGCGCAATTGCCGACGCTGACCACCGACATCGCGAGCGGGCTGCTCGCGGGTGCGCAGGCCGAGCCGTTCCAGGTCGATACGCCGCGCTCGCTGTCGGCCGGCTGCCTGTACGCGCAGGCGGGGCTGATCGAACGCGCGTGGCGCGATCTCGCCGATGCGTGGCAGGCCCCCGTGCGGCTCGTGCTGGCAGGCGGTGCGGCCGACGACGTCGCGCGTGCGCTGACGCTGCCGCATACGCGGCACGATGCGCTGATCCTGTCCGGGCTTGCGCTGATCGCCGTGGAAGCGGCGGCGCAGGATTGACGTAAAACCGGCCGGCATCGCGCCGGCCGCATCGACGGATGCCCGGCTGCGGGCTTCGTCGCGGTGACGATGGAAAAACGGGCGCCGGTGCCTGGCGCCCCTGCGGAGAGCCCGGCCGCATGCGGCCCCGGTCGACGCGAACGATCGCCGGCGACGACGACGCCCGCCGTGCGACCGTCCCGACTGAACGACTGAACGACTGAACAACGACGAGGAGTGTCGACGATGCTGCGCTGGCTGATCGCTGTTCTCTTTCTCGCGAACCTGCTCGCGTTCGTCGCCGTGCGCGGCGTGTTCGGGCCGCTGCCGGCGGCCGGTCCGCGCGAACCGGGCGTGCTGTCCCGGCAGGTGCGGCCCGAGGCGCTGCATGCGATGCCGCTCGCGCAGGCGGCCGATCAGCCGGTGATCGGCGGCCCGATCGGCGCGCCGGCCGTCCCGGCCGAGCCGTTCGCGGCATCCGCGCCCTGACGGCGCGGCACCCGCATCAGGACTGCTGCGCGCGCACCTTCTTCAGCAGCGCGGTGGTCGAGCGGTCGTGCTCGAACGGAATCGCGAGCGCCCGCCCGCCCCAGCCGCGCACGATCGCCGATTCCGGCAGCGCGTCCATGTCGTAGTCGCCGCCCTTCACGAGAATGTCCGGACGGACGGCCTCGATCAGCGACACCGGCGTCTTCTCCTCGAACTTCACGACCCAGTCGACGCTTTCCAGCGCCGCGAGCAGCGCCATGCGGTCGTCCTCGCGGTTAATCGGCCGGTCGTCGCCCTTGCCGAGCATGCGCACCGACGCATCGCTGTTCACGCCGACGATCAGGCATGCGCCGAGCGCCTTCGCATCGGCGAGATAGGTGACGTGGCCACGGTGCAGGATGTCGAACACGCCGTTCGTGAACACGACGGGCGAAGGCAGCGAAGCGCGCAGCGCAACCAGGGCGTCACGGGTGATCAGCTTGCGTTCGAAGGTAGCGGGCATGATGGATTTCGGATGGCGTGAGCGGCGCGCGGTGCACGTCGCGACGGAACACGGCGGCGCCAGATAAAAAGCCCGCCGGATCGCCGGGCGGGCTTCATGCGGGAATACGGGGCGGCGAGCGCGGCCGGCGGCGCTTCACGCCGGCTGCGACGCCGCGCGGCCTCAGGCCGGTTGCGCGGCCGACGACGGGCCGCTTTCGGACTGCAGGCGGCCGGTGACTTCCTTGCGATAGCGGTTCAGTTCCTGCGCGGTCGCGAAGGTGCGCTCGAACAGGATCGACAGGTTGTGCAGGATCCGCTCGACGACCTTCTTTTCCCACTCGCCGTCGAACCGGATCTGCTCGTCGAGCCAGCGCTCGAGCCATTCCGGATCGGGCAGGCGCGACTGCACGGTGTCGCGCGGGAACAGCGCCTGGTTCACGTGCAGGTTGGTCGGATGCAGCGGCTTCTCGGTGCGGCGCGCCGATGCCATCAGCACGCCGATCTTCGCGAACGCCGCGCGCGCGACGTCGCCGCAGTTGTTCAGCGCCTTCTTCATGTAGCGCAGGTAAGCGCCGCCGTGGCGCGCTTCATCGCGCGAGATCGTTTCGTAGATGTGCTTGATGACCGGCTCGGTGTGCCAGTCGGCCGCGCAGCGATACCAGTGGTTCAGGCGGATCTCGCCGCAGAAGTGCAGCATCAGCGTCTCGAGCGGCGGCGCCGGGTCGAACTCGAAGCGCACCGCGTGCAGTTCCTCTTCGGTCGGCACCATTTCCGGCCGGAAGCGGCGCAGGTATTCCATCAGCACGAGCGAATGCTTCTGCTCCTCGAAGAACCACACGCTCATGAACGCTGAGAAGTCGCTGTCGTGCTGGTTGTCGCGCAGGAACATTTCCGTCGCGGGCAGCGCCGACCATTCGGTGATCGCGTTCATCTTGATCGTCTTCGCCTGCTCGTCGGTGAGCAGCGAAGCGTCGAACTTGTCCCACGGAATGTCCTTCTCCATGTCCCAGCGGACAGCTTCGAGCGACCTGTAAAGTTCCGGATAAAGCATGGTGTTCATGATGGTCCCACCCCTGTTCTGCGCAATGCGACTTCTCTAAACGTGACTGTTGCCGCGCGGGCGCGCGAACGCGCTTTTTGCAGCCAAGACTCTAATTTTACGCGTGAATCCAGCCCCCGGACGCAGATTCCGCGTTCGGCAGCCGGGCGGCCGCGTAGCCGCCTTGAAGCACGCCGCGACCCCGCTCCGCTCGAACGGAACCGACCGCGCGTGCCTGATGTGGGGGCCGGCGCAGGCCGGCTCGGTGGCGAGCCCGCCCGGCGCCACGCGGTCCCCGGACGGGTTCCCGTGCGACCGCCGGACCGGCGGGCTGCTCGATATGGTGTATACGGCGGCGGCCATGATAGCACGCACACATGACGGTTCCGAGACGCGGAACCGGTCGCGGGCCGCCAACGGCGGTGCGGCGATCGGTCGCAGGCCCCGTCGCGAAAACGCAACCGAAATGTAAGCTGAGTCGCTTTCGGGCCTGCCCGGGCCTGTCGGTCAGACCCGTATTTCGCCTGTCGCGAGACCGCCTTCGGGCGGCGTGCCGGCCGCCGGCGCGCTGCCGCCGTCGGCCCGGGCGATCCAGTCCGCCAGCGTGTCGCGCTGCGCGCGTCCGTCGCGGTAGCCGAGTTCGATCAGTTCGCGCGTGAACGCCTCCTCGAACAACAGGTAGCTCGCGAACGACGCGCCGGCGGGCTGGCTGCCGCCGATCGCGCCGAGCAGCCCGCGCATCGTCGCCGGCATCTGCTTCAGGTGTTTCGCGGCGATCAGCTCGATGCGCTCGGACGGCGCGATCGCGAGCACGTCGACGTGCCGCCAGCCGCTGTCGACTTCGACCTGGTGCGGCAAATGCTCGATCATCCGGTTGATGTGCTCGATCCGCTCGATGTCCGAGCCGATCGAGTCGAGAAACACGCTCGCGAGCACCTGCTGGCCGATCTGCGCGGGCGTCGGGTAACCGCGCACCAGCCCCGAGCCGTTCGCGGCGGGAATTTCGGGCCGCGGATCGGCCGCGCCGACGACGACGATCCGGTCCGCGCCGAAGTGGATCGCCGGCGACAGCGGCGCGACCTGGCGGATCGACCCGTCGCCGAAGTATTCGATCTGGCCGTCGAGCACGAGCGGCACGGCCGGGAACACGAACGGAATGGCCGACGACGCGAGCAGGTGCGACGCCGACAGATCGACGAGCCGTGCGGTGCGCTGCGCGCGCCGCCATGCCTGGATCGGCTCGGCGGCCTGGTAGAAGGTCAGGTGCCGGCCGCTCGAATAGCTGAGCGCCGTCACCGACAGCGCATGCAGCAGGCGGGCCTCGAGCATCTGCTCGATCCGGTGGAAGCTCAGCTCGCGCTGCAGCAGGTGCGCGAGCGGCGCGTTGTCGAGCAGCCCGCGCGGCGAGCGGCGCGCCGCCCAGCCGAAGGTCATCGTCGCGAGCCAGCGTGCGCCCGCCGCGGCGATGCCGAGCCAGTCGGTGCGATACACGTAGTCCGCGCGCAGCGGCTCCCAGAATTCGAGCAGGCGCCGCACGCCGTGCGAAAAGTCGTCAGCATGGCTTGCGATCGACGTCGCATTGATCGCGCCGGCCGATGACCCGCAGACCACCGTGAACGGCACCGTATGCCGGTTCGAATCGGCCTCGCGCGCGATTTCGGCCAGCGCCTTCAGCACGCCGACCTGATAGGCGGCGCGTGCGCCGCCTCCCATCAGCACGAGCGCGAGCCGCATGATCGACCTGCTATCCGGTTCGCGTCACGTCGAGCGCTTCGGCGGACGCGTTTCGGGCGACGAAGCGGCTGCCGCGCGCGCCGCGGCCGAATCGGCCGGCTTCGCGCGCTTCGCGGCCGGCTTGCGCGGCGCGGCGGCCGCGGCCGGCGCGGGCTGTGCCGCCCGCGCGGCCGGTGCGGTCTGCTCGGGCGGTGCTGCGTCGTCCGGTGCCGTGGGCTGCGCCCCCGGCTGCGTCATCGCGAGGCTCGCGAGCTGGTTGAACTGCGCCTGCAGCAGATTCCACCAGCCGGCCGGATCGAACGCCTGTTGCGCGGCGTCGCCAGCCGGCGGCGCGTCCGCGGCGGCGGCGTCCGGCGCTTGCTGCGCGTCGGCGCGCGGCGCGGACGCCGCTTGCGCTGCCGCAACCGCGGCCTCCTCGGCCGCCGACATCGAGCTTTGCGCGAACGCGCCGAACGCGCGCAGCGTCGCGAGCGTCGCGCGCTGCACCTCGAGTGCCTGGATCGCGGACTGCAGCATCCCGAGATTGAGCTTGAGCCATTGCTCGACCGCACGCAGATCGGTGATCCGCTTGTCGAGTTCCTCGACGCTCGTGAGCGGCGCCATCATGTCGGACATGCTCGACAGCGAAGGCGGCAGCCCCGAGGCGGTGCCGGGAAACGACGCCATCCCGCCGAACGGCGTCATCCGCATCATGTCCCACATCCGGTCGAGCATGTCGGCAGGCTTGAAACCGGCAAAGCCGGCGAAAGGATTGGAGCCGGGGGCATCGGTCGTCATACGGGCGTCCTGGTTGACTGGGGGAGCGAAGCGGCCGGCACGGATCGAGCGGCCGCCTTTGGTTCGATCATAACGCGCGTCAGAACGGTGCGTCGCCGGGGAAGTCGGGCGGGCGCCGCTCGCGCAGCGAGCGGATGCCTTCCTGCACGTCGGGCCCGGAGAAGCCCATGAATTCGAGCGCGAGCGACGTATCGAACGTCGGCCCGGCGCTGCGCAGCCAGTTGTTCAGCGCGTACTTGGTCCAGCGGATCGCCGACTGCGATCCGTGCGCGAGCCGCTCGGCAACCTCGTACGCCTTCGGCAGCAGGTCGCCCGGCTCGACCGCGAGCGACACGAGGCCGATCCGCTCGGCCTCCTCGCCGCTCACCGGTTCGCACAGCAGCAGGTAGTACTTCGCCTTCGCCATCCCGCACAACAGCGGCCACACGATCGCCGCGTGATCGCCGGCCGCGACGCCGAGCCGCGTATGGCCGTCGATGATGCGCGCGTCCTTCGCGGCGATCGAGATGTCGGCGAGCAGCCCGGCGACGAGCCCCGCGCCGACGGCCGGGCCGTGCATCGCGGACACGATCGGCTTGCTGCAGTTGATCACGTTGTAGACGAGGTCGCGCGCCTCGCGCCACACGCGCGCGCGCACGTCGAAGTCGTTCGCCATCGCCTCGACGAGCGCGAGATCGCCGCCCGCCGAAAAGCCCTTGCCCTCGCCGCGGATCACCGCGACGCGCGTGTCGGGATCGCGGTCGACGTCGCGCCAGATGTCGGCGAGCTCGCGATGCATGCGCTCGTTCGCAGTCGCGAGGCCGCTGCGGTTCGCGCCCTCGCCGCTCATCACGATGTCGAGCACGCCGTGATCGCGGCGTGTCACCTTCAGTGCTTCGTAACCGCCGTATGCGGCGAGATCGGCCATGCGCAGCTCCCGGGTTCTCGAGACGCCTGAAGCGCCTGAATCGAGTGTAGCCAAGCCCGCGCGGGCAAACATCAGGCGAAACCCGGCGCGCGGGCCGGGGCCGGGTTTCGCGTCGACTGGCGCGTCTGCGTCAGGCCGCGCCGTCGGGCGGCGCGACCGCCTGCTCGATCGCGCCGAAGATCGACTTGCCGGCCGCGTCGAACATCTCGATGCGCACGGTGTCGCCGTAGCGCATGAATTCGGTCTGCGGCGCGCCGTGCTCGATCGTCTCGAGGCAGCGCTTCTCGGCGATGCAGCAGTAGCCGCGCTTCGCGTCCTTGTTCGACACCGTGCCCGAGCCGACGATCGAGCCGGCACGCAGGTTACGCGTCTTCGCCGCGTGCGCGATCAACTGGCCGAAGTGGAACACCATGTCGGTGCCCGCGTCGGGCTGGCCAACCTTCCTGCCGTTCCAGTGGACGATCATCGGCCGGTGCACGCGGCCTTCGCGCCATTCGTCGCCGAGCTCGTCGAGCGTCACCGCGACCGGTGCGAACGCGGTGGCCGGCTTGCTCTGGAAGAAGCCGAAGCCCTTCGCGAGCTCGGCCGGAATCAGGTTGCGCAGCGACACGTCGTTCACGAGCGTGACGAGCCGCACGGCCTTCAGCGCGTCGTCCGGCGACGCGCTCATCGGCACGTCGCCGGTGATCACCGCGACTTCGGCCTCGAAGTCGATGCCCCATTCCTCGGACGGACACACGATGTCGTCGCGCGCGCCGAGGAAATCGTCGCTGCCGCCCTGGTACATCAGCGGATCGGTCCAGAACTCCGGCGGCATCTCGGCGCCGCGCGCGCGACGCACGAGCTCGACGTGGTTCACGTACGCGGAGCCGTCGGCCCACTGGAACGCGCGCGGCAGCGGCGCCATGCAGTTCGCCGGATCGAACGCGAACGCGTTGCGTGCGCGGCCGTGGTTCAGCGCGTCGTAAAGGTCGCGCAGTTGCGGCGCGTAGAACGCCCAGTCGTCGAGGACGCGCTGCAGCGTCGGTGCGATCGCATCGGCGATCGCCGCGGTGTGCAGGTCGCGCGACACGACGATCAGCTGGCCGTCGCGCGTGCCGTCCTTCAGCGATGCAAGTTTCATGGGGTATCTGCCGTTTTAGTGACGATGGAGGGAATCTATTTTACGATGGTGAATCCGTGCGGCGCGCCACGATCGTGCGCGCCGTTTTCGTCCCGACCCTTGCCGCCTTGTCGCGCCCCCGTTGCCCATGCCTGCCAGCCCGCTTCCCGACGACGATCCCGCCGATTCCGACACCGACGACACCGGCGCCGGCGAACACGGTGAAGGCGGCGAGAAGCTCCGTTCCGGCATCCAGTCGATCGAGGTCGGCTTCCGCCTGCTCGATGTGCTCACGAGCGAGCCGCGCGCGATGATGCTGCGCGACCTCGCGCAGCGCGCGGGCATGAGCCCGGCGAAGGCGCACCGCTACCTGGTCAGCTTCTCGCGGCTCGGCGTCGTGTCGCAGGATCCCGTGTCGGGCCGCTACGAGCTCGGCGGCTTCGCGCTGCAAATGGGGCTCGCGCGGCTCGCGCGCGTCGACGGCGTGAAGCTCGCGCGGATCGCGCTGACGGAGCTGCGCGACCGCGTCGACCAGACGGTCGGCATCGCGGTGTGGGGCAACCAGGGGCCGACGATCGTGCACTGGATGGAATCGAGCCATCCCGCGAAGGCGTCGCTGAAGCTCGGCGACGTGATGCCGCTGCTCGGCTCCGCGACGGGCCTGCTGTTCGCCGCGTACCTGCCGCGCAGCAAGACCGCGGCGATGCTCGAACGCGAGCTCGCCGACACGCGCCGCTCGCCGCATCACGGCGGCCCGCGCACGCTCGACGAGGTCGAGGCGGTGCTCGCCGACGTGCGTGCGCATCAGGCCGCGCGCGTCGAAGGGATGCTGCTGCCGACGATCCATGCGTTCTGCATGCCGGTGTTCGACGCGGTCGGCGAACTCGCGCTCGCGATCGTCGCGCTCGGCCAGGAAGGCATGTTCGACATCGCGTGGGGCGGCGAAATCGACACCGCGCTGCGTGCCTGCGCGCAGAAACTGTCCTACGAACTCGGCTATAGTCCGGACGCGCGCGACGCCTGACACGCCTGACACGCCTGACACGCCGGACACGCCGGGCGCGCTACACACGTGCGACACCCGCGCGATGTACCGCGAACGCGCGGCGCATCCGGCGGTCCGACGGCTGTGACGCGCGCTGCGCGCCGCGACCGCCCCAACCCTGTACCGTTTCGCCGATGCCGCCTGCCGACACCCGTCCTCGTCACGCCCCGCCCCGCCGCTGGCTGCGCGTGGGCATCGCGCTCGTGGTCGTGCTGGTGCTGCACGCGCTTGCGGCCTTGTGGCTGACGCGCAGCCGCGACGCGTTCACGCCGCCCGCGCCCGCCGCGATACCGGTGCAGATCGAATTGCTGAAGCCGCAACCGATCGAGCGCCAGCCTGCGCCCAAGCCGGCCGAACATCCGATAGAACATCCGGCCGAGCAGGCGCCGGCGAAACCGGCTCCCGCCACGCCGAAGCCTGCACCGAAGCCCGCGCCGTCGCCCGAGCCGGTCCTCACGTCGACGCAGACGGCCGAGCACGGCGAGCCGCCGCCGGCCGCCGCCTCCGCCGCGAGCGGCACGACAGGCGCATCCGGCGCGCACGCGGCATCGTCCGGCGATGCCGCCAGTGGCGCCAGTGCCGCGACGCCGGGCTCCGCGACGAGCGGCGTGAAGTTCGCGGCGCCGCCGCCCGGCGACCTGCAGTACGACACGTTCTACAACGGGATGCAGAACATGATCGGCACGATCCACTGGCGCACCGACGGGCGCACCTACGATCTGTCGGTGTCGATGCCGGTGCCGTTCGTCGGCCCATTCTCCTACCGCAGCGAAGGCCGCATCGACGCATTCGGCGTCGCGCCCGACCGCTATGTCGAGAAGCGCGGCAAGCGGCCCGAGGACATCGCGATCTTCAACCGCGAGATCCGCCAGGTGGTCTTCACGCGCACGCCGAACAACGCGCCGCTGCCCGACGGCGTGCAGGATCGCTTCAGCATGCTGATGCAGCTGTCGGGGCTCGTGCGCGGCAATCCGGCCATGTACAAGCCGGGCGTCACGCAACAGTTCTTCGTGATCGACAACAACAGCGGCGAGACCTGGCCGATCACGGTGATCGGCGACGAGGACGTGCAGACGCAGGCCGGCATCATCCGGGCACGCCATTTCATGCGGCTGCCACGCCGCGACGGCGACACGCGCCGCATCGACATGTGGCTCGCGCCGTCGCTCGACTGGCTGCCCGCGAGGCTCGTACAATCGGAACCGAACGGTTCGCAGATCGAGCTGCTGTGGCACGGCCGGCTCGCCCCGCCGGATGCACCGACCGCCGGCGCGACGCAAGGCGCAACGAAGGAAGGCGCAACCAACGCGCCTGCCAGCACACCGGCCGCGGAGCCGGCACAACCCGCGCCGCCGCCCGCCGTGCAACCGCCCGCGCCAGCGTCTGCACTGCCGGCCTCGGCGCCGTCCGCGCCGTGACGGTCGACCAATCGGCAATTTCGACCGATTAAAGGACTCGCCGAAATGGCCGATGACACTCTTTAACAACTATTTCAGTCCACCGGATCACAATAAGAAACGTTTGATAGACATTGGTTTCTAACCGATACACCCCACGCAAACGGGAGAACGGGGTGTGCAGCGCAAGCCCCTTGAAACCGGCACAGCCCGCCCCACCTACGGGACAACAAGGCCAGATGCCACTGCGAAGAGGAGTGCCGCCATGCAAATGATCTACAACAGCCCCAACTACTGCGTCGTCGAATTTGCGCCGCAGGCCGGCCACCATCTGATGAATGCCGGCGGATACGAAATCGTCGACAAGAACGCCCAGCGCGAGATCTTCATCGACGGCGAGCTCGCCGAACGATTCCGCGCACACGTGAAGCAGCTGATCGAGGATGAACCGTCGCTCGACGAAGTGGACGAATTCCTCGGACAGTTCGACAGCCTGATGATGATGCCCGTCGTCCTGCACTGACGACCCGCGGCCCGGCGCATCGCCGGGCCATTCGCCGCACTGAAGCGGCGCCGCGAGCACTCCGATCCAAGCCCCCGTCCGGTTCGCCGGGCGGGGGTTTTCGTTTGATGCGGCCGGTGCGCGACCCGCATACGGGTACGCACGTTCATTGCGCGCAGACCGCACGCACGCAGGCATCGGGCCCGCACCGTTGCCTGCACCACGACCGTGCGCGCCACCCGCATGCCGCGCCGGCCGGCTGCGCGCCGCGCGAGGCCGGGCGGCGCCCCGGCGCACCGGCTACAATGACGGTTTTCCCGTCTTCGCCGGTCTCTCGCCCATGTCTGCGACTCCTCTCGCCGCTTCCACCCCGCTCGACGCGCCCTACACGCGTGGCGCCGCACTGCCCGCGCTGCTGAAATCGCGCATCCTGATCCTCGACGGCGCGATGGGCACGATGATCCAGCGCTACAAGCTCGACGAGGCCGCGTATCGCGGCGAGCGCTTCAAGGATTTCCCGCGCGACATCAAGGGCAACAACGAACTGCTGTCGCTCACGCAGCCGCAGATCATCAGCGAGATCCACGACCAGTACTTCGCGGCCGGCGCGGACATCGTCGAAACCAACACCTTCGGCGCGACGACGGTCGCTCAGGCCGACTACGGGATGGAAGACCTCGTCGTCGAGATGAACGTCGAATCGGCGCGGCTCGCGCGCGAATCGGCGGCCCGCTACGCGACGCCCGACAAACCGCGCTTCGTCGCGGGCGCGATCGGGCCGACGCCGAAGACGGCGAGCATCTCGCCGGACGTCAACGACCCGGGCGCGCGCAACGTCACGTTCGACGAGCTGCGCGACGCGTATTACCAGCAGGCGAAGGCGCTGCTCGACGGCGGCGTCGACCTGTTCCTCGTCGAGACGATCTTCGACACGCTGAACGCGAAGGCCGCCCTCTTCGCGCTCGACGAACTGTTCGAGGACACCGGCGAGCGCCTGCCGATCATGATCTCGGGCACCGTGACCGACGCATCTGGCCGCATCCTGTCGGGCCAGACGGTCGAGGCGTTCTGGAATTCGCTGCGCCACGCGAAGCCGCTCACGTTCGGCCTGAACTGCGCGCTCGGCGCGGCGCTGATGCGTCCGTACATCGCCGAGCTCGCGAAGCTGTGCGACACCTACGTGTCGTGCTACCCGAACGCGGGCCTGCCGAACCCGATGAGCGACACCGGCTTCGACGAGACGCCGGACGTCACGTCGGGCCTCCTGAAGGAATTCGCGCAGGCCGGGCTCGTGAACCTCGCCGGCGGCTGCTGCGGCACGACGCCCGAGCACATCGCCGAGATCGCGAAGGCGCTCGCCGACGTGAAACCGCGCCGCTGGCCGAGCCAGTACAGCGACGCCGCCTGACCGACCGCATCAACGCCCGCCCTACCTCATACGAATTCGCACCGCCATGACCGATCACATGATGCGCCTTGCCGGCCTCGAGCCGTTCAACGTCACGTCCGGAACGCTCTTCATCAACGTCGGTGAACGCACCAACGTCACCGGCTCGAAGGCATTCGCGCGGATGATCCTCAACGGCCAGTTCGACGAGGCGCTCGCGGTCGCGCGCCAGCAGGTCGAGAACGGCGCGCAGGTGATCGACATCAACATGGACGAGGCGATGCTCGATTCGAAGGCGGCGATGGTGCGCTTCCTGAACCTGATCGCGTCCGAGCCGGACATCGCGCGCGTGCCGATCATGATCGACTCGTCGAAGTGGGAAGTCATCGAAGCCGGCCTCAAGTGCGTGCAGGGCAAGGCGATCGTGAACTCGATCTCGCTGAAGGAAGGCGAGGACGCGTTCCGCCGCCACGCGAACCTGATCCGCCGCTACGGCGCGGCCGCGGTCGTGATGGCATTCGACGAGACGGGCCAGGCCGATACCTACGCACGCAAGACCGAGATCTGCAAGCGCTCGTACGACTTCCTCGTGAACGAAGTCGGCTTCCCGCCGGAAGACATCATCTTCGACCCGAACATCTTCGCGGTCGCGACCGGCATCGAGGAGCACAACAACTACGCGGTCGACTTCATCGAGGCGACCCGCTGGATCAAGCAGAACCTGCCGTACGCGAAGGTGAGCGGCGGCGTGTCGAACGTGTCGTTCTCGTTCCGCGGCAACGACCCGGTGCGCGAGGCGATCCACACCGTGTTCCTGTATCACGCGATCCAGGCGGGCATGGACATGGGTATCGTGAACGCAGGCCAGCTCGGCGTGTACGCCGATCTCGATCCGGAGCTGCGCGAGCGCGTCGAGGACGTGATCCTGAACCGCCGCGACGATTCGACCGACCGACTGCTCGAGATCGCCGACAAGTTCAAGGCGGGCGGCGCGAAGAAGGAAGAGAACCTCGAGTGGCGCAACCAGCCGGTCGAGAAGCGGCTTTCGCATGCGCTCGTGCACGGCATCACGAACTTCATCGTCGAGGATACCGAGGAAGTCCGCGCGAAGATCGCCGCGGCCGGCGGACGCCCGATCAACGTGATCGAAGGCCCGCTGATGGACGGGATGAACATCGTCGGCGACCTGTTCGGCCAGGGCAAGATGTTCCTGCCGCAGGTCGTGAAGTCGGCGCGTGTGATGAAGCAGGCCGTCGCGCACCTGATCCCGTTCATCGAGGAAGAAAAGCGGCTGCTCGCGGAAGCGGGCGGCGACGTGCGCGCGAAGGGCAAGATCGTCATCGCGACCGTGAAGGGCGACGTGCACGACATCGGCAAGAACATCGTGTCGGTCGTGCTCCAGTGCAACAACTTCGAAGTGGTCAACATGGGCGTGATGGTCCCGTGCAACGAGATCCTCGCGAAGGCGAAGGTCGAGGGCGCGGACATCATCGGGCTGTCGGGCCTCATCACGCCGAGCCTCGAGGAAATGGCGTACGTCGCGTCCGAAATGCAGCGCGACGACTACTTCCGCGTGAAGAAGATCCCGCTGCTGATCGGCGGCGCGACGACCTCGCGCGTGCACACGGCCGTGAAGATCGCGCCGCACTACGAAGGCCCGGTCGTGTACGTGCCGGACGCGTCGCGCTCGGTGTCGGTCGCGTCGAACCTGCTGTCGGACGAAGGCGCGGCGAAGTACCTCGACGAGCTGAAGTCCGATTACGAACGGATCCGCGACCAGCACGCAAACCGCAAGGCGCAGCCGATGGTCACGCTCGAGCAGGCGCGCGCGAACAAGACGAAGATCGACTGGGCGGGCTACCAGCCCGTGAAGCCGAAGTTCATCGGCCGCCGCGTGTTCAAGAATTACGACCTGAACGAACTCGCGAACTACATCGACTGGGGCCCGTTCTTCCAGACCTGGGATCTCGCGGGCCCGTACCCGGCGATCCTGAACGACGAGATCGTCGGCGAATCGGCGCGGCGCGTGTTCTCCGACGCGAAGTCGATGCTTGCGCGCCTGATCCAGGGCCGCTGGCTGACCGCGAACGGCGTGATCTCGCTGCTGCCGGCGAACACGGTCAACGACGACGACATCGAGATCTACACCGACGAGTCGCGCTCCGAAGTGCTGATGACGTGGCGCAACCTGCGCCAGCAGAGCGTGCGTCCGGTGGTCGACGGCGTGATGCGCCCGAACCGCTCGCTTGCCGACTTCATCGCGCCGAAGGAATCGGGCGTCGCCGACTACATCGGCATGTTCGCGGTGACGGCCGGCCTCGGCGTCGACGTGAAGGAAAAGCAGTTCGAAGCCGACCACGACGACTACAGCGCAATCATGCTGAAGGCGCTCGCCGACCGCTTCGCGGAAGCGTTCGCCGAAGCGATGCACGCGCGCGTGCGCCGCGAGCTGTGGGGCTATGCGAGCGGCGAGACGCTCGACAACGACGCGCTGATCGCCGAAAAGTACGCGGGCATCCGCCCGGCGCCCGGCTACCCGGCCTGCCCCGACCACCTCGTGAAACGCGACATGTTCGCCGCGCTGCACGCGGACGAAATCGGGATGAGCGTGACCGATTCGCTGGCGATGCTGCCGGCGGCCAGTGTGTCGGGCTTCTATCTCGCGCATCCGGACAGCCGCTACTTCTCGGTCGGCAAAATCGGGCAGGATCAGCTCGACGACTACGCGCAACGAATGCAGCTGTCGCTCGACGACGCGCGCCGCGCGCTCGCGCCGCAACTTTGATCCGGGCACGACCGGGGCGGTTCGCCGCCCTTTTGATCAGACGAAATCAAAAAGCCCGCATCGAGCGGGCTTTTTCATGCGCCTTTGCGATCTCGCGATCGGGTCAGGCGGGCAACGCGGCTCAGAAGCCCCAGTGCACGTCGGCCTGACCGGCCTTCGCTTCGCGCAGCATCGTCAGGAACGGTGCGACGCGCTGCGCCAGGCTCGGCGGCACTTCGTGGTGCGCGTGGTCGTCTTCGTCCTCGTGGAAATGGCCGGCGTGCTCGGCACGCTCCTGCTTCGCCTGCGCGACCGCGCCTTCCAGCTTCGCGATCGCGTGGTCCAGTTCGTCGTGCGTAATGACACCGCGTTCGCCCAATTGCTTGCCGACGAGGCCCAGCACGTATACGGCGAAATCCTTCAGCACGTCGAGATCCTGTGCCGCCTTGCTCTTGAACGTAATCATGACTATTCCCTTTTCATCTTGTTGTGCCTGCGCGGCGCGGTTGGGGGACGCCGGCAGGCCGGCGTCCGGCCTCGCGGACGCGGGGCGCCTGAGCGGCATATTAGCACCTGTTAAAATTCTGCGATCCCTGAAACGCGCGCTTAAAAAGCGCGCCGGCCGGCCGGCGTTTCCGGCCGCCACCAACGAAGCCTTCTACCAGCATGCTGCCAGCTCACAAACAGACCCTCGAAGCCCTGCTCGCGGATAGCGTCACGCAGGTCGCACACGCGCTGAAAGGCGCCGACGCAGCGTTCGTCGCCCCGGCCATCACGCTCGAGCGCCCGAAGGTCGCCGCGCACGGCGACGTCGCGTGCAACGTCGCGATGCAGCTCGCCAAGCCGCTCGGCACGAACCCGCGCCAGCTCGCCGAGCAGATCGTCGCCGCGCTCACGGCCCAGCCGGCCGCGCAAGGGCTCGTCGACGCGGCCGAAATCGCCGGCCCCGGCTTCATCAACCTGCGCCTGACGGCCGCCGCGAAGCAGGCGGTGATCGCCGCCGTGTTCGACCAGGGCCGCGCGTTCGGCACGTCGGATCGCGAAAAGGGCAAGCAGGTGCTGCTCGAATTCGTGTCGGCCAACCCGACAGGGCCGCTGCACGTCGGCCACGGCCGCCAGGCGGCGCTCGGGGACGTGCTCGCGAACGTGATCGCGAGCCAGGGCTACGCGGTGCACCGCGAGTTCTACTACAACGACGCCGGCGTGCAGATCGGCAACCTCGCGATCTCGACGCAGGCGCGCGCGCGCGGCCTGAAGCCGGGCGACGCGGGCTGGCCGGAAGCCGCGTACAACGGCGAATACATCGCCGACATCGCACGCGACTACCTGAACCGCGAGACGGTTGCCGCGAAGGACGGCGAGCCGGTCACCGGCGCGGGCGACATCGACGATCTCGACGCGATCCGCAAGTTCGCGGTCGCGTACCTGCGTCACGAGCAGGACATGGACCTGCAGGCGTTCGGCGTGAAATTCGACCAGTACTACCTCGAGTCGTCGCTGTACAGCGAAGGCCGGGTCGAGAAGACGGTCGACGCGCTGATCAAGGCCGGCATGACCTACGAGCAGGACGGCGCGCTGTGGCTGCGCACGACCGACGAGGGCGACGACAAGGATCGCGTGATGCGCAAGACGGACGGCACGTACACGTACTTCGTGCCGGACGTCGCGTACCACGTGACGAAGTGGGAGCGCGGCTTCTCGAAGGTGATCAACATCCAGGGTTCGGACCACCATGGCACGATCGCGCGCGTGCGCGCGGGCCTGCAGGGCCTGCACATCGGCATCCCGAAGGGCTATCCCGACTACGTGCTGCACAAGATGGTCACCGTGATGCGCGACGGCCAGGAAGTGAAGCTGTCGAAGCGCGCGGGCAGCTACGTGACGGTGCGCGACCTGATCGAATGGTCGGGCGGCGCGACGCCGGGCCAGGAAGCGGCCCCCGACCTGATCGACGAGGCGACCATCACGCGCGGCCGCGACGCGGTCCGTTTCTTCCTGATCTCCCGCAAGGCCGACACCGAATTCGTGTTCGACATCGACCTCGCGCTGAAACAGAACGACGAGAACCCGGTCTATTACGTCCAGTACGCGCATGCGCGGATCTGCTCGGTGCTCAACGAACTGAAGTCCCGCTACAACGTCGAAGCGGCGCAGTTGCCGGGTGCCGACCTGTCGCAGCTCACGAGCCCGCAGGCCGTGTCGCTGATGCAGAAGCTCGCCGAGTATCCGGACATGCTCACGCACGCGGCGAACGAACTGGCGCCGCACGCGGTCGCGTTCTACCTGCGCGATCTCGCTGGTGAATTCCACTCGTTCTACAATGCGGAGCGCGTGCTGGTCGACGACGAAGCGCCGCGCAACGCGCGCGCCGCGCTCCTCGCCGCGACCCGGCAAGTGCTCGAGAACGGCCTGGCGGTGCTCGGCGTGTCCGCGCCCGCCAAGATGTAAGCGGCCCGGACCGGGCAGCGAATGGCTGCGGCAGGCGCGCCTGCGACGGGAGCACCCGCCGCCGGATGCCCGTCGCAGCCTTTTCACGATTCTTTTTGCAGGTGACTCAAGCAATGGCACAACCACGCCGAACTTCGAAGCAATCGAAACAAGCCGGAGGGACATTTCTTGGAATCGTGCTGGGCCTGATCGTCGGCCTCGCGATCGCGGTGGTGGTGGCGCTCTACATCACGCGGTCGCCGTCGCCGTTCGTGTCGAAGGTCGCGCCGCCGCCGGCCGACAACGCCGCGAGCCAGCCGCAGCAGTTCGACCCGAACCGCGCGCTGCAAGGCAAGACGCCCGGCCAGCCGGTGCCGCAGGCCGCGCAATCCGCGCCGCCCAACACCGCGCCGGGCCAGGCCGCGAACCAGACCCAGGGCGGCCTGCTGCCCGAACCGCAGATCGTCGAAGTGCCGCCGTCGGGCAACACGAACGGCTCCGGCAACGCCAGCGGCTCGGGCAACACCACCGCATCGAACAACGCGTCGTCGGGCAATGGCGTCGCCGTCGCGCCGAAGCCGGCCGACAACCCGCCGCCGCCGAAGAAGACGCAACAGGCGCAGCAGCAGCAACAGCAGCAGCAAGGCGGCGAGGACGACCTCGCGCGCTTCGCCGCGCAGAAGCAGGCGCAGCAGGCTGCCGCGCAGAAACAGCAGCAACAGCAACTGGCCGCGAACACGCCGAAGCCGGCGCCGTCCGCGACGTCCGCCGCGGCAGCGAAGCCGCCGACCGCAAGCGACGCGAACACCGGCTACTTCCTGCAGGTCGGTGCGTACAAGACGGAAGGCGACGCCGAGCAGCAGCGCGCGCGGCTGGGCTTCCAGGGCTTCGAGTCGAAGGTGTCGAAGCGCGATGTCAGCGGCGTGACCTATTTCCGCGTGCGCGTCGGCCCGTTCTCGAAATTCGAGGATATGAACTCGGCCCGCCAGCGCCTGTCCGATGCAGGTGTCGACACGGCGGTGATCCGTTTCACGAAGCAGTAAGCAACCGGCCGCGCCCACGCAGAACCCGTTACGTTTCGTAACCCGAGCAACTGATTCGACGTCCACAACATGAAAAAACTGCTTAGCACGCTCCTTCTGTCCCTCGGCCTGGCCGCAGCCGGCTTCGCCCAGGCTTCGCCCGCGGCACCGGTGTCCGGCAAGGACTTCGAGGTGATGAAGTCGCCGCAGCCGGTGTCCGCGCCGGCCGGCAAGGTCGAAGTCATCGAGTTCTTCTGGTACGGCTGCCCGCACTGCTACGAATTCGAGCCGACGGTCGAGGCCTGGGTGAAGAAGCAGGGCAACAACATCGACTTCAAGCGCGTGCCGGTCGCCTTCCGCGACGATTTCCTCCCGCACTCGAAGCTGTTCTACGCGGTGTCGGCGCTCGGCATTTCGGAGAAGGTCACGCCGGCGATCTTCAACGCGATCCACAAGCAGAAGAACTACCTGCTGACGCCGCAGGCGCAGGCCGACTTCCTGGCGACGCAGGGCGTCGACAAGAAGCAGTTCATGGACGCGTACAACTCGTTCAGCGTGCAGGGCCAGGTGAAGCAGTCGGCCGAGCTGCTGAAGAACTACGCGATCGACGGCGTGCCGACGATCGTGGTCCAGGGCAAGTACAAGACGGGCCCGGCTTACACGAACAGCATCCCGGGTACCGCGCAGGTGCTCGACTACCTCGTGAAGCAGGTTCAGGACAAGAAGCTCTGATCCCCGCCCGCGCGCCGGCATGACTACTCCGCTGAAGGTCTTCATCACCGGCGCGTCGAGCGGGCTCGGCCTCGCGATGGCCGAGGAATACGCCCGCCAGGGCGCCACGCTCGCCCTCGTCGCGCGCCGCACCGATGCCCTCGATGCGTTCGCGCGACGCTTTCCCAAGCTGTCCGTCTCCGTCTATTCCGCCGACGTGCGCGACGCCGACGCGCTCGCGACGGCCGCCGCGTCGTTCATCGCCGCGCACGGCTGCCCCGACGTCGTGATCGCGAACGCTGGCATCAGCCAGGGCGCCGTCACGGGCCAGGGCGATCTCGCCACGTTCCGCAACGTGATGGACATCAACTACTACGGGATGGTCGCGACGTTCGAGCCGTTCGTCGGCCCGATGACGGCCGCGCGCCACGGCACGCTGGTCGGCGTCGCGAGCGTCGCCGGCGTGCGCGGCCTGCCCGGGTCCGGCGCGTACAGCGCGTCCAAATCGGCCGCGATCAAGTATCTCGAGGCGCTGCGCGTCGAACTGCGCCCGGCCGGTGTCGGCGTCGTGACGATCGCGCCCGGCTACATCCGCACGCCGATGACCGCGCACAACCCGTACCGGATGCCGTTCCTGATGGACGCCGACCGCTTCGCGGCCCGCGCCGCGCGCGCGATCGCGCGGCAGCACGCGTTCCGCGTGATTCCGTGGCAGATGGGCGTCGTCGCGAAGGTGCTGCACGTGCTGCCGCGCTGGCTCTATGACCGCCTGTTCGAGAAGGCGCCGCGCAAGCCGAAGGCCGGCGCGCATTGAGTGCGGCGCCAACGTCGCACGCATCGCTCCTCCTTCCACACGACTCGCCGCAGCTGGCGCGGCGATTCTGCCGATTCTGGTGATTCGGTGATTCGGCGATTCGCGTCGATCAGCACCGATCCTCGCCGATCCGCTTTGGCCTGCGCTCTCCCCGCCCCCCATCTCGGCCGCCGGTCGTTCGCCGTCGCGCCTGTCTCATCTCCCCGCCGCTGCGCCGCCCCAGCACGCATTCCGTCGCGAACGCAGCCGTTTCTCGCTCAATTCGCTGCGTTCCGGCGCCTTTTTTCACGCACTGCGCGCTTTGACGGTATGCTATCCGCCAGCCGCGCCGGCCCCGCCTGTAACCGGGCCACGCCCGCATTCCGACACCCAGCAAAAATCACAAGCAACGTGGGAGAACCTATGCACGTCAAGCTGTTCGCCGCGGCCGCCGCCGCCGCCGCCCTCGCCGCCCCCAGCCTCGCCGCCGCCAAGCCGCTCACCGTCTGCACGGAATCGAGCCCGGACGGCTTCGACGTCGTGCAGTACAACTCGCTCGTCACGACCAACGCATCGGCCGACGTGATCTTCAATACGCTCGTGTCGTACGACGAAGCGGCGAAGAAGGTCGTGCCCGCGCTCGCCGACAAATGGGAAGCGAGCGCCGACGGCCTCACGTACACGTTCCATCTGCGCCCGAACGTCGCGTTCCAGACCACCGACTACTTCAAGCCGGGCCGCCCGCTGAACGCGGACGACGTCGTGTTCACGTTCTCGCGGATGCTCGACGATGCGAACCCGTGGCACAAGGTGGCCGGCGCGAGCGGCTTCCCGCACGCGCAGTCGATGGGCCTCGTGAAACTCGTGAAGTCGGTCACGAAGGTCGACGACAACACGGTGAAGTTCGTGCTGAACGAGCCGAACGCGACGTTCGTGCCGATCCTGACGATGGGCTTCGCGTCGATCTACTCGGCCGAATACGCGGACCAGCTGCTGAAGGCCGGCAAGCAGGCCGACCTGAACGCGAAGCCGGTCGGCACCGGCCCGTTCGTGCTGAAGAGCTACACGAAGGACGCGCTGATCCGCTACGACGTGAACCCGGCCTACTGGGGCGCGAAGCCGAAGGTCGACCGGCTGATCTACGCGATCACGCCCGACCCGTCGGTGCGCATGCAAAAGGTGAAGGCCGGCGAATGCCAGATCGCGCTGTCGCCGAAACCGCAGGACGTGCTCGCCGCGAAGGGCGAAGGCGCGCTGAAGGTCGTGCAGACGCCCGCGTTCATGACCGCGTTCGTCGCGCTGAACACGCAGAAGAAGCCGCTCGACAACGACAAGGTGCGCGAGGCGCTGAACCTCGCGTTCGATCGCGCGACCTACCTGAAGGTGGTGTTCGACAACACGGCGACGGCCGCGAACAACCCGTATCCGCCGAACACGTGGAGCTACGCGAAGGACGTCGCGCCGTATACGTACGATCCCGCGAAGGCGAAGCAGCTGCTCGCGTCGGCCGGTTTCCCGAACGGCTTCTCGACGACGATCTGGACGCGCCCGACCGGCAGCGTGCTGAACCCGAACCCGAAGGCCGGCGCGGAACTGCTGCAGGCCGACCTCGCGAAGATCGGTGTGAAGGCCGAGGTGAAGGTGATCGAGTGGGGCGAGCTGATCAAGCAGGCGAAGCTCGGCCAGCATGACATGCTGTTCATGGGCTGGGCCGGCGACAACGGCGATCCGGACAACTACCTGTCGCCGCTGTTCAGCTGCAACGCGGTGAAGTCGGGCATCAACTTCGCGCGCTTCTGCGACGCGCAGCTCGACAAGCTGATCGCCGACGGCAAGTCGACCGCCGACCAGAGCAAGCGCGCGAAGCTGTACGAATCGGCGCAGAAGATCATCCATGACGAGGCGCTGTGGATTCCGCTCGGCTACCCGACCGCGGCCGCGCTCACGCGTGCGAACGTGAGCGGCTATCACGTCAGCCCGTTCGGCCGGCAGAACTTCGCGGCAGTCGCCGTGCAGTAACCGCGCGTGGCGCGCAAGCGACGGCGCCCCGGCCCGTCGCTTGCGGCCCGCGCGCCGCGCTTGCTACACTGCGCGCTCATTCCTCATACCGGACGCCAGCCGAAGTGAACAACTAAGCCTTCCCAAAAATGTTTTCGCCGCCGTGCCTCGCACGCCGCGCGCGAAGGGTTTCACGCATTTTCGGAGGTGCTTATGGCTGCTGCCACGCCGACCGGCGCGCTCGTCGCGCTTCATCACGTTTCCTTCCGCTTCGACGACGGCGTCACGCTGTTCGATTCGCTCGACCTTTCCATCGACCGCACGCCGACGGGCATCGTCGGCCGCAACGGCGCCGGCAAGAGCCTGCTCGCGCAACTGATCGCCGGCCGGCGCACGCCGAGCGCGGGCGCGATCGACCGGCAGACGTCGGTCGTCTACGTCGCGCAGCAGCACGACGACGCACCGGACACCACGCGGACCGTCGCGGAATTCGCCGCGCTCGATGCGCCGCTCGCGGCCCTCGCACGCCTCGCGGACGGCCGCGCGAGCGCACACGACTTCGACCTGATCGGCGATCGCTGGGACCTCGCCGAGCGGCTGCGCGCGGCGCTCGACGCGGCCGGCCTGCACGACGTGCGCGCCGATACACCGGCACATGCGTTGAGCGGCGGCCAGAGGGCGCGCGTCGCGCTGATCGGCGCGTTGCTCTCGGAGGCCGGGCTGCTGGTGCTCGACGAACCGACCAACCACCTCGACGCGCCGGGCCGCGCGTGGCTGCGCACGGCGCTCGACGGCTGGCGCGGCGGCGTCGTGATCGTCAGCCATGACCGCGCGCTGCTCGCGCACGTGCAGCGCATCGTCGAGCTGACGCCGCACGGCGTGCGTACTTACGGCGGCAACTACGCGCTGTATCGCGCGCAACGCGACGCGGAACAGGATGCCGCGCAGGCCGCGCTCGAGCATGCGCGCACCGAGCGCGGGCGCGCCAGGCGCCGGCTCGAACAGGAACACGACACGATCCAGCGCCACGCGGCCGGCTCGCTGCGCGATGCGAAGACGGCCAACCTGTCGTCGGGCGCGAAGCAGCGGCGCAAGGGCGCCGCGCGCAACATCATGGGGCAGGTGCGCCGCGACCAGAGCGCGTTCAAGGCGACGCTCGACGAACGCGTGCAGGACGCAGCCGCGCGCGTCGAAGCCGACGCGCCGGTGCTCGTGTCGCTGCCGGGCACCGAGGTCAGCGCGCGCCGCCAGCTGTTCACGCTCGAGCGCGCCCGACTGCCGTGGCGCACCGCCGGGCGCGCGGACGCGATCACGTGGTCGGCCAGCGGCCCGGTGCGCATCGCGCTGACGGGCCCGAACGGCTGCGGAAAATCGACGTTGCTGCGCATGCTCGCCGGCGAACTCGCGCCGCGCGCGGGCACGTGCGCGACGCACGTGAGCGCCGCGTATCTCGACCAGCGGCTCGCGCTGCTCGATCGCGAGCGCTCGATCGTCGACCAGTTGGGCAGCCTCGCTACGCCGCTCGCCGAAGGCGACCTGCGCAGCCGGCTCGCGCTGCTGCAGCTCGATGCCGCGCGCGCGACGCAGCCGGTGCAGCGCCTGAGCGGCGGCGAGCGGTTGAAGGCCGCGCTTGCGTGCGCGTTGTGGCGCGGCACGCCCGCGCAGCTGCTGCTGCTCGACGAGCCGACCAATCACCTCGATCTCGAATCGGTGCGCGCGATCGAAGCCGCGCTGGCCGGCTTCCCCGGTGCGCTCGTGGTTGCGTCGCACGACGCCGCGTTTCTCGCGGCGCTCGCGCCGACGCACACGATGCAATGGCAGCGCGACGGGTGGCGTTACGAACCCGTCGCGTGATTGACGCTCACGGTCGTTCGTCGTTTCGCGTGATGTCCGATTCGACGAACCGCTGCCTGACGAGCCGCTCCGATTCGAGCAGGCCTTTGCCGATAGGGACGACGGATTTCGCGTTGTTGGAACGGCACGGACCGGGTTGAACGCTGAAAACGAGGGAACGTCGGGCCGGCAGCGCTCAGGCCCGCGCGAAGCGAATCACGCCGTCGTCGCCCTGCTCGCGCACGAGTTCGCCCGCAAGCCACAGCAGGTTCAGGTGCGCGAGCGCCTCGCCGAGCGCGAACGTCATCTGATGGATGTCGAGCTCGCGGCGGCGGAACATGATCGGCACGATGTCGGCGGCGCTCGCCGGCTTCTCCGCGCAGGCGACGCGCACTTCGTCGAGCCGCGCGTCGTGGTGCGCGCGCAGTTGCGCGATGCGGGTGCGCACGCCGCGGAACGGCTTGCCGTGCGACGGCAGCACGAGCGTGTCGGGCGCCATCGTCTCGTAGCGGCCGAGCGATTCGAGGTACAGCGCGAGCGGGTTCGCTTCCGGTTCGAGATCGAACACGGACACGTTGGTCGAGATGCGCGGCAGCACCATGTCGCCGGAGATCAGCACGCCGTCCGCTTCGCTGTAGAGCGCGCAATGTTCAGGCGAATGGCCGTAGCCGGTGACGACGCGCCACGTGCGCGCGCCGATCGTCACCGGGTCGCCTTCGCGCAGGCGCCGGTAGCGCGGCGGCACGGCCGGCACGAGGTCCGAGTAATAGCTGCGACGGTTGCGCAGCTTGTCGAGCGCGGCCGGATCGGTCAGCCCGTGACGCGCGAAGTGATCGGCGGCGGCCGCGCCGCCGGCGTTCGAGCCGTTGCCGGCCGCCATCAGGCAGCCGAACATGTATTCGCCGAGCGTCATCCACAGCCGCACGTTCCAGCGGCGCCGGTCGCCGCCTTCGCAGATCCAGTTCGCCAGGCCGAAGTGATCGGGATGGCAATGCGTGACGAGCACGCGCAGCACCGGCAGCCCGTCGAGATGCGTGTCGAAGATCTGTTCCCAGTGCGTACGGATCGCATCCGACGAGATACCGCAGTCGACGATCGTCCAGCCGGCCTGTCCGTCGATCTCGTCGCGCAGCAGCCAGAGATTGATGTGATCGAGCGAAAACGGCAGCGGCATGCGCAGCCAGCGCACGCCGGGCGCGACCTCGAACGTGTCGCCCGCGGCGGGTAGCGTGTCGGCGAAGGGATAGTCGAGTTGGTGTTCCAGTGCGTTCATCGGTGGGGTGTCTCGTCGTTATCGGTGCGAATGCGAATGCGGGCGCGGGTGCGAATGCAAGTGCAGGAGCGCGCGGCATGCCGCGGCGGGCATCGCGTCGATTCTATCGCCGTCGCGCGAAACGCGTGCCGGCGCGCGCCGGACGGCCAAAAAAAGTTCGTGTCAGAATCGGTTCCGTACCCGTATCTTTACGCGAAGATGCACCGAACGGCGTGCAACGGCGAGCAACCCGCCCATTGACGGCGCTTGGGCGCCGGACCCCGAAAGTCCTTGAAACGCCGACTTGGGCGCTAAAATGGCGAGTGCTTACAGCCCCTCTTCAACGAGCCTGCACGCGATGAATCACTTCCCCAAACTGCTGTCGTCGCAAATCGGCTTCGACGTCGCGCAGACGATGCTCGAATACTTCGACCGCCACTACCGGATCTTCCGGGAAGCCGCCGTCGAGGCGAAGACGCTATTCGAGCGCGCCGACTGGCACGGTCTGCAGCGGCTCGCGCGCGAGCGGATCACGTCGTACGACGATCGCGTGCAGGAGTGCGTCGAGCTGCTGGAGGACGAATACGACGCGGAGAACATCGACGACGAGGTGTGGCAGCAGATCAAGCTGCACTACATCGGCCTGCTCACGTCGCACCGCCAGCCCGAGTGCGCGGAAACGTTCTTCAATTCGGTGTGCTGCAAGATCCTGCACCGCTCCTATTTCAGCAACGATTTCATCTTCGTGCGGCCCGCGATCTCTACCGAATACCTCGAGAACGACGAGCCGGCCGCAAAGCCGACCTATCGCGCGTACTACCCGGGCACCGACGGGCTCGCGGCCACGCTCGAGCGCATCGTCACGAACTTCCAGCTCGAGCCGCCGTTCGAGGATCTCACGCGCGACATCGGCTGCGTGATGCAGGCGATCAGCGACGAATTCGGCCAGTTCGACGCCGCGCCGAATTTCCAGATCCACGTGCTGTCGTCGCTGTTCTTCCGCAACAAGAGCGCGTACATCGTCGGCCGCATCATCAACGCCGATCGCATGCTGCCGTTCGCGGTGCCGATCCGCCACGTGCGCCCGGGCCTGCTCGCGCTCGACACCGTGCTGCTGCGCCGCGACCTGCTGCAGATCATCTTCAGCTTCTCGCACTCGTATTTCCTCGTCGACATGGGCGTGCCCTCCGCGTACGTGGATTTTCTCTGCACGATCATGCCGGGCAAGCCGAAGGCCGAGATCTA